>NZ_JANKJL010000019.1:0-25597 GCF_041414805.1 Sporosarcina sp. OR05 | reverse complement strand
AACGCTCCGTTCAGAAGCGACTTCTCTAATATAACATCTCTCAACTTAAGAGTCAAGCGTTTTTTAGAAGTTTTTTTAAAAATTGGAGCGGGTGAAGGGAATCGAACCCTCATCATCAGCTTGGAAGGCTGAGGTTTTACCACTAAACTACACCCGCGTATAATCTTGTATATATGGCGCGCCCGACAGGAGTCGAACCCATAACCTTCTGATCCGTAGTCAGACGCTCTATCCAATTGAGCTACGGGCGCTCTTATTAAATATATATGGTGCGGTAAAGAGGACTTGAACCTCCACGGGGTTAACCCCCACTAGGCCCTCAACCTAGCGCGTCTGCCATTCCGCCACTACCGCATTATTTGCGACACAACTTATTATACAACTCTCAGCGAGAATGTCAATAGTTTTTTTAGTGAAAATGGTGAGCCATGCAGGATTCGAACCTGCGACCCTCTGATTAAAAGTCAGATGCTCTACCAACTGAGCTAATGGCTCGTTTTATAATGGAAACTATATAGAACTTATATGTTCTATACTTTCTTAAATAAAACTTCTTGGTGTTGAATTTCGGTTTTAGTTGCTCAGGTTAGCTGATTTATTAAAACCTTTTTGTTTAGCTTTACTTATAGCATTAGCTAATTTATTGAAACCTTGTTTGTTTAGCTTTACTTATAGCACTAGCTAATTTATTAAAACCTTATTTGCTCCTAATACCTTGCGGTATTACTCGCAAAACTTTTTTAACGTGAAGCGTTAAAAAAGTTTGGCTGGGGTAGCTGGATTCGAACCAACGAGTGACGGAGTCAAAGTCCGTTGCCTTACCGCTTGGCTATACCCCAACGATCAATAAACAACACAACTGCTATTCGCTACTCTTTTAATGTAGACATAAAATCAAATGTTATACATAAAAGTTGGTGACCCCTACGGGATTCGAACCCGTGTTACCGCCGTGAAAGGGCGGTGTCTTAACCGCTTGACCAAGGGGCCAATTAAGAATTTATTTGATTGTCGAATGCCGTCGTTCCTAATCGACTTTTCCTATTATAGATACCTCACATTCATTCGTCAACACTTTTCATGTATTTTTTTCTATGAAATTTAAAACAACCTTGCAAAACCCTTAAAAACAAAGGTTTACAAGGTTGTTCGTACACATTAAATTCCGGTGATTTGCCCGCCGCATTTCCCACATCTATACTTTCGAACGTCCATTCTTCGTCTTCGTTCATACACCAACTTACAGGATCGACACTGGTAAACGTGAACCTTTTTAGGTTTGTCGTCTTTCATTCCTAACGGTTTACAATACCTTGGAGAATCTGTTTCTTTAAGCAGCTGTTTAAAATCTTGATCTCCATGGCGATACCCTTTCCCCTCTTGATGCAAATGGTAATGACATAATTCGTGTTTAATGATGCCGATTAATTCATCTTCATCATAAAGGTGAAGTACTGCCGGATTAATTTCAATTGAACCTTCTCGCAATTTATAACGGCCACCCGTTGTGCGTAACCGCGCATTAAAGCTCGCGACATGTAAGAAGGGTTTGTTAAATGTATCAATTGAGATGCGTTCGACGAGTTGTTGGAGTTCGTCCCTCTCCATCTTCACTCCCACCTCGCGCATTTATTTTCCCGCTGGCGGAATCATTGTCAGCGAGATTCTTCCTTTTTGCTTGTCGACACTTTCCACCCATACGGTGACAATGTCGCCTGATGCGACCACATCAAGTGGATGTTTGACGAAGCCTTTCTTTAGTTTCGAAATATGGACTAACCCGTCTTCCGATACACCAATGTCTACAAAAGCTCCGAAGTCTACAACATTGCGGACAGTTCCTTGCATTTCAATTCCTTCATATAAGTCTTTAATGTCTAAAACGTCAGCTTTCAATAGCGGTTGCGGATAATCTTCCCGCGGGTCGCGATTTGGTCGTTGAAGGGTGTCGATTATATCTCGTAATGTGACTTCACCAATGTCTAGCTTCGCAGACAATTCTCGAACATCTAACGACGCCAATGCTTCGACGGCTTCTGGTTTACCGATTGTATTTTTGTCTACTTGGGCAATAGCAAGGATTTTTTCCGCTGTTTCATAACTTTCTGGATGGAGACCTGTTGAATCAAATCGATCATCCGCCTCTGGAATACGCAGGAAACCAATCGCTTGTTCATATGTTTTCGCACCGAGT
Organism: Sporosarcina sp. OR05; assembly: GCF_041414805.1. NCBI lineage: Bacteria > Bacillati > Bacillota > Bacilli > Caryophanales > Caryophanaceae > Sporosarcina > Sporosarcina sp. OR05. The sequence continues at coordinate 23,403 of NZ_JANKJL010000019.1, read as the reverse complement.
CTTGGGACTTTCTTTAACTGCGCTCGCTTTTTAAATAATCCTTGCTCTTCACGTGCTTTTACAATATTTTCAGCTACTGATTTTGATAAGCCGGCTACATATTGCAGCAACGATGATGACGCTGTATTCACATTGACACCGACACGGTTTACTGCCGTTTCGACGACGAATGAAAGTGATTCTGACAACTTCTTACGAGCGACATCATGCTGATATTGGCCGACACCAATCGATTCCGGATCAATTTTAACAAGCTCAGATAATGGATCTTGAAGTCTCCGTGCAATGGAAACAGCACTTCTTTGTTCAACTTGCAAATCCGGAAATTCTTCGCGCGCTTGGGCGGAAGCTGAATAGACACTTGCCCCTGCTTCATTCACAATTACATAGGAAACAGGTTGTTTGGATTCTTTAATGCACTCTGCAATGAAACGTTCAGTTTCCCGGGATGCTGTACCATTCCCAATTGCGATGATTTGAATCGAATATTTTTTTAGCAACGACAAGATTGTCGCTTTTGACGCTTCAGTATTCGGCTTCGGAGGATGTGGATAAATTACCGATACCTCGATCATCTTTCCTGTCTCATCGATCACCGCCAGTTTGCAACCTGTACGAAATGCGGGATCGACACCTAAGACCATTCTTCCTTTTAAAGGTGCCTGCAACAATAAGCTTTTCAGGTTCTCGGAAAATACATGGATTGCTTGCGTTTCCGCCTTTTCTGTCAAGGCGGTTCGTATTTCCCGTTCAACAGATGGTGCAATTAATCGTTTAAATGCATCTTCTGCAGCTTCTTTCACTTGTGTAGTGGATGGTGCGTGCTGTTTAGTAATGAACTGCCGCTCGATTCCCGTAACAATCCGCTCTGCAGGAAATGCAATTCCTACACGCAGCACTTCTTCCTTTTCACCACGGTTGAGCGCTAAAACTCGATGAGGAACAACTTTCTTTAGCGGTTCTTCATAGCCGTAATACATTTCATAAACGCCCCGTTCGTCTTGTGCACCTTTCCGCATGGATGAGGTAAGTTGACCGTCTGTCCACGCAAGCTTTCTGACGAGATCACGAATTTTCGCATCATCTGCAATGCGCTCTGCGATAATATCGCGTGCACCCGTTAGCGCTTCTTCGACTGTCGTAATATTTTTCTCTTCACTAATAAACTTCTTAGCAAGCACTTCCGGCGATTCAGGTCCAAACTTCAATAACTGGTCTGCTAGCGGTTCCAAGCCATTTTCAATTGCAATCATGGCACGGGTCCGTCTCTTCTGTTTATATGGACGATACAAATCTTCAAGTCTTTGAAGGATTAATGCGTTTTGAATTTCTTTCTTCAAATCATCCGTCATCTTCCCTTGTTCTTCTATTAAACGGATAACTTCTTCTTTACGTTGCTCAAGTCCCTTTTCATAATGATAGGCATCCTCGATTGCTTTAATTTGCACTTCATCAAGAGAACCTGTCACTTCTTTTCGGTAACGTGCGATGAACGGCACTGTATTTCCTTCGTCAAGTAGCGCAATAACGTTTGCTGTTTGCACTGTACTAATCGACGCCCTTTTAGCCGTCGCCTCAATAATCTTTTTAACCATTGTTTTCATCCTTTCTTCCGCTAACAACAGTTTACCATTTTTATTCATGCGAACCTATTGAAGTTACATGATCAAAGCACAAAAAAACCCGCTTCAATTATTGAAGCAGGCATCCAGCTATAAATGTAGCGTCATCACCTGGGTCGATCGTTTTCTCAACTTGGTTATACAGTTCTCGAGCATTTGCGCTTTGTTTCAAACTCGCCTTCGGACTATTTAACGTGACACCGTCGGAATGCAGAAAGAACAGATCACCAATCGAATACTCATACTTTTGTGTTTTAACCTTTTGAGGTCTGCCTGATAAATACCCCATCACAGGAAGAGGATAAATCATTTTTTCACGGCCATGTAAAATGTATAACCTAACATTGCCGATACAACTGTATTCAATCGTACCTTCGGCGAAATTCACCCGAACAATTGCCACGGCTGCACCACGTTTTTGAACCATATGCTCGTTGCAACGATTTAACAGTTCATCAAGTGATTCGTGATGATATTCCGCTAACACTTGTGGGATAATTTCAGCGGATTGGCGGGCTACAATCCCATTCCCTAACCCATCTGCTATGGCACATATGAAGTAATCCTTCTCAGCATGTATATAGTAAGTATCTCCTGATTCCGAGTTCCCACGTTTAGCTGCGTTATAAATGTATGCCTCAACATATTCATTAATAAATTCTTCCACTACGAAGCACCACCTGCCGTCAGTATGGCTTCTTGGAGTTTCTTGATAGCCTTTCTTTGCAATCTGGATACATGCATTTGCGAAATGCCCAGTCGCTCTCCCGCTTCTTTTTGACTCAGTTGCTCGATGTATGTATATTGAATGATCTGTTTTTCCCGTTCTGACAATACACTGAGTGCATTTGCCACCACAAGACGGTGATCTGTTCGTTCAAATCCATCATCTGCTTCTCCAATAATATCAAAGAGGGTAACTGTTCCGCCTTCAGAATCCGCTTCAAGCGTATGATCCATGGAGAGTGCTTGATAACTTCTACCCATTTCCATCGCTTCGAGCACTAGTTCCTCTTCTGTCTCCAAGTATTCCGCAATTTCGTTGACATATGGAGAACGTTGCAATTCTGTCGTCAAAATTTCTACGGCAGACTTAATCTTTGGACCAAGTTCTTTAATACGTCGTGGCACATGGACTGCCCATGTTTTATCACGCAGGAACCGCTTAATTTCACCGACAATTGTCGGTACCGCGAACGCTTCAAAACTCCTACCTAATTCAGGATCATATCTTCTGATCGCACCGAGCAACCCTAGCATCCCTACTTGTACGATATCTTCATGATAGGGTTTCCCATTGGAATATTTCCGCGCGATGGAGTGTACAAGTCTTTCATAATGAAGCACTAAGTTTGTCTGTGCCTCTTCGTCGTTTGTCTCTTGGAATTTCCGGATCCAATCTAATACTTGCTCTTTCGTATCTGGCTTATGAGTTGGCTGTTCGTTTGACATCTTCTTGCTCGCCTCGCTCTCCGCCGAGATGTTTGGTCATAAAGACCGTTACGCCCTCCTCATGGTGAATTTTCACTTCATCCATGAGCGTTTCCATCAAGTAAAGTCCTAGACCCCCTTCACGGAGGAAGCGCTCTTCAGATGCATCGCTATATGGTCCGACATGTTTTTTAGTTTCCTCAAAATCAAAACTTGAACCATGATCTGCAATCATGATTTCCAAGCGCTCTTCGTACATTGCACATCCAACAACTACTTCGCCTTCTTGTCCGTCTTGGTATGCGTGCTGGACTGCGTTTGTAATTGCTTCACTAGATGCAATCTTTAAGTCTTCAATATCATCGTATGTGAATCCGAGACGACTCGCAATTCCGGAAATCATCAAACGGGCAACACCGATATATTGCGTTTTTGCAGGTATCTTAATTTCGATATAATCATAATGTTGCATTGTTGTCCTCACTTTCCTTCACTTCAATATCGATAATTTCACTTAAACCTGTAATTTCAAATAGACGGTGCAATCGTCTGTTCAATCCTGTAATCTTTACATGACCACCATTGCTTGTTACCGCCTTATAAAATCCAACAAAAACACCTAGACCTGTACTATCCATATAATCCACTTCCGATAAGTCCAGTTCGGCAATCAAACCTTGTGTATTTTCAACTGTTGCTAACCGTTCTTTTAGCACTGGTGCAGTGTAAGCATCTATTTCTCCTACCACTTTAAAATATTGCACACTATTTTTCTCCAATGACTCAACTTGTAAATTCATAACTCGCACCCCGACTCTCTAAATTCTATTGGATACTATTCCTACCTTATTGAATACCCAGATCTTCAATTTTCAAACCTATTCTAGTTCTTTTTTGAAAATCACAATAGTAAAGTCGTCACTTAACCTGAACTCTTGCATTGCGCCAATTTCGTTGTACAGATGCTCTGCCATTTGTTGAGCTGGAAGACTTTTCACATCCACCAATAATCGTTGGATGGTATCCATCTCTACAAATCCATCTTCAGTCCGAGATTCTGTTACCCCATCCGTCATCATGACAACAAAATCCCCATCTTTTAATGGAATGGATCGTTCTTCATAATAAGCGTCCTTTTTTACACCGAGCAAGAGGCCTTTAGCGTCCAATTCAGCAAAACTGCTTGTTGTACTATCAAAATACAAGGCAGGTTCATGGCCAGCTGAAGCATAATGAAAATGTCCATTCGTACTATCAAATTTCCCATAGAACATCGAGATGAACATGGAATCATCGACACCTTTTTCTACAATCCTGTTGACCGTTTCCAATACATTACGTGGACTCGAATTCTCAAATTGGAGACCATCCATCCCGAATTTAATCATCGACATGCATAGCGCAGCAGGAATCCCTTTGCCCATAACGTCAGCAACCGCAACGCTTGAAGCGTGTTCTTGATTCAAGAAATAAATGTAATCACCATTCATCTGTTGGGCAGGTTTTGAAACCCAGCCAACATCCAATCCGCGCACATTTGGACTAGTAGTTTTTAGTAATGTATCTTGTACTTTCGTTGCTACATTCATTTCCATCTGAATCGCTTCTTGTTTTCGCACGAGACTTTGATGCTCTCGAAGGGTCAATCCGTAATGAATCATCATTTCAATCAAGAAATCGAAAGAATCCCATACTTGCTTTCGTAAGTATGGATGCAATTCATACAATGCGTTCTTATGAATGCTAATGACATCCTCAGGCGCTATATTTTTTTCAATAAAGCGCCTGCTGAATTGTTGGCCTACGTAGAGGTCCTCCTCGCTTTGACTTTCCAAGTATTTCTTCATAATTTCTTTATATTGCACACCGACTTCTTGAGGCATGTTCTACCCCCTCCCTTAATGGAGCCATTTAGTTGTAGTGATAGTCGTCCCTTCCCCTACTTCCGAAACAACTTTAAATTCATCCATCAGTCTTTTCACACCAGGCATCCCTGCACCGAGACCGCCAGACGTGGAATAACCATCTTCCATCACTTTACGCAGATCCGCGATTCCTGGTCCTTCATCTGAAGCAATAATCTTAATACCAAAAACACCATTGCCAGAAACTCTCTCAATTTCAATTTTTCCTTGTCCGGCATATAAATAAATGTTTCTCGCTAGTTCACTGATCGCTGTTGTAATGCGCGCCTGGTCAACAGTCCCGAAACCGGCCTTCTTTGCTTCGTTACGCCCTAATTGTCTTGCAGCAACGATATCCCATTCCGTAATAATCTCTACAGAAGACCTACAGTTCATGGTCAGGCCTCCAATTCTTTAGTTAATTTATCCAAACCGTTTTCTAAATCGAGAGCCGTCATGACATTATTCAATCGGATTCCTAGTTCAATCAATGTAATCGCAACGGCTGGCTGAATCCCTGTTATGACAACTTTCGCTCCCATTAAGCCTGTCATATTGATGACGTCTCCTAACACTTTCGCGATAAATGAATCAATAAAGTCAATTGGTGTCAAATCGATAACAACGCCAAGTGCTGAAGTTTCATGCATCTTATTCAAAAGATCCTCTTGAAATTGGATTGCTGTTTGGTCATCTAATTCCCATTGAATTGACACGATAAGGACTTGGTTCAATTTTAAAATTGGGATACGTGTTTTCATTGTGCTTCCACCTCCACAATTGCACGATTTGTCATTGCCAATGCTGCTTGCATACCACGTTGCAATGTACTTTTCGTAGTGAATTCTTGCAAGTTAATACCAAGAGCAACAATCGTTTGTGCGATTTCAGGACGTATGCCGACGAGCATGCATTTCGCCCCGACTAACCGAACTGCATCTGCTGCCTGAATGATATGGTGAGCTACCATCGTATCGACTACAGGCACCCCTGTTATATCCAATAAAACAACTTCCGCTCGTTGACTGACAACGCCTTCCAACAGGTTTTCCATGATCAACTTTGCTCGTTCCGTGTCAATTGTACCGACTAAAGGCATGACAGAGATTTTCTCCACAACCGGTATTAACGAAGCGGAAAGTTCTTGTAACGCAATTTTTTGCAAACTGACCGTCCGTTCCCATTCAGAAGAATAGGCATCGATAATACTTTCCCGTAGAGGGTCAATCCAATTTGAGAATAACGTGATGAAACCTCGCAAGTTCTCATTTGTAATAATCTCGTGCTCTTCCAACAGTTCAAAGACGACATTTGAAAAGTTATCAATTGCTTTGTTTACAAATTTAATAGCCCAACCAAACCGGACGATTTTTTCTGTGAAGTCATTGATTTTGTCAGCGTCAATTGTCGCTTTTTCTTGAATATTAGTGGTCATTAACTCTGCAAATTCACGACTTGTTTTCTCAACTAGATGTTCGGGCATGAAATGGAAGAATCGTTCCCCTTTTTCTTCTTTCATCCGTTTAATCCATCTTTCTATTATTTCATCCATATGTTGATTGATGCTATTGACCATGAGTGTGTTCATACGGCCCTGTGCCTCCTCAAAATAAAATTCCTGTTATCTATTGTACCTAAAAAAGACAAAGGAAACATCTATTAGGGTCACTATACAGAAAAAACACCCCGGAATAAACTATTCCGAAGTGCTTTTACACTATGTATTCTAGAATTTGACTAAACCAAAACTGATTTCAAGTGCTTCATCAACCCGCTCCATCAATGATTCATCCAAATGGGTAATTTTATCTGTAAGCCTTGACTTGTCGATGGTGCGGACTTGTTCGAGCAGGATGACAGAATCCCGCTCGAATCCGTATCGCTCCGCAACGATTTCAACATGTGTCGGCAATTTTGCTTTTTGGATTTGGGCAGTAATTGCTGCAACAATCACTGTTGGGCTAAACCGGTTACCAATGTCATTTTGAATAACAAGTACTGGTCTCGTCCCTCCCTGTTCGGAACCAACGACAGGCGACAGGTCTGCAAAAAAGACGTCTCCACGTTTTATTGCCAACTTTTCATCCTCCGCTTACGAGACGTTCCATCGTATGCTGGGCTTCGAGCTCCGCATGCAAACATTCCTTTGCAATTCTTAAGTTGATTTGCGACATTTCAACGTAGCCGACCATCATCGCTTCACGGATGTTAACCGCTTCATGACTCGTCACATACCGCTTTGTTGAAACATAAACGAATTCTCCACGCTCCGGCTCCAGATGGACGGTCGTATGTTCAATTTCATTTACTATTTCTTTGGGCATCTTATCAATGATTTTTCTGACGTTTTTCTCTCGCATTTCTAGCACCTCCGACAGACCCCGTTCCCTCGATCGATTCTATTCCAATCTATCTTACCATTGAAGTTCGACAATGAGAAGACATAGTAGGATTTTTATTGACAAGAATCTTCAAATTTTGTGGTCATTTGTCGAAAGGCGGAACAGTAATCATCATAACCATTCGAGGTTCAATATATTCTCGGTACTCGTTTTGACATGGTCACCGCTATTTCGTATGGGATTGTTCCTAATCGGAGTGCCCATTCTTCCATTGTGATCTCTTCCTCACCTTGCACACCAAGCAACGTCACTTTCTCTCCGATTGGCAGTTCCCTCGGCAACTTCACCATGCATTGATCCATACAAATCGTTCCAACAATTGGCATTCGTTCACCAGCAATGAGCACTTCTTGGCCCCGTAAACCTCTTTTCAACCCATCTGCATAACCAATTGGAATGGTACCAATCCACTCGCCTTCTGTCGTTTCATACGTACCTCCATAACTAATACGATTACCTTTTTCCAAGTATTTCACATAAGCAAGTTCTGTTTCCAATGTAAAGGCTCTGTGTAACCGAAAAGGTAATTTAGATTCGACAAAACTCGATGGTGCAATCCCGTATAAGCTAATGCCGAAACGGACAGCATCCAATGCATACTCCGGATATAAAAGCGTTGCTGCACTGTTTGACGCATGGACAATTGGCGGTTTTTCCGGAAATGTCTCCACTAACGTCATGAACTTTTGAAATTGCTCCATTGTCGGTTCAGCATTCTCTTCATCCGCACAAGCAAAATGTGTGAATACCCCTTCCACTAAAATGGAACTAGATTCATGAACGACTTCCATGATTTCCTTCAGTGCACATTCGTCCCTAAGACCGATGCGTCCCATGCCACTATCAATTTTCACATGAATGTTCAGTGGTCTTTCGGATCGGGTACTACCGTAAACAGCTTCTTGCAGCCACTTTGCATCGGATACCGTAACGCGAATATCCAATTCCACCGCTTTTTCCGCAAATTCAACCGGAGAAGGACCCATCACCAAAATTGGTGAAAGGATCCCTCCTTCCCTCAGTCGAATCGCTTCATCTGGCGTTGCCACTGCTACCATCATTGCTCCCGCTTCAATAGCAGCTTGTGCCACTTCAACCTCACCGTGGCCATAGCCATCTGCTTTCACAACAGCTATGACCCCAGTTTGGTCAGGTAAATACTGCTTGAGATTCTTCAGGTTTTCTTGTATCGCGTTTAGCTGAATCAACGCTCTTGTTGGTCGATAGTTCATGATGTGCTCCATTGCTATCCCTCGATTAGATACTATTTTCTATATTATCAATCTTAGGACCATGCTACGTCAAATAATGTTATTTACTGTCTTCCGCAACCATTGAAGAAGCTACTTCAATTAGTTCCTCTGGCGTTAATGTTGACGAGGCAACAAAGAACGCTATGCCGTCCTGCTCCCAACGAATTGAGTTATCTGTCAGTGCCGCTACTGCGAATCCTAGATCGACCGGATCTCCTTCAACGGATACTTCCATTTGCATTTCCGGTGTCTCAGCAGGCTCTTGCACAACAACGAATTCCTTGCTACCGCCACCGAATGTCATGAAGGATCTTGTTCCATTCTCCACATCGACAGTACTTTCTTCTAATACAGTCCCTTCCCAGCTGAGGTTCGGGTAATACTTCTTCAGGCCTGTTTCATCGCCTTCTTCAGTGGACTGTGGTTTTTTCTCTTTTTGTATGTCTTCCATCTTGACGTCATAATCAGAAGCTTTATGCTCCACACCTAATGTGATTTTCTTAAAGGTCACCCGAATTTTCTCTTCATTGTTTTCATCCATGACAGAAACGTGTTTTGGCAGCAAAGTTTTCTTGTCGACATGAATTTGTTGGGTAGGCAAGACTTTTTTGTGGTTGTTACGGGAAGCCGTTTCAAACACATACGTCTTATCCTTTTCTACCATTGTTGAATTTTTATCCGCTTTAATGTCATCGGATAACGTGCCGATTAAGTACGGCATACTGTTTTGTGTCGGCCAATCGCTTTGGAACTTATACGTTTTTCCAAGAGACGGTGTAATAACGAATACCCCTTCTTCATTTCGCACGATCATTTGGGACTCTTCCGTACCACCTTGTGTCACATTCACTTTGTAAAAGTCAGGCTTCGTGTGCCATACGGTAACATCATACATCCTTGGTTCTGAACCAGTTTTGATCTCCATCGTCGCTTGCAACTCATACCCTTCCGCCTCGTTCCATTTACCACTGAGCTTTTTCATGACATTCTCTTTTGAAGGTGTTCCACAAGCTGCAAGAAGTGCCATGATTGCAACTAACATAAAAACAAAAATTCGGCTGCGCATTCAGTTCATCCTTTCTCATTTCAATCGGGTAGGTCATCTTATGAGAGTGGACAGTCAATTATGCGAGCTTGTTTCACTTCCGTGAATTATTTCAGCAAAATCACTTGTGCTGCAGCAACCGTTGCCGTATGGGTGATTGAGACAAACCCCGTCACTTCCTGATTACGGAAAAATAGAACGGGTTTCCCTAAAGAATCTTTTAAAATTTCAATTTCACTAAATGCGCATTCATTTCCAATCCCGGTACCTTTCGCTTTGGCAAACGCTTCCTTTGCTGCGAATCGCCCTGCTAAAAATTCAACTTTCCGGTGTGGTGAATATGCCGCATAAAGAGCAATCTCTTTTGGGGTTAAAATCCGCTCACGGAACTTAGGGGACTTTTCGTCCAATCGGGCAATCCGTTCCAACTCTACAATATCAAGTCCAATTCCTTCGATCATATTAACAACTCCATTTATTGGTCACTTTCACTTCTTCTTGTGATAAAAAATCTGTATAATGAATGTAAAGGTCAGGTGAAAAAATGTTCATTCGCACAGAAAGTTTTTCTCAATACATTCGACGTTATCCTTTTGTAACCGCAATTATCGTGCTCAATATCCTAGTGTATATTATTACTGGATTGCCAATCCGCCAAAGTAGCGAATTGTACTTTTTAGGTATGGGCTATAACCCACTAATTGCAGATGGAGAATGGTGGCGCCTTCTCACACCGATGTTTCTACACTTCGGCATTACGCACCTTCTCTTTAACATGTTTTCCTTGTTCATATTTGGACCTGAGCTCGAACGAGTTGCTGGTAAAGCAAGGTTTCTAACGATTTATCTTTTGTCAGGCGTTTTTGCCAATATCGCTTATTTCTTTTTAGGCGAATCCAACATTCCACATGTCGGAGCAAGTGGTGCAATTTATGGGATTTTCGGTGCTTTCGGTGCTTTGATCTATTATACGAAAAAAGCACTTCCTCAACTGCGACAAATTATGTTGCCCATTATTATCATTAGCGTCATCATGACGTTTTTACAGCCAAACGTCAATATTATCGGTCACATCGCAGGTCTCGTCGTTGGATTCCTCATTGGGTTAAGCTATTTTCATCCAAAAAGAATTATTAGCTGGCGATAAAAAAAGGTGGAGCAGGAATGTTATTCTCTCTCCACCTTTTTCTTTATCTACTTTCTGCGTCCGCAACTTCTACTTCTTTTGGCAATTTCCCTTTTTCATACCACAATAAAATGCTCTCCGCAGCTTCCACGTCCATATGTTGCACATTCGCGCTGTATGAACCTAATCCAGATTTCACGTTGGACACGATTGTCGCAACGCCTTTACGCTGATGAAAATAACTTTGCTTCATGTCCATTGATTGGATCCGCTTTTTCATCATATATGCTGTTTGCAAACTGATGCCTCGAAAACGCATCGTCAACTGGTGATCAATGATGTCATAGGCCGCTGAGCGATGTTGCCACATACCAAGTGCCAATACCGCTGGAACAATCGCCAGTGAGAACAATCCATACGGGAAAAAGAAATAGATAAGTGCGCCGATGACAGGCGCCATCCATAGGAAGTCAATCCGGTAATAGAACGGCCTTCCCTTCAAGCTCAATTTATTCCGCGGCTCTTTCACATGGAGCTCAGGGAATATTTCCTGTAAATGGTGTTCCACTTCTTTCTTTTTAATGAGCGGGAATAAATGAATTTTAGAGCTTTCGCTTATGCCGCCCCCTGCACTATGAATTGTCACGGTCGCGTACCCGAAAAGTTTGCGCAAAGGGTTTTCGACTACGACAACCCCTTGGATTCGTTTCAACGGGACCGTCACCCTCTTTTTCTCCAACAAACCTCTTGTAATGATGATATCTTCCTTATCCATCGAAACGGTAAAGTTATAATGAGATAAAAACGTCATCCCTACTGACAAAATCCATACGCCCAGTAATCCGAGGAAGACAACAATGGCGACAATGAGTACACCGAACTTAATGAACTCTGACACTTCTTCAAATACACGCTCATACGGCAACAACTCACCAAACTGGGACAGGAAGATCGCTGCACCCGACAGAATGACACCGATTCCCCCGGATGTAGTAGCCAGAACGAGCAAATCCTTTGTCGTCATCGTGAAGAGTTGGCGCAATGCTGATGTCTCTTCTTCAACCGGTGAGTCTACAAGTTGTTCTTCTCCTTCAGCAACCGCTTCACGAGGCGCGTGTTTCTTCCGTTTCTTTGCATCCGCCATCTCTATTTCAATCTGTTTCGCCGCTTCTTTTGTAATGGCAGTCAATTCACCTTCAGCTTGTTTTGCAGTGGAGCTGCCAGCCGTCTCCACTTTCACTTTCACCAGTCCGAATGGTCGATGAAAAATCCCTTCGGTATAATCCAAACTTTGAATACGGTCAAACGGAATGTAGCGCTTCTTTTTGACGAAAAGCCCCGATTCTATTCGAAGTTCATCGTCTTCGAACCAATAGACAAATCGTTTCCATTTAATCACACCACTGATGAATAACAAGATGATGAGCGCTCCAAATATGATGAATGATAAGTAATCTACATACCACAGCCCTGTTCCGCCGTCTTTCCAACCATTTGCAAATACAAGCACGATAAGTGGTAAAATTGCTTCTTTCATCGTTTTTAACATTTCAATAATTGCAGATACCCAGTGAAGCTTATAACGTTGCTGTTCAGACATCGTCTTCCGCCACCCTTGCAAGCACCGAAATCCTGCCTCGCAATTCATCAGCTTCGACCATGATGAGTGCGGGAATTGTATGCACTGTTGCCGCTGTCGAGATGGATATTTCAGCTAATCCGTATTTCCGGAGAATCGGTCCTTGTGATGTATCGACATGCTGGACTCGAACCATCGGAATGAGCGTTCTTTTCACAACAAAAAGTCCGTGTTGCAGTTCAATTTCCGACTCACGCACTTCGTAACGCCAACGCATCCATCGTACTTTTGGGAATAACAAAATCATGAAATACGCAAAAACGATGAGGACACCCACTTCTATTAGGTAAATCCACCAAGGCCAGTCAAATATGTATACAAGTACTCCACCACCGATTGCGACGAGCGCTAAAATGATCGTTTGAATGATGCCATATAGACGCCACACTTTTAACCCTTTCGGAGAAATCCGATTTGCAGGTTGTGCTCTCATAGAGCCGACACCCCTTTCTATCTTTCTATTGTATACGTAGCGCAAAGAATAATGTTTCGTTTTTCACAAAAAAACCTTGGGAGAGTGTGTACACTTCTCCCAAGGTTCTTGAATATTATCTATCTGATTTTCCTCTTGAACGGTCTCTACGGTTTCCACCTTCACGGTTTCCACGACGAGAACCGCCGCTACCATAACCACGTCCGCCCCCGAAGGATCGACCGCCGCCACGGCTACCTTTGTAACCACCACGATCACGGGATTGCGTTTTGCGCGTAGGCAATGGACGCTCTTCCGTAATTTTCACTGGTGTATCATCCGGCTCGTTCGTTAATGCACGAATCGCTGCCGCTACGATATCTTTTGCTTCGAAGTTTTCAAGAAGCTCAGCCGCTAATGGCAAGTAGTCATTTAATTCGTTTTTCGCAAGAACTTCTTTCAACTGCTCCATCGCAACGCGTTGTTGACCGATCAAAGCCTCGTCCTCAGTTGGTGGTTGTAGTGGTGTCATACGCTTTTTCGTTGTTTCTTCAACAACACGTAAATACCCCATCTCACGTGGCGTTACAAAAGTAACTGCCATTCCACTCTTACCCGCACGACCTGTACGGCCAATACGGTGTACGTAGCTTTCAGGGTCTTGTGGAATATCAAAGTTGTAAACATGTGTTACGCCAGAAATATCCAAACCACGAGCAGCAACATCAGTCGCTACTAATACATCAATTTTATTTTCTTTGAATTGACGAAGAACTGACATACGTTTTGCTTGCGTCAAATCACCATGAATGCCTTCTGCAAGGTATCCACGAATGCTTAATGCGTGAGAAAGCTCATCGACACGACGTTTTGTACGTCCGAAAACGATTGCCAATTCCGGCTGGTGAACGTTCAATAGACGGGAAAGCACGTCAAACTTTTCTCTTTCATGTGCTTTTACGAAATATTGGTCAATGTTTTCTACCGTCATCTCTTTGGACTTGATTTTTACGATTTCTGGATCTTTCATGAACGTTTCTGCAATTTTACGGATTGCTGGAGGCATTGTTGCCGAGAACAAGAGTGTTTGGCGCTCAGCAGGTACAGCAGCCAAAATCGTGTTAATGTCCTCAATGAAGCCCATGTTCAACATTTCATCCGCTTCGTCCAATACAAGTGTTTGAACGTTGCTTAACTTCAATGTTCTACGATTAATGTGGTCTAAGATACGTCCTGGAGTCCCAACAACGATTTGCGGGTTGTTGCGTAAAGCTCGAATTTGCCGACCAATTTCTTGGCCACCATACACAGTCAATACACGAGCGCGTTTTCCGTATCCAATTTTATAAAGTTCTTCAGATACTTGAATCGCCAATTCTCGTGTAGGCGCGATTACAAGCGCTTGAACGGACGGGTTGTTTACATCGACTTTTTCAATTAGCGGAATACCGAATGCAGCTGTTTTTCCTGTTCCGGTTTGTGCTTGACCAATTACATCTTTACCTTCCATACCGAATGTAATTGTGCTTTCTTGAATAGGTGTCGCTTCTTCGAATCCCATACGCGTTAGAGCGTTTTGTGTAGACTCACTAATATTAAGTTCTGAAAATTTCGTCAAACTTCTCAATCTCCTTTGGTTTCTTCATTTAGCAATTGGTTACATTTGCAAATGAAAGCACGGCAAATTCGAGCCTTTAACTTCTATGGGAACGTTTCCGATATTTTTGCATACTCTGGAGTGGGCAGAAGCTCTTCATCGAACTTCGTATAAAATCAGAGGTTATAGTTGAAAAGGAAGCTGGTCTTTGCCGATCGATTCATCCCTGTGTTTAGGTGAAAAATCGTTTTATTCAAAAAAAAGTACTCTTCGCCACCGGAAGAGTCTCGTGTAAATGTATCCAATACTCATAGTAGTTTACCATGTCTGCGGACCATCCGCAATGATATAGCATTAATAGTAATAATCAGATTCCTGTCTTATTCCTGACACATAAACGTATACACTTTCGTAAACCAATCTTGGCAATCATCGCTATAACAAATGTGATGTTTTCCTTTATCTGAAACGATCAATTGCTTTTTGGACGAGCCTAGCGCTTTAAGGAGATGGTCTCCAGTAGCGAAAGGAACAATCCCATCTTTTTTCCCTTGAACGACACAAACTGGCGTCGTCACTTTTGAATAATACGGCTCCACCATCTTCACAAGACGTAGAAACTCCTTCGTTGCATGGAGTGGCGTATGCCGTAATTTGTATTCGTACAAGTGATAAAATGTGTTCGGCGGGTATTTCTTCGTCACCGATTCCGCTAGCATGATTGCAGCATCTTCGATGAGAATTTTCGGGCTAATGTATTTTGCTGCTGCACTTAATAGGACAAGTTTATCGATTGGATAGCGTAACGCCAAGTAGATGGCAATGAGCCCACCCATTGAGAAACCGACAACAATTACCCGATCCACTTGTTTACGTAACTTGTTCAGCGCAAGTTCTGCTTCCATCATCCATGATTCCGCCGAAACGTTCTTCAAGTCCAGCGGAAAATCATGGCCAGGTAAAACGGGTACTGCTAGCGTCCAGTCCGTCAGATCCTTCAAATAATTCATAAACGGTCGGACTTCAAAAGGTCCACCGGTGAATCCATGAAGAAAAAGGACACCCGTTTTCATTGCTTTTCTAATGCCTTTACGATTGTTTCAAGCGCCATTCCTCTTGAGCCTTTGAACAATACAATCGTGTGTTCATCTGTTAAGGATTGCAGCTTCTCAATTAATGGTTCATATTGGTTTTCTGACCAAACTACCGTTGTTTGTTCCCCGTTATTTTGCAGCTCTTCATATAGCCATTTCATTCGCGGACCATATAGAAGGATTCCTTCAAGTTCTATTGTGCGTAACTGTTCTGCAATTGATTCGTGGTAATGACGTTCATTGTCACCAAGTTCAAGCATATCACCCAATACCGCCCATTTTTTAGAGCGCAGGGATGTTTCGTGTAAAAACTGCAATGCTGCCTGCATAGATGTTGGTGCAGCATTGTATGCATCATTGATGAGAAGCGCTCCGTTATCCGCTACGAGCGGTTGCATCCGCATATCTGTTAGTTTGGACTGCATGAGCGCAGAAGCAATTTGTTTACCGTCTAGCCGCAACTCGTTTGACACCAAAATTGCCGCCAATGCATTTTTCACTTGGTGTGCACCATACACAGGGATTGTAAAACTGCCGCTAAGTACTCCAGCGACGGTAAATTGACTGCCGGTATCACCAGAAATGATTTCTGTAATAGCTAGATCATTTGATTGTCCGTATCCAAATGACACCGCTTCTAGTTCTGGTGTTTGGTCAACAAGCGTTTGCAACAACGGTTCGTCACCGTCATAGAAAAGCTTTCCGCCTTTTTGCAAGCCATCGATAATTTCAAATTTCGCCTTAGCGATGCCTTCACGAGAACCTAAATCTTGCAAATGGGCTTCGCCAATATTTGTAATGACAACATAATGCGGCTCTGCCAAGGTGGATAGAAAGGAGATTTCTCCAAAACCACTCATACCCATTTCCAAGACCGCAATTTCCGTATCTTCCTTTAAATTGAGGATAGTTAACGGTAGCCCTAATTCATTGTTAAAATTCCCTTCCGTTTTTTGCACATTAAAATACGGTGCAAGCGCACTAGCCATTAAATCTTTCGTCGAAGTCTTTCCATTTGAACCGGTAATTCCGATGAACTTGCACGTCAATTCTTTTCGAAAAGCGCGTGCAAGCTGTTGAAGTGCCTGTTCAGGATCGTCAACGAACAGGAGTGGGATTGTAGTCGGCGCATTTGGTTCGTCTTTCATCCATAACGCGGCAACCGCACCTTTTTCAATCGCTTGTTGCACATATTGATGGCCGTTCACTTGCTCTCCACGAAAAGGTATGAACAAATCACCAGGTGATACCGTACGTGAATCAATGGATGCACCTGTAACGACAACATTATCCAATAATTGTCCTTCTGCTTGAAGCCAACCTGCCAATTCAGTTAAACGTCTTTTCACAGTTCATCACACTCAATCCATTGTATATTGTATTTTTTTCTTTTCTTCATGGCGCTCAATCGCCAGTTCGATTAACCGATTGATCAATTCCGGATACGACAGACCAGAATGTTGCCATAATAACGGGAACATGCTCGTTGGCGTAAAGCCAGGCATCGTGTTCACTTCATTGATGAGCACTTCGTTTTGTTCGGTTACGAAGAAATCAGCACGTACTAGTCCTGCACAATCGAGCACTTTGAACGCACGGATTGCCATCTCTTTAAGCGTTTTTTCCACGTCATCTGTGACAGGTGCCGGTATTAACAACTCCGTACTGCCATCTTGGTATTTCGCTTCATAGTCATAAAACGCGGCGACAGGTTTAATTTCTCCAAGGACGGAACAGCTTGGTTCATCGTTCCCTAATACACTTACCTCAACTTCACGTGCTGTAATCCCTTGTTCCACAATAATTTTACGGTCAAATTTCAAGGCGAAATCGACCGCTTTTATAAGGCTGTCGTGGTCGACTGCTTTGCTAATGCCAACACTTGAACCGAGATTTGCAGGTTTTACGAACATTGGGAACGACAACTCTTGCTCCATTTTATCAATCAACAATTGTCGGTCTTTTTGCCATTGTGTACGGATGAAGTGGACATAAGGAACTTGTTTCAAGCCAACATGGGCAAACAGCTGTTTCATGACGACTTTATCCATACCTGCCGAAGAGGCAAGTACTCCGTTTCCGACATACGGTATATTCATCACTTCAAAAAAGCCCTGAACCGTACCATCCTCTCCATTCGTTCCGTGCAATAAAGGAAGAATGATGTCAGGTGTTCCATTGTTATTTAAGAAGTCCTGAATGCTATCAGGCTTGGATTCGTCACGTGTTAAACGCAACTCTTCAATCGTTTCAGCCGGACCCGCTAACGCTTCCCCTTTTCTCCACTCACCTTCGTATGTTATATATACTGGAATCACTTCGTATTTACGATAATCAATTGCATGTGTCACAGCTCTTGCTGTCGATAGGGATACTTCATGCTCAGCGGATTTCCCACCATATACTAACCCTAGTTTTCTTTTCATCTAGATCCCTCGCTCACATTAGATTAGATTTCATTCTTTCAGTTTACCATGAAAACCATTGCTTCTCGACAAATTTCCCCTCAGTGAACAGATGGGAAGTTTTCTAAAAACACCATACGATTGCTTTTTTAAATTCAAGATGTATCTTTCAAATGGATAGCTACGTGCATTGTTTGTCGGCAACCTTCTACGATGGAATGCGTCAAGTAGGAGACAGGTACATCTCCTTGTTTCCTGTATACTTACATTTCAAGAGCCCTTTATAAGTATGTGTATGCACATTGTAAACATTATTTTCAAGTCACTTTTTCATCACTGTGGGCGTGTGAACTCTTTTTTCCGCGTATGATGCACACATCGACTCCCTACTTTGGATTCATCCTACTTTGATTCGTAATAAATGCGTACAAACGACACATTATCCGTTATAATAGTCATTGGTTTCTACAAAACTAACACTAACTGTTAAATAGGTGAATTGAATGAAAATAGATCAGAAACCTGTAGAGCGTTTTGACTGGACACTTGCATTCATATTAATGCTGTTCGGCGTCATTAGTATTATTGCAATCGCCTCTGCTCAAACTACAGGACAATACAAAACGAACTTTATACCTTCTCAAATCCAATGGTATATTGTAGGCTGTGTCATCATCGCGATTACGATGTATTTGGAACCTGAACAATATAAAAAAGCTGCATGGATTATTTATGGAGGCGGGATTTTACTCTTATTCACGTTGTTCATATTACCTGACAGTTTATCAATTGTTGAGCCTCGTAACGGAGCGAAAAGTTGGATTCACATACCAAAACTCGGTAGTATCCAACCCGCTGAATTCATGAAAACGTTCTTCATTATCGGGTTAGCGCGCGCTATCACAAAGCATCACGAGCGCTATGTGGAGAAGACCATACAAACTGATTTTCTCTTACTTGGTAAAATTGCCGTTATTCTCTTCATCCCGCTTTTCTTCATAATGCAACAACCCGATTTAGGAACAAGTTTAGTGTTTATTGCTATCACGATTGCGTTAATCATTGTTGCCGGGATATCATGGCGCATTATATTACCGATTTTCACTGGAACGGCTGCGCTTGGATTGACTTTATTATGGATGGCTTTGTATGCACAGGAGTTTCTCGCGAAATTTGGGGCGAAACCCTATCACTTTGAGCGAATTTATTCTTGGGTGGACCCTTATTCGTACGCTTCAAACGAAGGCCATAACTTGATCAGTTCGTTAAACGCTATCGGTTCGGGCGAGATTTTCGGGAAAGGATTCCAAGGACGTGAAGTGTATGTGCCTGAGAGCCATACCGATTTCATCTTTAGTACAATTGGGGAAGACTGGGGTTTCATTGGGGCAAGTCTTGTCATCTGTCTTTATTTCTTCCTAATCTATCATATGACGAAAATCACGTTGGAATTAAAAGATATGTTCAGTACGTATATTTGTGCGGGTATTATCGCTATGATTACCTTTCATGTGTTCGAAAACATCGGCATGACGATTCAACTGTTACCGATCACTGGTATTCCATTGCCTTTCATCAGCTATGGAGGAAGTTCACTGATGGGGAACATGCTTGCAATCGGCCTCGTTTTTAGTATGAAATTCCACCATCGGACGTATATGTTCAGTTCAGATGATGAGGATTAATTGAACGCTCACACCGCTCACTGGTGTGAGTGTTTTTTTCTCTTCAAAATAGTAACTGGCGAAACAGTCATAAATCATGGCAGCTGTAGAATACAATTGGACAAGCACCTTCTTTCATTAGAAAAAAAAAGAAAAGCTCCCGACGTTATGTGGGAGCTTTCCGTTATGACTGTATTTGTGGGTCACTTGCAGGTGGCGCGAGGGCTTTCAGCATGTCTAGACGGGATTTCGTTGCAGTTGCCGAAACACCCAACTTCGCCAAGTTGGAGATGATTTTCTTTAAATCAACTTTCTCGTTCGCCATCTATTCCACCTCGACCTTTCTATATGTTGTTGACGTAATTGTGCAATGGAAAGTTTCAATATGGTTAAGAAATTCATTCCATTCTTCATCTATACACATTATACCACTCCTGTCCACTTTTAAATCTTTCATTTATGTTACAATTATAGATTTTTTGTAAATACTTTATACACATTCCGTAAAATACCACTTCATGTTTTTTATTTGCCCAATTGTTTCGCACATCAAACGCATTGAACGGAAATTAAACTTATTTTTACTATGCGTTTGTCCAGGTTGACATACCCCTTATAGGTATATTATGATGCAAGTAGTGGAGGAGGCATGAGTTTGACGAAAGATCTGATGAACAATGATAGTACGTTAGAAGAGTCCTGCAGAAAAAGTCATCATCCCGATAGTGTGAAGACGAATTTAATCCATCGCTTGAATCGAATCGAAGGACAGATTCGAGGCATTAAAGGGATGGTTGAGACAGATGTTTATTGTGATGATATTATTACCCAATTGTCTGCGACTCAATCAGCACTTAATAGCGTTGCTAAAGTTCTACTGGACGGCCATCTAAAAGGCTGTGTCAAAGATCGTCTAGCAGAAGGCGATGATGAAGTGTTGGATGAACTGTTAATTACGATGACAAAATTGATGCGAAAATAAGGAGGAACTTATTCATGGCAGAAAATACAGTATTACACGTAAAAGGTATGTCTTGTGGACATTGCGTAAAAGCAGTGGAAGAGAGTGTCGGCAAATTAGATGGAGTCAACGCTGTCCAAGTGGACTTAAAAGCGGGAACGGTTGAAGTAACTTTCGAACAAGGTCAAATTAGTGTAAAAGAAATTACAGAAACGATTGAAGACCAAGGATACGATGTTGCCTAACTGCGGATTTCCGCAGTTTCTTTCGCGCTCCAACATACCCCCTACCCCTATATTAGTTTGTTAGAAAGAAGGTGTTGTCATTGACTGAAGTGAAAAAAGACATTGCGATTACAGGCATGACTTGTAGTGCATGTGCGAATCGGATTGAGAAAGGGTTGCAACGCTTGGATGGTGTGAAGTCCGCCACTGTTAACTTTGCTACTGAAAAAGCAGCTGTTTCATTCGATACGGAGTTAACCGATAGCCAAGCAATTCAAGAAAAGATTCGTTCACTCGGATATGATACCGTAAAAGAAGAAGTTGATTTACAAATTTCAGGAATGACTTGTGCTGCCTGTTCGACACGGATTGAAAAGGGATTATCCCGAATGGAAGGTGTGCAAAAGGCAGCAATTAACTTGGCATTGGAGACTGGCAAAGTCGAGTATGATCCAACTGTCATTCGTTCAGCTGATATTATTGATAAAATTAAGCGTTTAGGCTATGACGCTGCATTGAAAAACGAAATTCCCGAAGGCTCAGAGGATCATCGCCAAAAAGAGATTAAGCAGAAGACACGCCTCTTTTATGTTTCCGCTCTCCTCTCCTTCCCTCTTCTTTGGACGATGTTCGCTCATTTTTCATTTACGTCATGGATGTCTGTTCCAGACTGGCTCATGAATCCCTATGTACAATGGTTCTTAGCTACTCCAGTCCAGTTTGGCATTGGTTGGATTTTCTATGAAGGAGCATACTTTGCACTGCGCAATAAAAGCGCGAATATGGATGTGCTTGTTGCACTCGGAACATCTGCAGCATACTTCTACTCTGTCTATTTAGTGTTAATCGACTCGACGCATGGGCTTTATTTTGAAACAAGCGCCGTTTTAATTACACTGATTTTACTTGGAAAATTGTTTGAGGCGCGTGCAAAAGGCCGTTCGTCAGATGCGATAAAAAAGCTTATGGGCTTACAACCTACGATGGCGCTCATTGAAAAAGATGGAAGTGTTGTCGAAATTCCAATTGGGGATGTACAAATCGGGGATATTCTCGTTATCCGCCCAGGGGCATCCATTCCGGTCGATGCTGAGGTCGTATCAGGTGAATCTGCCGTAGATGAATCAATGCTTACAGGAGAGAGTCTTCCAGTGGAAAAAACAGTTGACGATGTTGTCTATGCCGCAACTGTTAATGCAAACGGTTCTTTAAGAGTTCGTGCAAGTAAGATTGGAAAGGACACAATGCTATCGACGATTATTCGTGTTGTCGAAGAAGCACAGGGGTCTAAAGCACCCATTCAACGACTCGCCGATCAAATATCAGGCGTATTTGTACCGATTGTTGTCGGTATTGCGGTTGTCACTTTCCTCGTTTGGTATTTTGCCGTGACACCTGGTGATTTTGCTCAAGCGTTAACAGCAATGATTGCTGTATTAGTCATTGCTTGTCCATGTGCGCTTGGTTTGGCGACACCGACTTCCATTATGGCGGGTTCCGGGCGCGCGGCTGAACAAGGGGTTTTATTCAAAACGGCTGAAGCGATGGAACAGACGAAAGCGATTGACACAGTCGTATTGGATAAGACCGGAACAATCACAAAAGGTGTACCGGAAGTAACGGATTTTCTCGTTGCGCATGGCAGAGACAAGGACCGTCTTGTTGCGTTAGCGGCAGCAGCAGAAAGTGATTCGGAACATCCTGTCGCAAAAGCAATTACTTCTTTTGGATTGGATACAGTTGGTGATATTCCAAACGTTGAAAAGTTTGAAGCGATACCAGGTCACGGTATTTATAGTGTCGTCCGTGGTTCGACTGTGTGGATGGGAACACGGAAACTGTTAGCGGATCAAGCAATCGAGATGGACCCTTCAATTTCAGATGCAGCCCCATTGGAAAACGAAGGGAAAACCGTCATGTATATGGCCATGAACGGTGTGCACGTTGCAACGATCGCTGTTGCCGATACGTTGAAAGAGACGTCTACGCAAGCGATTCAGGAACTGCATGCGTTAGGGCTCAATGTGATCATGTTGACAGGTGATCAAGAAAGAACAGCAAAAGCGATTGCCGCTATGTCAGGCGTGGATCACGTCTACGCAGGTGTTTTGCCAGAGGGCAAAGCGGAAATTGTGGCCTCGTTGCAAGCTGAAGGAAAGCGTGTCGCGATGGTCGGTGACGGGATCAATGATGCCCCTGCACTCGCCGTTGCGGATATCGGCATGGCGATGGGCACAGGAACAGCGGTTGCCATGGAAGCGGCTGACGTCACCTTAATGCACGGAGATTTACTGCGTGTGGCGGATACGATTCGCATGAGTCGTTTAACTGTGAAAAACATTAAACAGAACTTGTTTTGGGCGCTCGCTTATAATTCAATCGGTATTCCGATAGCCGCCGCTGGTTTATTGGCACCATGGGTAGCAGGTGCAGCGATGGCATTTAGTTCCGTATCGGTTGTCTTAAATGCATTGCGTTTGCAACGTGTGAAGTTGAGATGATGAAGATGAAATCCCCTTGCCGGCTTTATTGGTGAGGGGATTTTTTGTTTGGTGGAGTTATGCGGCATTTGGCAGATTTATGCGGCGTTTCAGCGAAATATGCGGCGTTTGGCGCAGTTATGC
>NZ_JANKJL010000018.1:0-36534 GCF_041414805.1 Sporosarcina sp. OR05 | reverse complement strand
TAATAAGTAATCTTTATGAAAATCAGAAAGTCAGTCATATCAAGGGTTTGTCGGAGGTTTTAGAGAACCTTCCCCCAAAACCTCCCCCAAACTTCTGTTTTTAGATGTGATTCACAGATTTAAGGCGCGCTCAAAAACTTCTACAGCTTCGATTTTTACTTCATCGACAACATGCCCATATACTTTGTTGATCATTTCAGGCGTGTTGCCTAAACGTTGTGCAATGGCAATGACTGGCAATCTATTTTCACTCATTAACAGTATTGTAGCATGAGTATGCCGCAAACCGTGTAGTGTTATTGTTTTAACTTTCAATTCTTTATAGATTGTTTTCAATGCTGTATAAAGACGGCTAACCTTTATTGGTTCCGTGCTATTGTTAATAAACACATAATCTTCAGCAGAAAGACTTCGCTTATGCAGAAACATTTGCTCTACGCACCAGTTTCGATATTTTTTAAGTTGTTCCACTAAAATATCGCTAATGTGTATATCACGACGACTGTTTTTGGTTTTCGGCTTGCGAGTGCCGAAATCATCGCGAGTACGTTCAATCCGTATCGTTTTATTCACAAAATCGATATCTTTCCATTGAAGCCCTTGCGCTTCTCCTTTTCTCATCCCTGTGTAAGCGAGTAAAAAGATTGCTGTGTAATCGGTAAGCTCTAAGACGTCCTTAGCGTGTGCCAAGAATGTCTTTAAATCTTCTGCAGTGAGATAGTTATCTAATACATCTTCATCTTCCTTATCGGCAATCGGAATACGCTTAAATCGATTTCGACCAATGATTTCATTTTCGACAGCTGCATTAATACCAATGCGGAAGATCGCATGATAAAACTCTACTGTCGATTTAGCGTATTGATCTAACATAGGATTTATGAATTTTTCAATATAAGTGGAACGATCCAACTTCGATAACTTATATTTTCCAATCAATGGACCAATATTATTTTTAATAATTATCTTCCGCAGTCTCGAAGTTGATACTGCCCAATTCCGATTGTTCTCCTTGTACCATTGCTCAAACCATTCATTAACCGTCAAGTTCGAATGGTCTACAATCTTGACATTGCCGTTAACAATATCAGATTTAACCTCAAACAACTTTCTCAAAGCGATTTTTTCAGATGCCAGCCCTTGCTTGCTTTTCTCGCGGCGCTTGCCTAGTGCATCATAGTAGCGATGCCTATAGCCCCAAAGCTTCTCGCCAGATGCATTCGTATAGTGAAACACTTCTGGTTCTTTCTTTAAGTAATGCTTTTGTGGTTTCGTTTTCATTGTCATCTTTTATTATTCCTTTCTTTTGCGTGGACAGACGCTGTAAGGAATGAGCATCACCTCCTTTAATAAATCAAAATCCTCCATGTGCAATCCATTCAGTAAAAATTCTTTGATAGTAGCGATTCAATCTCTTGGCAGCGAAGTTGGAAGTAACATTAAAAGCACAAGTTAGATGTTGAATTGCCAACTGTTTGTCCATTGGCAGATGTAAATTTTCTAACATAAATGTCGGAACACACAACTCATACATAAAGCTGTTCGCTTGTCCTTCTTGCAGTTGAATCAACAAAGGATGCATTTTACGCTGATCACCTGCGTGAAGCAGAATGTGTCCTAATTCATGCGCAAAATCTTGAAAACGTTCAGGCCTTGTTAAATTTTTGTTCAAAAATATGTATTTCTCCTTTTCATCTTCAAACCCCCTGCTACGCCCCTCGTACAAATGGAGATACACTCCTAATCTATCGGAGATATCAAATTTGTTTAGTTGGATAGGATGTTTAATATCGATGTCCTCTAACAAATCATGTACATATTTTTCCATTTGATTTTGGGTGAAATTTAGTTGTCGGCATACCATAAGATGTCCCCCTTGTTGTTCGAAAACATGTGTTCGGTTATTCGGTTAAAAGAAAAGCCCTAAGAGGGCAAAAGAACAAGTTAGTTACTGGCAAACGGTTGCTAATATTTTTTGTATGTCGTAAATGCTATCATCTTTTTTAAATTGCTTGCTAATCGTCGGAGTTGTAGAGCTTGAAATCCAAATTTTGAGTTCTGCATCAAGATCAAATGTCCCGGCTGTCTCAATGCTGAAATGAGCAATACTCTTGTAAGGATAAGAGTGATATTCAACTTTCTTGCCAGTCATTCCTTGCTTATCAACAAGTATCAATCGCTTGTCTGTGAAAACGATCATATCACGGAAAATCTTGAATGCTGCTTCAACTTTTTCGTTTTCTGCAAGAATTTTTTCCAAGTCTTTTTCTACACCATTGATGTCAACCGTAGATGCATTACCCCTCATTGAACTAATAAAACCCATTTTCATTCCTCCTTAGATTTTCTTCTTTTTTTGATGATTTCCCAAATCTGTCGCAACTCTTCTTGCTCTTGTTCAGCACCTGCTTCTATATCTTTAAAAAAGTGGTTCAGCTTAGGATTGTTGGCGAAGTCTTGAAATTCTTGTTCTGCATTCATTCTAGGATTGTCCGACCTGCCTAGGAGGTAATCTGTTGTCACATTGTAGAAACTCGCTATGCTGGCAATCATATCTGGGTCCGGTTTAGTCTTCCCACTTTCGTAACGGGATAATTGATATGGACTAACACCTAACTTATTAGCCACATGATTTTGTTTTAAGTCATCTTTTTCTCTAAGTGACTTCATTCTTTTCCCTAAAGTGTTTTCGTTCACTAATAAGACCTCCGCATCACTATTACTTCCAATATATCACTTTTGTATAAATTGCAATTAAAAGTTGCAAAAAACGCAAATAAATAGTTGACATTGCAAAAAGTGCAATGTATACTAAGTTTAAGAAATTGCAATAAGTGCAAGAAAGGAGCTTGAAGAATGAAGCAAATTAATTTGAACCGAGTTAAAAGATTGCGTAATCAGCACAGGTTATCACAAGGAGATATGGCTGAGATCATTGGTTTAAGTAGCTTGTATCCGTACCATAGAAAGGAATCTGGAGCACAGTCTTTCACTGCTGAAGAGATTCACGCAATCGCAACACACTTTGGAAAGAATGTTGAATATTTTTTTGAGGAAGATGTTGCAGAAAATGCAATTTAATAAATACCCTCACACCCAGCAAACTGCATTCGATTAGCCACCTGCGCCATGACTCGATTAGACGAGCGATAAACAGTGTTAAAGTGCCGTGACTTGAATCTAGTTTGGTGGGTGTGAGAGAGACATTGGAGGGAGGTGAGGGGTCTTGCATAGAAACAGAAAAATTGTTGAAGTTGCAGAAGCTTCTACTGCCAGAAGAGTAAACGAATTGCTAAAAGAGGGATGGGAGCTATATAAAATCTGCTCCCACCAAAACAAGCACACAATCTTTTTAGTGAAACGTGCTTAGACGTTAAGTACAGCTTGTTGCTTTTCATACACATCTTGAGTTACATCATGACACCAACCGAGGATATAGAGAGGGTATTGCTCACCCTCACTAGATGAACTCTCAATCGTAAGTAGCACCCAGCCTTTTTTAATTAAAGAATTAACAGCACCAGGATCATGAACGACACTTATTTCTTTTACATCACTGAATTGTAGTTTCATTATTTTTCACCACCTTTCTATGAAAATGGTATCACATTCATAGATAGGATAAAAACACAACAGAAGGGAGGTTAACATGTGTCGATTGCAAATATCGTTGTTGAAGTAGATCGAAGCGAAATCGAAAGGCAAGTTTCCGAAAAAATCGACAAGGCACTACGTGACACACTTTTGGTTTGGGATGCAACAGAAATGTCGAAGCGTTTATGCATGGGACGTACTTTCCTTGAAGAAGAAATATTATGCGACCCACGCATGCGCCAACTTGAACGACGTAAAGGAAAAGGTAAACGATATTGGTTTTATGAACCATCACTAAAAGTAATTCAAGAAATAATGGATGAATGGTAAAAAAATGCGTGGACAGACGCTATTGAAAAGTTAGTACACACTTCTTAAAGGGAGGTGAGTTTGTTGGACATCAAGCAAATACTTGAGGAGAAACATAAATTAGTTTGTCGTATGAACGCAGAAATGCGGGCAATTACCAACAGTCCTTCTGATGCTGTTGAAAAGTTTCGGATTGGACTGCTGGCAAAGCTAGGAGGGGAATTGAAAGTCGTAAATGACCGACTTCGAGTGAAATCTAGTTTAGTAAGAAAGGTTTCATAGCGGGGAATCTATCGAGGTTATTATCTATCTTCTACTAACAATTTTACCAGGTTCACAAAAAAATACTGTTCAATGTCTGAACATGTTCAGGATTTGAACATTGAGAGGGGGATTGAGTGTGAACATCGGACAACTCTTACGCGCTTCACGAAAGAGCGCTGGCCTTACACAAGAGGACATGTCCCCATTGGTCAATATATCAAGAAGTACCATCTCAAAAATTGAACGCAACGAAATGACATTGGCAACGGAGGACTTTATTAGATGGCTGCAAGTGATCCAAGTTAAGACAGCCATGCGTACATCAAATACGGCGCCACTGGAAGTTGGAGTACTCCTTATCAACGGAGTGGACTTGCATATGTTATCGGACATGTTAACGCAAATAGTCGCAGGCTTAATACGATTAATTTGATGGAGGGATGAAGATGAAAAGAGTATATGAAGAAGTTCAAGCGAATCATTTGGAAGAATTGATTAACCTATCTCAACAGATCGCATCGGTGTTGGATGATATGGGCCACACTGTTCACTCAACTACGATTGACTCTAGATCAGGAAAGGTTGAGCACCAATGTAATCCCAATTTTTTCCTAAGCCGATTCTCGACATTCGACGTCCAAAAGCGTCTAGGTCGTGAAAGATATCCATTTAAAATCTTTACAGAAATTGAAGGAGTTCATTTCTTTGCAATTTTGAAATCAGAGGATATCCAACTAATTAATGATCACTTGCCGAAGGAATGGTTACAGTCAGTGAAGGGTCCGGTCAAAAGTATCCAAGTCAATCAAACAAAAAGCCCACTCGCACTGGCATGCGAATGAGCAGATAGAACAAAAAGAACAAACATTCTACATTGATTATCTCAAATTCTAAGAGATAAATCAAGAGGGAGGAATCACCATGCAACAGCTTCAAGTCATCGAGCACGCAAACAGGCGTGTCCTAACGACCAACCAATTGGCTGAAGCATTTGAAACGAACGGAAAGATCATCACGCGGAACTTTCAACGAAACAAAGAGCGCTATGAGATTGGAAAGCATTATTATTCTTTATCTGGTGAGGATTTGAATCAATTCAAAGCTTCACGTCAAAATGACGGAACCCTTAAATTCGTCTCTGTTTTATACCTCTGGACTGAGCTTGGTGCTTGGTTGCATGCAAAATCGCTCAATACGGATAAAGCTTGGGAAGCGTATCGCATGCTCATCGAAGAATACTACGCGATCACTCAGATGAGACAAGGAGTAGAGGATGGAGTCAATCAGACGCCATCCTTGTCCAACAAGGAATACTATCACTTAGAAAGTAGGTTGATAGCTTTGGAAGAGCAATTTAAAAATGTTTTAACGTTGCACTCAGGCGAACAGAAAAGACTACGCATGGCAGTAACTGAACGAGTTTACCAGCTGTCACGCAAAGAAAAGGGTGCTCGTCCAACATTGTTCAGGGCGATCTACACGGAGCTTCGTGAGCGCTATGAAGTTGAATCCTATCGTGATGTTAAACAGCATCAATTACAAGACGCACTTCGTTTTGTCGCTGGATGGGGAGGTGAATCGATTGAAAAGAGGGCGTAAACCTTCTGTTGCTGAGTGCAAGTACATTAAGTCGTTCAGTTTGAATCCTATGAATTGGCTCATCAGCAAGAAGATGTCGGATAAATGGTTGATTGTTCACAGGGACACTGGCAGCACACGAGTTATACCAGCACCGTAGGAGGTTGAATGATGAATCTACTAATCAGTGAGTCCCCATTACAAGTCTTGCCTACTTTGGCAGTAAAGGTAGGGCTCAACAAAGCAATAATCTTGCAGCAACTCTATTACAGATTGTTAATCTCAAAAAATATAAGAGACGGACATAGATGGTTTTACAAATCATTCGAAGATTGGCAAGCTGAAGAGTTTCCATTTTGGTCTGTGAGTACTGTTAAAAGAGCAATGAAAGAATTAGAAGACGATGGTTACGTCATTTCGACGTCAGCCCATAACAGAATAAAAATGGACAGAACAAAATGGTATCGCATTAACACTGAAAAGTTACGTTCTGAGAACTTCCAAAAGACATTGACACCAGGTGAAGAAAAGGACTATGCATCGGCTCAAAATGACACGATGGAAGAGGGCAAAACGAAACAATCACATTGTGTCAAAATGACACCAGCAATAACCAAAGAGGTTAAGAGTAATAAAAAAGATAATGTCGAGATGACTCTCGACGTTGCTTCTGAAATTATTAATTATCTAAACCAGCAAACAGGAAAAGCCTTCAAACCAACTACGAAAGCAACCAAAGATTTTATTAATGGCCGATTGAGAGAAGGGCACACGGTAGAACACTTTAAAACAGTGATTGATACAAAAGTTAAGCAATGGCTGAATGATCCGAAATGGGATGCATATTTGCGACCATCTACTTTGTTCAACCCAAAGAACTTTGAAAACTATCTTAACGAGGCGCCTGTCGCCAAACCGGTTAAACCAATACAAACATCATACACACCACCAGTACTGGACTTCGGGAAAGGGGAAGAATAAATGAGCTTCGAACTTGCTGAGAAAAGTATTTTAGGAACAATGTTGAAAGAAAACTACCTGATTCTGGATAGCGGTATTCAAGAAACGTTCTTTTCGACACACATTCACAAAAACATATTTTCATCAATGCGTGAACTTGCTAGAAAGAGTAAGCCAGTAGATTACATCACCCTCATGACGATGAAAGAGCCTGCTGAACTTGGTGGCGCAAACTACCTTGCCGATCTAAACAACTTCTCCAACCCTGCACGGTTTGACGAATACAGAGAAATCATGATTGAGAACTGGAAAGAGAAAGAAAAGGCGAATCTCTTGCAACAGGCACAGTCGGAAAATTGGAGCATAGGGGAAATACAGAAAGCTTTTGATAATTTGGAGGCTGAAAATACACCACAGGAAGATGCATCAATAAAGAATGATCTAGTGAAAATCTTCGAGCTTCCTTTTCACCCACAAGAAATATCTAAGGGAACTACTACAGGACTTACAGATTTAGATAAATTGCTTGATGGTTTTCAGGATGGCGAAATGACTATCATCGGAGCGCGGCCATCGATGGGCAAGACGGATATGCTTAATCATCTAGCTTTACATGCAGGTTGGCGTGGACATTTACCGATTATTTTCTCCTTGGAAATGAATAGAGGGTCAATGATCACCAGAATGATTGCTGTCGCAGGTGGTTATAACCGTTTGCGTATGCGCGATCCATATAAACATTTTGATGAAACGCAAAAAAACAACTGGAGTCGCTCCATTGGATATCTAGGGAAAGCTGACATTCAAATTGATGATCGTAGCGGATTGACGGTAGCTCAGATTAAAGCACGAGCTCGCCAAATTATAAAAGCGAATCCAGACAAAAGACCAGTTATTTATATCGATTATCTACAGTTGATTCGTCCGGATAATCCTCGAGAAGATCAAACGCAGAGGATAGGACAAATCAGTTATGACTTAAAAGGCATGGCGAAAGAATTTGGTTGTCCAGTCGTAGTTTTGTCTCAACTTTCTCGTAGCGTAGAAAAACGAGATGACAAACGACCAATCATGAGTGATTTGAGGGATTCTGGAAACATAGAACAAGACGCCGATGTCATCGCTTTCTTGTATCGGGATGATTATTACTATAAGGATTCTGAGAACCGTGATGTGCTCGAAATAATAATAGCAAAGCATCGGAACGGACCAACAGGAACGGCGATGGCTGCTTATATCAAAGATACCGGAAAGCTCTACAATATTGATTGGACAAAGCAAGGAATAGGCTGAGATGGCTACGGTCAAAGAGGTTTTCGATTACGCGATTGAAACGGATCTCTCTGGACTTGCTCATCGTGTTTATTGGGCAATTAGTCAGCAACTTGTACAACTGAGCGATGACAGTTTGAAGCTAGATGCTGTCGACTATGATGAGAACGCAGTTTCCAACCTCATCGAAAAAAACATGTTAGGAATCGGGAAGGTCAAGCTGTTTGTAATTCAGATGCCACAAAAAGAATGGTATTCATTTTATTTTGCGGAAAGCTCACTGGAAGCGTATCAGATGCATTGTAATCGTTTCGGAAAGCCTACTGGAAAGGTTGTTCGTGCAGAAAGGTTGATGATTCCTCAAATGCATTTTGCAGACTCGGGGCAAGAAATCAACCTGTATGACTATCGAAAAAACGTTGTCGAGTTTCCCACATTCATTGGCAATGCAAAAGCAGGAGAGCATGTGCTCTACCGATTGGGGTGAGCGTGTGACAGAAAAAGAGCGAGCGGAATTGATTGCAGCCATTAATCAGCTTACAAGCTATCCACCTTCATATTACGACAGCTTGACGGACGATCAATTGAAAGAGCTTCACAGTTACCATGCGGAGAGGAGGTATTGACATGAAAGACAGAAAGATTTTTTTGCTTTCCGAACTCAGGAAGATGGGTGTTCGCACGAATGAAAAGCATGTGCCAATCGAACAATTAAACTATGAATCTTTGAAATATCTGCTCGCTGTTAAAAGAGCAGCAGCGCACTAAAAATAAAACGATGAGGTGAAGAAATGAGTATGATCATTGATTTAAACAACTTTGCAAGCGGAGCAGTTGCCGAAAAATTTAACATCGAGTTACAAAAGGTGTTGGAGAACATTGCAGATCCTAACACCGATTCGAAAAAAGCACGTAAGGTTACCCTCGTTGTCACATTAAAGCCAAACGACAAACGCAATCTTGCAAATGTGTCAGTTGAAGCGAAATCCAGCATTGCACCTCCACAACCAATTGGAGCAGACTTGCTAATTGACATGGATAAAAACGGACGTGTGACAGGCGCCGAACTGAAAAGTGGCATCCCTGGTCAAATGTACGTGGATGACAATGGCGAGGTCTTGGACGACAAAGGACGAATGGCCGAAGAAGAAAAACCGAAAGCTACCGACGGCAAAGTCGTTAACTTTAAATAAAAACAGGAAGAGGTAGAGGAAAAATGTTAAAAGAATTTATTCAGTATTTGTTGGATTTAAAAAGACCGGAAACTGTGGAAGCGTTGGGCAACACATATTCAACTCGGAGTCTGCATCGTTTAAATGTTGAGCACGACGTCAACACAATTGAAATTCAGAGTCTTTCAGGGCTGGTTGATTACATTCGTTCCAACTTTGACCATGAGCGTCCAGTAATGATTCATGTCGAGTCACCGACAAAAGTTAATGTCTTCGATGCCCTAAACGATGTTAATGACCGACGGACTTATATCAAAGCAAAAGCGTTACTTCCAAATATTCGATTTGAACAGTTCATGTCTCGTGAAGCATTTAACGTCATGTTGCAAGCCTGCTTTGTGGGTAGTCCAAGCAAGGAAAAAGTACTCCAGGTAATTGGTTCGATCGTCGAGGAAAACTCGGTGACACAACAAGATGACGGCTTCACGCAACGCGTCACGGCGAAGCAAGGTGTAGCAACGGTCGGATTCGAAAATGTTCCAAACCCAGTTTCACTAAAACCATTTAGAACATTTGTTGAAGTAACTCAGCCTGAATCGGATTTCATCCTTCGTTTACGTGAAGGTGGGCAAGTGGGATTGTTCGAAGCAGACGGTGGAGCGTGGGAACTGAACGCCATGCACAATATTAAAGACTACTTCGAAAAGCAACTTGCCGATCTAGTTGATTCGAAGAAAGTGACAATCGTGGCATAAAAACAGAGGGGGCTTTCCCCCTCTTCTCATAAGGGAGGAATCTGATATGTCAAAGAAGAAAGGACGAGTCGTTTCTATGTACCAATATTTCGGGAAGCAAAGGCGCGTCATTCACGGTCATTTGAGCATACAAGAGATTTCACTTTTACAATCAGAGGGGTGGAAGCTCGAAAAAAGAAAACCATCCAGGAAACCTGTCATTGAGTACAAGAGAAATGGGATTCCAATCGCAAGGAGTGTAGCACGATGAGTCAATTGTCATTCGATGCGCTTTTTGATGAAGGTAGGGAATTAATTCATTGTCAACTAAGTTCCGGTTTCCATTGGCTAAGGATTACTAATGGGCATACACCTTCGAAGTTCATAAAACGGATTCACTTCACGCTTGATGGTTATGACAATTTCTATGAAGACACTCAAGGGAAAATAGAGATTATGCATGAGTTTGACGGACCATTGAAAGTAGTTAGTTGGGAGAGTGAGACCGGCAACACAATAAATAATGTAGCAAAAGAAGAGGTGACGGAATGACACGCACGAAATTATACACAATCAAAGACGCATTGCTCGAACGCATCGGTCAGCAAATTGACAAGCAAACGGCAAAAGGCGTCGTTAAATATGGCCATACGCTCGACTCCTGCCCAAACGAAAAATACGAATGGCTCGAAATGGCGAATCAGGAACTAATTGATTTGGCGCAGTACCAGCAAAAAGAAATACGCAGACTGAGGCAGGAAAATATCCGACTGGAAGCGTTTGTCGATGTATGCGTTAAACAGTAGAATGGATCGACCATGCTATTGAGGAATCGATTGACAACATCGTGTATCTGTCGTGCCTACGGAATAAGATTGTGGAGGGAAAACAATGAATCTCGCTAAACTATTCGAAACACAACGCAAACTGGATGAACGGATCGTGAAGGAGAAGGGGCTTGAAGGACAAGACTTGTTGCCATTGAAGATTCTCGCCTTGCAAGTGGAGCTTGGTGAACTGGCGAATGAATGGCGTGGATTTAAGTTTTGGAGTGAGGATCGGGAGCCGAGGACAGCACAAAGAAATTACGCAAGAGGTTCCGGGAAAACCATTCCACCTTACATCATAACTAATCCTCTTCTCGAAGAATACGTTGATTGCCTGCATTTCATTTTGTCAATCGGGTTGGAAGTGGATGCACTCAATGTTACGGCGTTTGAATCCATAGTTAAGTTTGGAGCATACCCAAATCGCAATATGATATTTGTTTTCAATAAATTATTCGCTGAAATAGGAATGATGGGCAATGATGAACGAAGTGTCGCTTTGGAATATTATCCATATGTATTCCAATGGTTCTTAGAATTAGGTTGTTTGCTCGGCTTCACTTGGGAACAAATCGAACAAGCCTACTACGCCAAGAACCAAATCAACCAAGAACGACAGGACGGTGGATACTGATGACCACAGAAGAAAGAGAGTCATACATCGCGGAGCTTGTTCTCATTACAGGTTACTCACCGTCTGCTTTTGAAAGATTTTCGGATGAACAACTGGAAGTAGAGCTTGAAAGGCAGAGGGACAGACGAGAGATGAATGTGCGGTGATCGCGTTAAGCAGTAGACAAATAAGGTGACATAAAGGAGTTGTAAAAGTGAACATTGAAACGATCTACCAAAATGCAGAAATAACAAGTGCATCGGTATGTGGTCGTCACTACAATCGTGTAGCAATTAGCTATGATGAATTTGCATTTTTAACAGAACTAACAGGCGCAGAAAATCCATTCAAAGATTATGGAGATGATTTTGTAGAGATGGATTATCATGGCGAATTTATACCACTTATTGAAAATGCTCGTAATGCGTAGTTAGACGATATAACAAAAAATGTTGATTAAGAAAGGAGACTTACAATGCTACAAAAAGGCGACAAAGTTGAGTACGATGGCGTTCAAACAGTATGCGAATGCGATGAGTTTAAGTTTTTGGGGTCTGGTCCATCGGTAGTTGTATTGGAAGGTTTTGACGGGTGGATCAATGCGGAGCTTCCAAAGAAATTAAATCATTAAACAGTACGACGATAAGGTTTAACAATTTTCACATTGAGGGAGTGATCTAATTGTATTACGTCACACCAAAAGATTACGAAACAGCTGAACAGAATGGAATTAGCGCTAAAAATGTTACTCAGCGTGTGTATAGATACGGTTGGGATATTCAAAGAGCAATCACTCAACCATTAATCATTCGCAGAAAAGTAGATCCGTTGTGGGATGAGTGGCAAGATATCGCATCCGCTAACGGCATTGTAAAAAAAATCTTTAACCAGCGAATTAATAGACAAGGTTGGACAGCTAAAAAAGCAGCAACAACTCCTGTCGGCAAAGCGATAAAGAAAAACGGTAAATGGACAGCAGAAGAAATAGAGCTAGCTAAAAAGAATGGTTTGGATAAGAACTACATGGACACGGTAAAAGCTCGCATCAGACTGGGATGGTCAAGAGAGGAAGCACTTAGTACGCCGATTCTAAAAGCAGATGAAAGAGCAAAAAGAGTTGTCGAAGGGACAAGAAGATATCTCAAAGAGCATGGCAAAAAAAGAAGTTACAAATAAAAAAAGACAGGATTCCTCCCGTCAAGACAAATCAATTATATCACATAGGAGGGATTCTGTTGCAAGAAAATACAGCGAAGATCGATTTGAGAAAGAACGCAACGTATATTGTGAAAGATGGAAAGTTAACACCTATTCCAAGTCCTCCAGCAGGCTACGGGAAACAGGTCATTAATTGGCAAGGTGGAAAACCTTGCAACGGAATGGTAGAAGAGTCATTGAAATTTTAATACTGCTTATCAGAAAAACTGAGGGCGTCATTCAAGCGGTTGCTTGCGTGATGTCCTTTTTTGTTGAAAGGGGATATCTGTGATGAGTGAACAATTACAAATGTTTGAGGAAATTGATGAAAAGGCAGTAAGGTCGGTGGTTATAAAAGAATTGCGTCTCTATAGAGCGTTGAAAGTTCAACTAGAAAACATTGAAGAGCGAAGCGAACATGGAGTTGTAGACTTATATCCAGTCTTCAGAAAGGTCAGTCCAGAAAATCGTTTAAAGGTTCAACAGATGGAAAGGGCATTGAACCACAGTCTCGACGGGGATGAAAGAAGAATTATCGAGATGAAATACTTGTCTGATGAAAGAAACAAAGACATTAGCGTCTATATGGACCTGGGGATGAAGAAAGACAAATATTATGAAGTGAAGCAACAAGCAATTAAATATTTAGCGACAGCGCTTGGCATCATTTGAGTGCTGTTTTTTATTTGGAAAAAACTCCGACAAAAAGGGGGATAAAAAGCCGATGATTATGGGGACTAATTCATTTTTTTTTACCGTTATGCTTTTAATATCGAAGGAATTCGAAGGAGAAGCATCTTTCCTTTATCAAGATGTACTCGATTAATCATTCTAAGAACGTTGAAGGATACTTGCTTAACGAGAGGAGGTATCTTGAGTTCGATCGCGCTAGTCTTGCGACGAATGGATCGGGGGAATTATGAGTAAGAGTTTTCTCCTTACTTATACTAGCTATCCTCTCGAAGTATTTTAGTAAGGAAATTAATTGATGTTTGTATGTAGGGCCGCACGTACACACATGCGAGGCTACATAGAAATATTATATTGATTCGAGGTGAATGCGATTGAACTTCGTTCAGCCAATCCGCGATCCGAATGATATTGAAGCCATAAAGCAATATTTGAAGTTGCGTAGTCTTCGTAATTATTTATTCTTCTGCATCGGTATTTACAGCGGACTTCGTGTCAGTGACTTGTTGTCTTTAAAAGTATGGATGGTTAGAGGAAAAACTCGGATAGACATAGTCGAGAAGAAAAACAAGAATAGGAAAAACTTTGTTATTCATCCCTCAATTAAAGAAGACTTGGATAGGTACATCAAAAATATGAAGGACGATGACTACCTCTTCCCGAGCAGACAGATAAAGATGAAGAGTAAACTGAGCAAGCAGCCTATTGACAGAAGTACTGCTTATCGCATGTTAAACGATGCAGCACAACAATTTGGATTACAAGAAATCGGTACTCACACAATGAGAAAAACTTGGGGTTACTTCTTGTATAGGCAAAATCATCTCAATCTCGCGTTACTTATGGAAGCATTCGGCCATAGTGATCCTACAATCACTTTACGTTACATTGGCATAACGCAGGACATGATGGATGCAGCTATTTTACAACTGAATTATTAGTGAATTTCCCCTATGACTGCATCAAAATGCAGTGTACTTTCGCAGTCATGTTATTGAATTGGTAAAAACTCAAAGATGTCAAGGGAAAGACAGAAAAAGTCAGTGCAACAGAATATAGGTTATGGTTCACCCTAATGACATTAATTAGTTAAATATTGAAGTTTCTCGACCTTAAAATGTCAGGTCGATATTTTGCGTTTTCATTAAAAATTAGTATTTTTATCAACAGGAAAAAAGAAATCTCCTGTCTTGTAAATTTAGGGCGTGTGAAAACAACTCAATTAGCTAGGAGGTGCCGTTTAGAAGGTGGCTAGACAAAGGAGTCCCAACAGAGCCAAAGCGCTAAAAATGTGGCTTGAGAGCGGTAGAACGATGATGCTCAAAGACATTGCTGAGGCACTGAACATTAGTGCTGGATTGGTACGGAAATGGAAGAGTGTTGATAGATGGGATGACATTCCTGATACTCAACCTAAACGTAGAGGTGCACCTTTCCGTAATAAAAATGCAGTTGGGAATAAGGGTGGAGCACCATTGAATAACAAGAATGCTGAAAAACATGGTCTGTTCAGTAAATGGTTGCCTGATGACGATGAATTAAAAGAAATTTATGAAGCGACTAGGACGGGAATGAATACGCTGGATATTCTTTACGAAGAGATACTTGTCATGTTTACAAATTTCATTCGTGCACAGAAAATCATGTATGTTCGTGATCAGGAAGACATTACAAAGGAAATTAAAAAGGAAAAAAGCTATTCCGATGACAAATCGTCATCAGAAGAAATTGAGTACGACATTCAATATGCATGGGATAAACAGGCTAAAGCATTAACATCACAAGCAGTTGCATCAAGAGCAATCTCAACGAAGATTAAGCAGTATGAGGAATTATTGAGAACTCTACCACCCGAAGAAATAAAAGAGTCTCATCGATTGCGCATGAAAAAGCTGAAAGCAGACATCAAGGCTGTTGAAGCTAAGGCATGGTAATTAATCAAATAAGGATGGTGTTGTTTTATGGCTAAGAAAAAGACCGACAATCAAGCTGAAGTCATTAGCGAACAAGAAGGTGTTGTGATTGTTAAGGCAAACGCTCCGTTAGACAAAAAGCAATTTGAATTACTGTCGGAACTTATGAGAAAAGAAGAAGGAAAGTCCGGCATGAAAGTTGTTGTCCTTCCTTATAGCGTAGACCTTGTCGAAGTAAATGTGCCGGAGCAAGATGCAGATAAATCAACTGATGAAGATGAGAAAGGGAAAGAAAAAGAATAATGGCAAAGCACGCCGTCATTAAATCTTTCTACGCTTCGGATGAGTGGATTACGTTTCGATTGGTGTTGATAAACGAAAGAGGGAATAAGTGTGAGCGTTGCAAAGAAGTTATTCCTCGATCAAGAGATATTATTGGGCACCATACAATCGAGCTAACTCCGGAAAATGTACATGATCACAATATTAGTTTAAATCCGGATAAAGTAGAATTGGTTTGTTTTGATTGTCATAACAAAGAACACAGACGTTTTGGCTACCAACATACTAAAGAAGTTTATCTTGTGTATGGTCCACCAATGAGTGGGAAAACAACATTCGTCAAAGAACAATTAAGACGAGGGGACATTGTCATAGACATGGACGCTCTTTACTCTGCAGTGACGATGCTGCCGAGTTACGACAAGCCAGACAATCTATACAACAATGTAATCGCCATCCATAACCTTCTCCTGGACAACATACGCACGAGGTACGGGAAGTGGCAAACTGCTTGGATAATTGGTGGATATGCAGATAAGTATAAGCGTGAACGCTTGGCTAATGACATGGGTGCAGAACTAATCTTCTGTAACGTAAGTAAAGAAGAATGTTTAAGTCGGCTAGAACAAGATGAAGACAGGAAGTACAGGATTGATGAATGGCAAGGATACATTGGTAAGTGGTTTGAAACTTATATGGAATGAGGTTGGAACATGTTTGATAAAACTCTCAAGCTAATTGCTATCGACAAAGAAACAAGAGAAAAGTTTATTGTCCATAGTATCTTCTTCCCTTTAGGAAAACCATCTGGAAAAGATGTAGCTGTTATCTGCAAAGAAGACAGTGAGATAACCGAATGGAAGAGCATTGATGAAGTAGTAATTGAAATTATACCCCCCTCTTAAATCAGAAAAACAAAAGTCACAGGGACCGTAGGGGGAAGTCAATTTCCACACAATCCGAAAAAATCGAAATCGCTTGGAGGTTGTTTGAAACATGACTAAAGATGCGATTTATCAAAAAGAACACTCGAAATTAACTGAGATATTCGCAGACGTTGAAGAATCAAAACGGAAATTGGTTGAAGGTTTGATTGAGGATGCAGCCTTTTTGAAATCAGAAAATTTCTCGATCAAGACTAATCTTAGAGAAATCGGCATGGTAAATATTCATCCGTCCAATCCGGCTTTACAGAAACCTGTTGAATCAGCACGGCAGTACTTGAGAAACGTAAATAGTTATGCTGTTATTATTAAAACGCTTCACGGTGTGCTCAACAAAGATATTGTTGAAGAGGAAGACGATCTTGAGGAATTCGAATGAAATATACGCACAATGGTACTTATTCGTTTTTGCTGGAGTACATCGACAAGTGTAAAAAAGGTGAAATCATTATTGGCCAAGAGCTTATGATGATGCTTGACGTACTATTAAGCTATTTTGACAATACTGATGTGCAAGTAGATTTCACAGATGCTCATAAACGTATTAAGTTTATTGAAACGAAATGCAAACATTTTGAAGCTCCGTTTTCAGGGAAGCCGTTTATATTGATGCTGTTCCAAAAAGCCTTTATCGAAGCTTTGTATTCATTCAAAATTTATGATGAAGAGATTGAACGTTACGTCCGACTCTTTCAAGAGTTCTTGTTTTTGGTCGGAAGAAAAAACGGAAAAACCCCACTCATTTCAGCTATCAATTTAGCTGAATTTTTTTGTGGTGAAATGGGCACGAAAATCATGTGTACGAGCAACGACCACGAACAAGCTGATTTAATGTTTCAGGCAATAGATGCAATGAGAGAAGAGAGTCCGTCATTGTCTGCTGTGACTCGTAAAAACATTAAAGGTATTTACTTCGGTAATCCCAAAAAGCCAAAGAGTCGTGGGAAATTCAGCTATCAAAACAAAGGGCATATTCGTAAAATCTCAGCGAAGACCGGAGCCAAAGAAGGTCGGAACGTTAAAGTTGTTTCCGCTGATGAAGTGCATGAAATGAAAGACAACTCAGGTGTAATGCCACATCGTCAATCATTATCTACACAAGATGAACCAATCTATGGTGAATTGACAACTGAAGGCGTAGTCAATGATGGATATTTGGACGATCGCATGAAGGAAGCTCGTCAAGTACTCAATGGAGAAATTGAACGACCACGTTGGCTTATTTGGTTATATACACAAGACAGTGAGCAAGAAATTTGGCAAGACGAAACGACGTGGGCAAAGTCGAATCCCGGTATTGGCGTCATTAAAAAGTGGAGTTTTACACGGAAGATGCTTGATGAAGCGCGCACCAGTAAAGCTACGCGTGTTTATGTATTGTCAAAGGATTTCAACATTAAACAGAACAACGCTGCTGCATGGTTAACGACTGATGACATTAAGAATGAGGAAACTTTTGATATAGAAGATTTCCGCAATACATTTGCAATTGGTGCTGTCGATTTATCCAAATCAGGGGACTTAGCAAGCGCAAGGGCAATCATGATGAAACCGGGCAGCCCTAAAAAGTATACGATCCAGAAGTATTTTATTCCCGAATCGAAGTTAGAAGATTTATCCAAAGCAGATTTGGAAATGTATAAAGATTGGATTCGTCGTGATTTAATAACTGTTTCACCAGGTAATGAAAATGATTTCAGTCTAGTTACGGCGTGGTTCGTAAAATTGTATAAGGAATTCGGCATTCGAATGTACAAAGTCGGTTATGACAAATGGTCAGCGATTTATTGGGCAAAAGAAATGGATGACTACGGTTTTGATTGCGTCCGTGTATCGCAAGACTGGGGCAGTATGTCCGAGCCTATGAAGCTAGTTGAAGCAGATTTGAAGAGTAAATTAATCAACTACAATAACAATCCAGTCGACAAATATTGCTTGGAGAATACAGCTTTGAACATTAATTCCAAACAAGAAATCATGCCAGTTAAGGTGCAAGGGAAAGAGCATCAGAAAATTGATGGCGCAGTAACAATGATTATTGCGCAAAAAGTGTACATCGACAACCGTACAGAATTTTTGTCGTTGGCAGGGAGGTGATCGCTTGGCCGTAAAAGATTTTTTCAAAAACATATTTTCGAATTCTTCAAGTGGAAGTACCCAAAAACAATATGCAAGATTCCTGGACGGCAACAGTCCTGTATTCACTCAGTTCGGACAGAATGTATATGCATCAGATGTTGTGCAAATGTGTATCGATGTAATTGCAACTGAATGTTCAAAACTGCAACCTAAACATATTCGAGTGGATTCAGATGGAATGCAACGAAATGTAAAAAGCAGTTTTAATCGGCTGTTTAAATTTGCTCCAAATGAGTTGATGACTACTCGCGACTTCATCGAAAAAGTCATATGGTTGTTGTTCATGAATTACAATGCTTTTATTTATCCCACCTATGAAATGAGGGACGATGGACGTGGGAATCTAACGAAAAACTATACTGGATTTTATCCATTGAACCCAACGGATGTCGTATTTTTAC
This sequence comes from Sporosarcina sp. OR05, assembly GCF_041414805.1. NCBI lineage: Bacteria > Bacillati > Bacillota > Bacilli > Caryophanales > Caryophanaceae > Sporosarcina > Sporosarcina sp. OR05. The sequence goes on along the minus strand of NZ_JANKJL010000018.1, from coordinate 17,645 downwards.
AAGACTCTATTGGAAGACTCTTTGTAGAGTTGCATTTTGCAAACGGTGATAAATTCACGTTGCCATATAATGATATTATCCATTTACGCAAGAAGTTTTCCGTCAACGACATCATGGGTGGCGGTGCAGATGGACAACCGGACAATCAAGCACTGCTGAAGGTGTTGCAAATAAACGACACTGTGTTGCAAGGTGTTGAAAAGGCAATCAAGACAAGTCTTTCAATTAGAGGGATATTGAAAATAAATACGATGATGGATGACGATGCACAAAAAAAGGAACGTGATAAATTTGAAGCGAAGATTGCGGGAGGAAAGGCAGGAATTCTTCCGCTAGATCTCAAGGGAGATTACGTTGATATTAAGCCCGATCCCAAAATAGTAGACAAAGATACACTTGAATTCCTGCAAAGCAAAGTCCTTAATAATTACGGTGTGTCTATGCCGATTCTTAGTGGTGATTTTACAGATGAGCAATACCAAGCGTTTTATGAGAAGACATTGGAACCGTTAATCATTAGTTTTGGTCAAGCATTTTCCAAGACTATTTTTACTGATAGGGAAATTGATGTCGGTAATGAAATAGTATTCTATCCTCAGAAGCTATTGTTTACGAATACGAAAAATAAAATTGCCGTTGCTGATATTCTTGGCAATAGAGGCGGTCTTACCAATAATGAGTTATTAGCTTTGTTTGGCTACCCTCCTTATGAAGGTGGAGACGTCAGAAACATGAGTCTAAACTATATTGACGTGAAATTAGCTGGGCAGTATCAGCTCAAGAAAGCAAATATGAAGGAGGCAGAGAAGAATGTCCAAGACTAAACTTCCGAATAAAACCGATCCAGTTATTCGTAGCTTCGGATTTCCGGATTTACGTGCTGATGATGAAGAAAAGCAAATAGAAGGTCATGCTGCTGTATTCGATGAGAAAACGAATATTGGCGGTTTTTTTTATGAAATCATTGAGCGCGGCGCATTTGATGGCACGAACTTTGATGATGTGTTATTCAGTACGAATCATGACCTGCAGAAAATCCCGTTAGCAAGGAGCCGCAGAAATAACAGCAATTCTACTTTGCAATTGCAGGTGGATGAGAAAGGTCTTTTTGTCCGTGCAGCGTTAGATACAGAAGGGAATCCAAGCGCAAAAGAGTTATTTAGTGCAATTAAGCGCGGCGATATGGATGGCATGTCTTTTATCTTCTATATCAAAGATCAGAAGTGGGAGGACTTAGACTCTGAAATGCCGACTCGACGGATTCAAAAAATTTCAAGAGTCATAGAAGTTAGTGCGGTCAATTTCCCTGCGTATGCCGGGACTGACATAAATGCTCGTGATCAAGCTGTATTGGATAATGCAGCACTGGCATTGGAGAATGCTCGATCTGGGTTGGATAACTCAACAAACGAGTTGGAAGTATTGCAATTACGAAACAAACTACTAATGAAGGAATGGTGAATGAATTATGAAAAAGAGACTATTGGCATTGTTGGCAAAAAAGGAAGAGCGTAAGAAAGCGTTAGGTGAAAATGGAGCAAAAACGGAATCCGTTGAAGAACTTCGCAGCATCAATGCAGAACTTGATACGTTAAATGGTGAGATTGCAGAGTTGCGCGGTATGATTAACGAATTGCCAGAAGAAGATGACGAGCCACAACAACGTAGTCAACCAGCAGGAGGACAGCCAGTTGGGGGTGTGAACGTTTTGGGGACGTATGGCGGAGTGCAACGTCAACAACAACAAGAACGTTCGGTTGACAAGTATGATACGGCTGAATATCGTTCTGCCTTCATGGACTATGTAACTAAGGGAACGAAGTCGGATCAATTGGAATTCCGTGCCGATGCCACAACAGGGGTAGGTGATGTAGGGGCAGTCATTCCAACAACAATTTTAAATAAGATTGTTGAGAAGTTGAAAGATTTCGGTATGATTTATTCCCGTGTTACAAAAACAGGTGTTCAAGGTGGCGTGCAGATTCCGGTTTCTAATGCCAAACCAAAGGCGACTTGGGTGGCAGCAGGAACAATGTCAGATAAGCAGAAAAAAACTCTTACAGGCACAATCTCTTTTACGTACCACAAATTGCAATGCCGTGTAGCTGTTGAATTAGTAGCAGGAACAGTCGCTATGCCGGTGTTCGAACAGACAATCACACAAAATATCTACGAGGCAATGATCGTCGCAATTGAAGAAGCCATCATCTCTGGTACCGGGACGGGACAGCCGTTAGGAATTACAAAAGATACTACGATTCCAGCCTCTCAAATTGTCGAAGTAAGCCCCGAGGAACTAGGAAAGTACGATACATGGACCATGCTTTTTGGTAAAGTGCCACGTGCTTACCGTGGTGGCAACGTGTTAATCATGGCAGATCCTGACTGGACTAAATACATCGAAGGAATGGTCGATGCAAATGGACAGCCGGTGGCACGTGTGACATATGGTCTTGACGGTACAACTCAAGAGAAACTCATTGGCAAGGATGTATTGCCTGTAGAAGATTACTTGCCGTCTATCGATGATGCGGTAGCAGGGGAAGTCATCGGTATCATCTGCAAGCTCTCAGATTACATGTTCAACGCCAATATGCAATTGACATTCAAACGTTATTACAATGAAGAAACAGATGAGTGGGTAAGTAAATCAACGCTAATTGCTGACGGGAAACTGGCTGATCCAAACGGCGTCGTATTAATCAAGAAAAAGACAGTCGTTTAAGGCGGTGATTTGAATGACCGACGTCGATTTACTGGTTGAGTGCAAGAAAGGTCTTGGCATTAGCGGTAACGGACTAGACCCACTGTTAAATCAGAAGATTGTCGCTGTAAAAGCATTTATGATGGGTGCTGGGGTTAGTGAAGAAAAAATTGTGTCTGAACTCGGCGTTGGTGCAGTAGTACTCGGTGTGACAGATTTGTGGGAAATGAGATCAGGGGAAGTAAAGTTTTCCCCTGTTTTTTTCACGCTTGTAAATCAGCTGACAGCGGGGTGATCATATGCGATTTAATAGCGAAATATTTTTGCTAGCAATGAATGATACTGAAAACGCTATGGGTGACACAATTGAAGTTCCTGTGGAGAGAAAGGTATTTGCGGAAAAAATATCGGTTAGGCAAACAGAGTTTTATCAAGCTGCAGCTAACGGATTCAAACCTCAAAAAGCTTTCAAAATTTGGGTTTCCGAATACAATGACGAAACTCAATTGATGTTTGAAGGAATAACTTACTCAATCATAAGAACTTACAGTAAGGACGATAAAGAATTGGAATTAATCTGCGAAGGAGCTGTTAACAATGGCGCTTCCTAAATCCGTAACGAAAATTAATAAAGATGGAGTTACATTTGTATCTAACGTTGATGCTGTCAATTACACTTTGAATGAATTGACTCGTGCTGCATTGAGGGATTCTGCTAAATTGATTCGAAAGCGCTTGATTGAAGCGCTGAAACAACTTCCTGGTATGCGGCGTTCTCGTCGTCTATATCGCTCCACACAATATTGGGTGAGGAGGAGAGAAACGGATCTGCAAATCGGTTTTAAACATGATTCCTGGTACGGTGCTAAATCGGAGCTGGGGACAAGTGGACAGCCTGCCAGGGGCATTTTACGTGATACGGTGTACAACAACATTGGAGAAATAAGGGATATTCAAGCGCAGTATTTAAGTGGGTTATCAGATCAAAACCCATCACTTGCTGGGACGTCGGAGGATGAATACAAGAGTCCAGATGGTGAAGAAAAATGATTCATCTTCGACAAGAACTGACCAAACTTTTAAAGAAATACAATCCACAAGTTTATTACCATGATGCATCCAGCAAAGCGAAATATCCTTATATCGTTTACAGCCTCCCTAACTCATTGCCAATTGAGGAACAGGAGGTTTTTGTTTTGGATATAGACATCTGGGATAACAAAGACGACACCACTGTTGTAGAAACATTAGCATCCACGCTGTGGAAAGCGCTCAATAAGCACAATCATGTGGATAGCAATATACAATTTAGCATTCATCGTGAGAACCGTCTTCCACCTTTAGATGAAAAAGAAAATAAAATACGCAGAAGAAAATTGATATTTTCACTGCGTTACTTTGATAGGAGGATTTATGAATGAACAAATCATATAGCGGCTTCACAGACAAGACCGCAGAAAATCTACTGCTTGACGCAGGAGCATTCTTTATCAACTTTGATATCGAAACCGATACATTCGACACAGCCGTAGCAGCAGGGAAGCTCATTGGGGCTACACGTGGCGGAGGTCAATTCGAAGCTAAGCCCGAAATAAGGCCAATTGAAATTGATGGTGTAAAAGGTAAGGCGAAAGGGTTGCAAGTAATCGATTCATGGGACGTCAAAATGACTGCTAGTGTCCTTGAAATTACGAAAGAAGGATTGGCGAGAGCGCTCACAGCCAGTGAAGTCACTACGTCTACAAATGCAAAATATGAAATCATCAAAGCAAAAAATTACATTGATCTCGAAGATTACATTGAGAACGTCACTTACATCGGTAAGAAATCAGGGGCAGCTGAACCAGTAATTATTCAAATCTACAATGCAATTAACACAAGCGGACTATCACTACAGACCAAGGACAAGGACGAAGCTGTCATTTCCATGGAATTCGAAGGGCACTACGATGCTGCTGATTTAGATAGCCCTCCTTTCGCAATCTTCTATCCAGTAGCACCACCTCCATTACCGTAAGTAACAACAATAATAAGAAGAGGAGAATAAAAGATGTCAAATTACACTATGCGTCCATTGATGACAATGGATGTTTTCAGAATGAGTAAGATTCTCAAAAAAATGGATTTGAAGTTAGAAATCAAAGACGGTATGACCCAAGAGCAAGTCGGCGCGCAAGTGATACAACAAATCGCAGAAAACTTACATCAAGCTGAGGAAGAAGTAAATGGATTCTTAGCAGACCTGGTAGGTATTGAAGCGAAAAAGTTTGCTAAACTACCAATCGAAGAAACGCTTGAGATTTTTACGCTATTCAAAGGTCAAAAAGGTATCATGAATTTTTTGAAATTAGCAGGCAAGTAAACTATATCGAGGTTTACGACCTGCTATTGTCTCGTTACGGCAATATTCAAAACGTCATGCATTTAGATTTTGAAGATGGTGCAGAGCTTATTCGTAAAGCTTATGAGAAAACAGCAGAGGATAAAGCGTGGCAAATGTACCTAACTAAATATCAAAATATGACAGAAAAAAGCTATATGCCGTTTGAAGATTTTTATAACCCACGGAACGAGCACATAGAAAACAGAAATGAATCTGCTGAGGAAATCCTTGACGAAGTTAAAGCAATGATGAACTCCTGTGAATGGAGGTCTGATTCAAATGGAATTATTTAAGCTGTTCGGCTCCATCATGGTGGATAACGAAGAAGCGAATAAAAGCATATCCAAGACTGACGAAAAAGCCGGGGGATTAGGCGAGAAGTTAGGTAAGGGAGTAAAGACCGCTGCTGTTTGGGGAGCGGCAATTGGTACGGCGGCAGTGGCAGCAGGAGCCGGTATGTATAAAATGGCCACTAGTTCAGCGGAAACGACAGACCGAATTGATAAGTTATCTCAAAAAATTGGTATGTCTAGACAAGGTTTTCAGGAATTTGACTTCATCGCATCTCAAAGCGGTATGAGTATTGAAGGTCTGCAAATGGGTTTCAAGACCTTGGTCAACCAAATGGACGGTGTAGCGAACGGCAATAAGAAAAGTGTCGCCACGTTCGAAGCCTTGGGTGTGAGCGTAAAAGATTCCAGTGGCAACCTCAAAGACCAGGAGACAGTTTTCAATGAAGCCATTGTCGCTTTGCAAGGCATGGAAGAAGGTGCCGAAAAAGCAAAGTTGGCAAATGATCTTTTTGGACGTTCTGGATCTGAAATGATGCCAATGCTTAATGGTGCGGTAGGAAGCATTGAGGACATGAAAAAGCAGGCTCATGAATTAGGGCTTGTGCTAGGTGATGACGCTATTGATGCTGGTGTTGCTTTCACAGACACGATGGACCAACTACAGCGATCGTTCGGTACTGCTATTGCTGCTATTGGCGTAGAATTCATGCCAATGATTACAAAGTTTGCAGATTATATCATTGCTAACATGCCGACTATTCAAGCCGTAATACGGACTGTATTTGATGTAATGTCGACAGTTATTAGTGTAGCTGTTAAATGGTTGTCATTAGTTGTAGATGCCATCGTAGGTGTAATTGAGACAGTGATCAAGTGGGTGCAATCAAACAGCGGTTCTATGGACGAATTAAAATCGATGTTTGAAGAAAAAATCACATCGATAGTAGAATTTTTCACAAGTTTCTTTGCTCTTTTAAAATCAATGTGGGATGCATGGGGCAGTGAAATTATTGCAACGCTCCAGTCGATTTGGAACCTATTAATACCGGTATTCCAACTAGCTTTTGATTTAGTTATGGATTTATTTAGCGTTTTTGCTGCACTCTTTAAAGGTGACTGGGAGGGTTTATGGGAAGCTATCAAGACATTGCTAACGAATGTCTGGGACAACATTGTCAACGTCATAGACAAAGCGCTTGTACTAATACAGGATGTCTTGAAACTCGCTTGGGGCATTATCCAATCCGTCATCGAAGTTGCACTTGATTTTATTGTGTCGATTGTAAAAGGTGCATGGAAAATAGTTAGTGATGCATTCAAATCTGCTTTAGATTTCATTTCCAAATTAACCGGAACGAACTTCGACAGCATTAAAAATGCAATCGATAAGTACATGGAAATGGCAAAAAGCATTATCAGCGCTGTGTGGAAATATATTAAGAATACATTCCAAAACTTCTTGAAGTTAATTAAAGCTATTGTATCTGGTGACTTCAAAGGTATGTGGCAAGTCATTAAAGACCAGATGGACAATGTTAAGGATACGATTAAAAACATCTGGGATTCCGTTATGAAGTTTTTCAACGGAATTGATCTATATCAAATCGGTACTGACATTATCCAGGGCTTGATCAATGGAGTAAAAGCTATGGCAACTAAAGTTGTTGATAGTGTCAAAGGTGTTGTTGATGGCGCCATTGATGGTGCTAAAAAACTACTTGGTATCAAGTCGCCTTCCCGTGTATTCATGCAAATTGGTGATGATACTGGACAGGGCTTGATCAATGGAATCGGATCGAAAGTAAAGGCTGTGTCTGAAGCTGGTAAGAAATTAGCAGGTGCTGTCATTCAGCCGATTGATAAGTTTTCATATGATAATCTACCAACTGCAAATTCAGTTCGTCCGAAAAATCATTCACATGATAGACGCATAGCAGGAAATAATTCAACTAAATCAACACAGTCAATTGTTATTCAACCTGCACCAGTCATACTAGAGGGGAATGTTATCGGTGAAATTTTGTTCGATGTCATTGATGGTATTGGTTATGATAAAACATCAGCGAAAACATATATGAGAGGAGTATGAGGTAATGAATTTAATTGAAATATATAATTCGAACGGAGACAAGCTATCTTCTGATAAGCTAGAATTATTTGGTTTGAAATTAAATATTCCCTCACCCTCTTATCAACTAATAACCGAACCAGTGGATGGCAGGGGCGGTGTTATTGTCCTGGATAGAATTTTGCAACCAAGAGATATATCCGCACGCTTCTTCACGAAATCAGGAAGCTATGAGGACTCTTTAAAATTACGCGATGAGCTGTTTTACATCTTTTCTAGTGGAAACATTTATATCGCAGAATCAAATTTGCCAGGTAAGAGATGGTGTGTCTATTCACACGAGTGGTCGCCAGATAGCCTCAGCAGGATGATTAAAGAATTTGAAATCCCTATGACTGCGCCATCAGGAACATCTGAATCGGTAAATGTACTGAATCGGACATATTCTGTATTTTCTTTTGTATTTCGAAATGAAGGCAATCATCCAATAGACATGCGAACCCAAGAAGAAACGGAAATTACTTTCGTTGGAGCATCTAGCAGCCTGTCGATCCTCAATAATACGACGGGTGATGAGTGGAAGTATAACGGCACTACCACTGCTAATGACGTCATCACTTTAAAGGGTGTCCGGTCGATGAAAAATGGCCAATCAATATTTTCCGAAACCAATAAACGACTCATATCATTTGCAGTCGGCAATAACGAGTTTGAAATAAGCGGTGTAAGTGGACCATTTGAATTGTCCATTTCCACACGCTTTTATTTTTTGTGAAGGGAGCAGTGCATGTGAATCCTAATACATTTGAATTGGACATTGATATCAAGCAACCAACATATGTGACTGAACCTGTGGTTAAGCAGCACGATGATGTTACGTTAGTAATTAATATAACAGATAACGACGTGCCTTTAGATTTGACAGGCGTAACTACACCTACGTTGAGTGTTGCCCGTCCAGATCGGGTGACGGTAACGAGTGATGGCGAAAAGACAGGAGCAAATCAAATCACATTCAAGTTGCCCCGTGCATCCGTAGCGATTATCGGAAGGTCAGATGCGACGGTACAGCTTTACGGAACGGATAAACGTGTCTCATCATTTACGTTCCCGATGAAAGTAGAAAAGGATCCATCGTCGGGATTAAATGTGACCGATGGTGAAAAGACTTTAATCGAAAAAGTATTAGTAGATGGTCCTGAAGTTATCCAAGCAGCAGAATCGGCAACCACAGAAGCAATCAATGCTACAAATGAGACAAAACAAGTAGCTGCTGAAAACAAAACGCGGTTTTTAGATGCTGTTGACACAGTAGCAAATAGAGACACAACTTACCCCAATCCACAACATGGCGATACTGTGAGAGTGACTGGCGACAGTGCTACATACCGTTATGAAAATGGCACTGGATGGGTTAAAACTGATCAATATAACCCAACAGCAATCGATGAAGTTACTCAACAGTTGGCGGATAATCAGCATGAAGTTAATCTCCTCACCAGAGAAAAAACAGTTCAACAAAAATTACAAACCATTGGGAATATATTTTCTACAGGACTTGAACCTGTTGTCACTCTATTACAAGGTGATAGCACTGGAAATGGAATAGATGAATGGTATTACCTAGCTATGGACTGGCTATCTTTGAAATATCCTAGTCATAGTTTTGTTTATAGGTTGTGGGATGATGTAACTCAAAGCTATAGTGCCCCTACTACAGTAAGAGAGGGGAGTAAAGGTGATGCGTATGTAGTTTTGACTGGAGTAACCGGCAATTACTTGTCGACTCCTCATAATGAAAAGCAAATAATTACTGGAGATATGGATATTATTGCAAAGATATCGGCAGATGATTGGGTGAGAGCAGGCGCTTCCCAGTGCATAGTATCAAAGTTTGGCGGCGCTGGTAATCGAGGATGGTATTTAGGGTTGGATAATGCCGGAAGACCTTATTTTTGGTGGAGTTCAGATGGCACTGTAAATACTACAGCGGTGTCTACAGTGCCAATATCCATTGCGGATGGAGAGGCAATATGGATTCTTTGTAGAGTAGATGTTGATAATGGTTCTGGAAATATGAGTGTGAAATTTTCTACAAGTGTTGATGGTTTTTCATGGACGCTTCTTGGGGGCGAAGTTGTCATTACTGGAACATCGTTAATATTTCCAACTACAGCACCTATTGAAATAGGCGCTCGTGGTAACGGAATGGCTGATCATTTTAAGGGTAAGATTTATAATGTTCAAGTGAAAAATGGACACGCAGGTAAACTTATTTTAAGCCCGGATATGGGGAATGTTTCACTATCTAAAACAAATTTCAATGATGCAGAAGGCAATCTTTGGACTTTAAATGGCGCGCTCCAAAAAGGGGGCTCACCAAACCTCATGGTTCTCAACGCATCTAAGCCAGGGGCAACTCTTGCATACAGTGACGATGATGCTCGATTCGCCCGACAGACACCAATTAAACCTAACCTATCATTCATAAGCTACGGTCATAATGAAGGTCTGAAAACGGAATATAAAGCAGAATACCAATCTTATATTGATAAATTAGTAACAAAACACCCTAATACTCTAATTGTCGCAGTCACACAAAATCCACAATTTGCTCCGAATCCATATCCAGAGAATCATGTAATCAGGAATGAGCAAATCTACGAGATTGCGTTAAGTAAAGGCTATGGTTTAGTGGATGCCTATCATGAATTTATTAAAACTGGTATTGCTCAGTATCTTACAGATGACGGTACTCACCCGAATATTAACGGCTCAAACCTTTGGGGGAACGTTGCTATGAATTTTCTTAAAGATATCGCAAAATAATTTAAGATTTTCCGAAGTTTTTTGAAATCCTGTTCAATTGACGATATAATACAAGTAATTGAACTGGGGGTTATTTTGTGAATGTAAAGAAAGCTGAAAAATATATCATCCTTACTATGCTAAGTGCCTTGTTGTTGCTGAGTATCATTGCAATACTCTACAACGTATTTTTTCGTGAAGAAGATAAGTATGCGTCTCCTGTATATTCGAAAGAAAAAGTCACATCAAATACTGTTGCAAACAATCTAATTGCCATACCAAAGACAATCTATTCAACAGAAGGGGAAGATATGGTTATTTATTCCCGTAATTTACTAGGAAACGAAAATGACTACGAAGTTAAAATTGATGATCTTAATAATGATGTGAGTAGTTATCAGGATTATTTTGTACTCCATAATAATAAGTCAGGAATAGCTAATCTAGGGGTTGAATTGTATAGTGGAAAGGAGATTATTACATCTGCTAAAACAAAAATCCTAACAAATCCTACTCGTACTACACCGATAAAAGGATTGGTAATGGGCGATAGCACAATAATTACAAATGGTCATGGCTATGTAACTGATAGAATCATTGAAAATTTAGGTTCGAATATTAACTTAGTTGGAACGATGGGGACAGAACATAATAAATACGAAGGTCGAGGAGGTTGGACAGCAGAGAAGTATCGAACAAATGCTATCTATTCTAATAAGCAAAATCCTTTCTACAACCCTTCAACGGAAGACTTCGACTTTGGGTATTACATGAATAATCAAGGGTTTAGCGATTTGGATTTTGTGATAATTAATTTAGGTATTAATGATGTTTTTGCCTACAATTCTGACGTTGAATTAAAGAATGATAGTGCTCACATCTTAGAAAACTTCGACAAGATAATTTCGAGTATAAAAGAGTATGATGAAAATATTCGAATAGGTATTAACTTAACCATACCTCCGAGTGATGATCAGAATATGTTTGCACAAGAATATGAAGATAAAATTAAACAAGCTCGTGTGAAACAAAATAATTTTATCTGGATTCAAAGTTTAATTGAACACTATGAGGAATCTGAAAATGTTGATTTAATTCCTATACATTTAGGAATTGATACAATCAATAATTTTGAGAATAGCGTTCACCCTAATATTGATGGTTACAATCAAATTGGAGATCAGATTACCTCTTATCTGAATTCATTAAATTAAAAGTAGGACACTACTGTTGAGTAAGCAAACGGATAAAAAAGAGAAAAAAGAGAGCTAACGGATCAATCCGTCGGCTCTCTTTCTAATTTCAAAATGTCGCTTATTTCACAATTCAACACTTTACAAATTGCAGCTAGGTTATCTAATGGTAGTCTTTGGGTTTGATTTCTGCACATTTCATTTATTGAGGGTTGCCTTATTCCAGTCTTACGTGACAGTTCATGTTGAGAAATTTTTAGTTCATCTAGAATTTCTTTTAATGTTATTCTAACGATCAATAGACTCACTCCTCTCACTAATACGCTAAATGTATCACTTAACTATTGATACGTAAAGTGTATTATGATATGATACGTTTAACGTATCGAAATGGAGGGGATAAGTAATGGCTCAAGACAAAATAAGATTGCTCAACGAAGTCCAGTCACTGGTTGGAACCATCTGCCCTGATGTAGACATTACGAAATTAACATTGCGGATGGAGGAAGTACTTGCTAATTATGATACTCACCGAAAATCGCATGAGGAACTTAGCGAAGATATTCCCGAAAAAATAAATATGTTCATTTCTGCAATGAAAATTGAAGGATTGAGCGAGTCGACTATTGCAGACTATCAAATTGAATTGAGATTGTTTGCTGCACATTGCAAGAAAGCTGTGGCGCAAGTGACGACTATTGACATACGAAACTACCTGGCGTCGTTAGATGGCATTATGACGAGTACAGTGGGTAAAAAATTATCAGTGTTGAAAAGCTTCTTCGGTTGGTTGGTCCGTGAGGAAGTATTGTTAAGAGATCCAACAGCAAAGGTAAAGTTGCCGAAAAAGGCTAAACGTCTACCGAAAAGCTTGTCGGTGGAAGAATTGGAGATTGTAAGAGAAGCCTGCGAAACGGATCGTGAACGTGCGTTAATTGAAGTCATGTATTCGACAGGATGTCGACTGTCAGAAGTTGCGAATCTCAAAAAGAGTGACATTAACATGCAAAATATGAGCGCTCGGGTAGTCGGTAAAGGTGATAAAGAGCGTCATGTTTACTTGTCGTATAAAGCAATGTATCACCTACGCAAGTATCTAATGGGGCGTCTTGACGATTGTGAATATTTATTCGTTACTGTCCGCAAACCTATCAGACAAATGTCCAACGCTTCAATACAGCGAGAGATTCGTATAATTGAAAGCAGAGTGAACATAAGCAAAAAGATTACACCGCACGTGATGCGCCACACGTTCGCCCAGTTGTCTACGGATGCAGGAATAGACCTTGCAGATTTGCAACAACTGCTAGGTCACAGCGATCCTGCTACAACGCTCACATACAGCATGGTATCTGAAGAACGGAAACAACAAGCGCATAAAAGATTTCATATGCAATGAACGTCCATATCGGGCGTTCTTTTCATTTTAAGGAGGTGATGTTATGTGTTAAGCGTTACGAATCTCGCTGGACAAACCGAACCACTCAATCAGATACAGCGCTTTGAAATGACTGAAGAAGTGAACAGTGCCTTTATGGTATCTCTCACTTCTTTTTCTGTTGCAAACAATCCAGCGCACGAATTAATTGAAGAAGAATCCATCGTCAATGTAGATGGTTACGACTTTCGAGTTAAGCAAATGAAAGAACGGTTGAATCGAAAAGAAATTACAGGCATCTCGACTTACTTCGATTTAAACGGCCATCGACAAGATGCCATATATGGAGGGACGAGGACGTTTAACGAGTTTGCTACATTTGCTTTCGCCGGTACAGGTTGGACATTTGAAAATGCAGATGTTAGTGGTAGTGTGTTCATTCCGAACTTTGGTGACGATAACGTCATTAAATTAGTGCAAGTATTGTGTGCAGCGTTTGATTGTGAGTTTAAGATTATGCCAAATCAACACATTCTCTTTGCCGATAAAATTGGACCTGATAACGATGCCCAATACAGATACGGACACAACGTAAAAGCTCTTTCAAGATCAGTTGATACAACTAACATGCGAACACAAATAACGGGATACGGTGGCGATGGTTTGACTATCACGTATACCTCTCCAAACGCAACAAAGTATGGAATCCATAAAGCTGAGCCGTTTAGAGATGAGCGTTTTACAATTGCTAACTCGCTCACAGCGCGTTTAAAACAAGAGCTTAAAGATTATCCAGATACTACGATTGAGTTGGACTCGATTGAGTTAACAGACAAAGAACTTGGTGAACGTGTATGGCTAATCTACGAACCTTTAGGCATTGAATTCCAAACACGAGTCATGAGCAAAAAAACTGTATTACGAAACGATAAACTTGTAACTGCTTCTGTCACAATTGGCAATATAGTCCCTCGTAATTTATCGGATATCCTTACTTCGCAGAAAGTGGAAATCGATGAAAATAAGAAGGAAACACGTTCTCGTTTCGAACAAACAAATGAGAGGATAACGTTGGAAGTCGAACGTATTGACGAATCACTAGCGACGATAAGCGTGGAAGCAGACGAAATCAAATTGTCTGTGCAACAGCTTGACGGACGTATGGGAAATGCAGAGTCACAAATTAGTATCCAGGCTGATCAGATCATGTCCAAAGTCAGTTATACGGACTACAACGGAAACACCATTGCCTCTTTAATAAACCAAACAGCAACGACTATTACATTGAGTGCAGAAAAAATACAAATGAGCGGTATTACTGAAGTAGCAAATTCACTATACATCGGTGGTCGTTACGGTGATGCAACGCGGGAAATAAGGTTCGGAGGACAATTAGGTGGAGCGAGGATATCTGCAGACAACCCCAACGTATTAGATTTATGGGCAGGTGGAGGATACATCGGAATGAATAGTCCGGTTGCTTTCATGAATGAAGTGAACTTTGGTGGAGCGAGTGTGAATGGTCTATACGCGAGATATGGATAAGAGGTGATTAGATGCCAGCAACACCGGCAATAAACTGGATCGACGTGACAAGCTCATCTGTCAATATCAATGTAACAGCAGGCGTTGACACGTCACATATTCAATTTGATCGTAGCTGGGTAGATAACGGTGGAGCTTCTCATGATCGTGAAGAATATTGTCCAACAGGAACTACAATCACTGTGTCATTCACAGCTCCGTCCACTCCTGGAACATATACCATTTATGTTCGTGCACGTATAGGTAGCTCGCCATCAAGTTGGGTTTCGAGAAGCTTCACAGTTTCTCCACCACCAGATCCTGACCCGTATGTCTATGGTCTATCGTTCAGTGCCAACAATTCATTAGATGCATCATGGGCAATTGGCAATCCGGCGTACATGAGAGCAACGAACAGCATGGCAATATATTTGTCTGGGCCGAATAATTCAACACAGCATTTTAAAGGTTATCTAGGAAGCAATTCAAGATCGTGGAGTAGTATGTTCGACGGGGCAGGCGCTGCTCTTGTTGTCGGTGCAGTCTACACTATTTGGGTTTATGTATACAACAATAACGGAACTTCATTTGGCGCTTCTCAAAGCGTCGCCTATACAAAGCCTCGACCAAGTAATTTCGCATGGACATCATCTAAAACGCTAGGTGGCATGTACAATCTTACATCTGACGAGTGGAGTGGTTTGTTAGATAGAATTAATGAGTTTCGTGCTTACAAAGGATTAGCATTAAGAGATTTTAATAGGACTGTATTGCCTGGTGCTATTTCGGGCTATGTTGCGCCATCAGCTACCAGTTACAACGCCGCAAGAAACGCAATTAGCGATATGGTAGCAAGCGTACCTGCAGCTGTTGTACCGAATCAAATAATCAAAGCCAGTGAACTCAACGGATTGGTTACGGCATTAAACTCAATACAATAAGGAGTGGTCAGATTGCAATATCATGTAAAAACGTATCAAGGTGTAAATATTACGCTAACGAATGATTTTGAATTAAATCAATA
The DNA here is from genome assembly GCF_041414805.1 of Sporosarcina sp. OR05. NCBI lineage: Bacteria > Bacillati > Bacillota > Bacilli > Caryophanales > Caryophanaceae > Sporosarcina > Sporosarcina sp. OR05. Next base: position 2,270 of record NZ_JANKJL010000018.1, on the reverse strand, counting down.
CCTCGCGACGTTGAATAATCACCAAATCGAATCAGTGGCAATCGGTAAGGTGTCAATGTTGAAGAGAAACATCCAACGAATTTATCCGGTTTACGGTCCTAATGAAACCCCAGTCGGTGAAGAGGTATTAGTGTACTCTGTTCGCGAACAAGAACCTTTTGTAGCGCATGCAGAAGCATATGACGCTAGTCAAGTCACCAAACAGGTGAACGATAGATATGCGTTCATTCTGATCGGTGACACGATTATTAATCGTGACGATTATAGCCTTGTGATGCAAAAATAAACAGCAAAGATTATTGGGGAAGGGGGGTACTTGAATGCAGAAGGGAGAGAGTACCGGTGACACGGATGGAAACGACAGGTATTAAGGGATTGGGAGCACTTGTAATAAGCTTTATCATCTACTTAATAGATGTTGTCAATGAAGCAATTGTAGTACTTGTGTTTTTTATGCTGCTTGACGTTATTACAGGTTTAATGAGGTCGTGGGTTACTAAGTCATGGGACAGCACGATAGGATTTTCAGGTATCGTGAAGAAAATCGGAGTATTCATCATGATTGGGATGGCTGCAGCAATCGAGTATATGGTTATGGCTGCAGGGCAAGACCCAAAAGGGTTAATGCTCCTTGGAGTGACAAGCTTTTTTATAGTTAATGAAGGACTTTCAATCTTAGAAAACTGTGCACAAATCGGACTGCCTATCCCAGCAGTCCTTTTTAACGCTCTTGCAAAGATGCATCGTGATCCGGCAGGAAAAGAACTCAGATTGGCCAGACATCCTATGCTGGATCGCATTGATAAAAAAGAATTACTGAAGGAAAACGAAGCTCTACAACATCAGCTTTTAAAACAAAAAGAGGAGGAAAAGAAAAATGAAAATTAATTGGAAAGTACGTCTTAAAAACCCGTATTTCATTGTACAAATTATCTTGGCCATTGGAGCACCTTTACTTGCATACTACGGACTGACTGCACAGGACCTTACTACATGGGGTTCTGTTTTTAATTTAATTTGGGATGCGTTGAGTAATCCATATGTGCTTGGTTTGATTTTCGTGAGTGTATTTAACGCATTAAATGACCCGGTTGTAGAGGGACTATCGGATAGTGAGCAGGCATTAAGGTATCAGAAGCCGAAGAAGAGAGGACTGAGATAATTGTCAAAAGTCATTTGTATTGATCCTGGTCACGGCGGAATAGATCCCGGTGGTGGATCTAACAAACACTTTAAGGAAAAGGACATGGTCCTCAAAATCTCACTTGAGCAAAAGCGTCATTTTGAACGCAACGGCATCAAGGTAGTTATGACACGGACTAATGACGAGTATTTGGATTCCATACCGCGTACAAACCGAGTTAAGACATCCGGCGCTAAGTATTGTATTAGTAATCACCTTAACGCAGGTGGTGGAGAAGGCGCTGAAACTATTTACTCCATCCATGCATCATCTACTATCGCCACTGGTGTTCTTAATGCCCTCGTTGCTCAAGGCGCAAAGAAGCGCAGGGTGTTCAACAGGCGAGGCACCAATGGTGATTGGTACTATATGCATCGGATGACTGGAAGCGTCTCAACGGTGATTGTCGAGTACGGGTTCGCCGACAACTCAAACGACACGGATAAGGTTCTTAACGACTGGAAACGTTACGCAGAAGCAGTCGCTAAATATTACATCGAACATGTTTTTAAACAAAAATACATTCCGGAAAAGGGTGGAGTACAAGTGGCAAACGATAAAGGACCAGAAACGTTAAATCTACCACAATGGCAGAAATCTGAAATGGCGAAAGTTTACAAGTTGGCAAGAGGAAAAGGTGTTTTTTCATCTGAAGAACACGAGAAAAACGTACTAGCAGGAGACATGCCAATTGACCAGGCAATCTTTTTAATGACAGCCATTGCTGGTGCTGCATTAAATGGTGGAAAACGCGTGCAATAATTATTGATTTGCAATAATAATCAGATGATGATAGGATGAACATACTCTTCACGTAAATGTTCCCTAACATTAAAATCAGAAGAGAGATAAAGCACCCCGTCCTTTATTGGATAGGGTGCTTTCTAGTGATATTGAGTAATCCTAACTAATTTGCGTCTGTCCCAAAAATAGCTTCACCAATTCCCCCAATACTTCCCCCAAATTTTCAAGTAGATACGAGTATTATCGGATAGCAGAAAAACAAATCAATTAATGTAACGTTGATATAATCGTATTCATGATATAATTCATTTGTTTTCGGATAGCACTTATTCTATAATAAGTA
>NZ_JANKJL010000017.1:0-49337 GCF_041414805.1 Sporosarcina sp. OR05 | reverse complement strand
TAAGGAAAGGAGAGAAATAACACAATGACTGATACTGCAATGATGGAACCTGTACAAGAAGTATTAAATAAATTACGCCCATTCCTACTACGTGATGGCGGAGACTGTGAACTGGTCGATATTGAGGACGGTATTGTTAAGCTTCGCCTTTTAGGTGCTTGCGGCACGTGCCCAAGCTCGACGATCACATTAAAAGCTGGTATTGAACGCGCATTACTTGAAGAAGTACCTGGCGTAGTGGAAGTAGAACAAGTATTTTAATTCAAATTAAAAACCGCATGTAGACCAATCTCGGGTCCATGCGGTTTTATCATTTAAAAAGCAGTTTGACGCTCCGTTTAGCCACTTTGTTTTTTGACCTCACGAATTTCATGCCATCTCTCTTTTGCCATCTCCACGATTTTCGGTTCAATTGATGTCCGTTGATTTTCAATGACACGGGAAAAATTCCGAGTGGCCGCGTCCCGATCCCCAATTGCATGGGAAAGCTCGGCCATTAAATACAAAACTCTTGTTTCAGACATTTGTGTCCCGACGTAATCCCCTTCAGTATAAGCTTCCGTATACAAATCACGTGCAATGGAACGAAAACGTTTTTCCATTGTCACATCTTGCCGCTCCTTATAGAGCCACGCGATTCGAAGGATAATCCCCGCCATCGTCAACGCCTTTTCTTTTTTAATGCTTGCACTCAAATAGGCAAGTTTGTAGGTTTCAATTGCTTCGTCAATCGTCCGTTCTTCGCCGAAAGACCTACCGCTCCATAACGAAGTAATGGTCTTCGTAATCTCATTTTTCACACCAGGAGCAAAGTACGTCGAAAAATCTTCGGTAAAAGAAAATCCACAATGTGGACAAACGGCAACATGATAAAATAATGGGTTATTTGAAGGATCCGCATAAATGGGTTTAAAATCTTGTTCGTGTTCGACAACTCGGACGAACCGAGACCGAATCTTTGTTGTAGTAAATTTATCCTTGCAATTTAAGCATTCCATTTTCTTTATATATACAGGACTTATTTCCATGCGTCATCATCCTTTCGCACTATAAATTCATTATACATCATTTCCGTCTAGATGGAGTAATTTTGATTGCGAAACTTACAGAATCATTGTTATGATAAAGAAAAGCGGGAAGGTGAATGGATATGAAACAATACGTTGAAGTTACAGAAGCTGCTGCTTATCACGTAAAACAGATGATGGTACACAACGAAGAAGAAGGATCGTTTCTACGTGTTGCTGTGAATGGTGGAGGATGCAGTGGGTTAACATACGGATTAGGCTTCGAACAAGAACAAACAGAGGATGATTTCCTTTTAGAACAACATGGGATTCAAATTGTCGTGTCAAAAGAGGATGCAGCCATTCTCGATGGTACAAAAGTCGATTATAAAGAATCTCTTATGGGTGGCGGTTTTACGATCGAAAACCCGAATGCCATCGCATCATGTGGTTGCGGAACTTCATTCAGAACAGCTACCGCTAAGGGTACGCCGAAGAATTGTTGACCGTAAACTCTGCGGTATGTCTATCGCTAGGATGACGTATTCAACTTCGCAGGGTTTTGTAGTCAACCACTCGCTTAATCGCATAACAGAACTGTAATTACGCTCTCTGACCGTATTCATACGCGGTTAGGGGGCGTTTTTTGTTATGTCGGAAGAACGAACGTTTAAAAGGCGAAGGGTTGCTTATTCACGTCCACGCGTAGAGACGCCGGCTTTTACGAAGGTAGGTATAGACGACGCATGGCGGTTGTTTCTTGCCGCTAAAAGAGGCGAGAACCTGCGTCCGCGCACAATAGAGGACTACTCGAATACATGGCGCTACTTTACGACATGGTTATACGAGGTCGGTTATAACGTTGAGTACATCAGCGATATTACGGGCGAGATGATCCGCGAATACATCGACTACATCACGAACGAAGCGCCGCGCTATAAGGGGCACTTCAATATGACCGCTAAAGCCGGTACGTACGGAAAGGGACTAGCTACTGCTACGGTAAATATGCGGATAAGGGCGCTCAAGGTCGCGTTCAACTATTGGCTAGGCGAGGGTTACATACCTATAACGCCAATGCGGACGATTAAGACGCAGCGAGACGATGAGGACGCGATAGAGGCGTTTAGTGACGAGCAGGTGGACGCCTTGCTAGCCGCTTGTAATCAACGCACTTACGTAGGTTTCCGCGATTATGTGTTCCAGCTACTGCTATTAGATACCGGTATGCGCATGAATGAGGCGCTTAGCGTAACGCCTGACGTTATCGACATAAAGGCGCGCGTAATTTCGCTAGAGGCGAAGTTTAACAAGAACCGACGCTATCGTATTATACCAATCTCACCCGAGACGCTAAAGCTATTGCTCGAACTCATAGACGAGAACCGGCAGCACTTTGGAGAGGGCAGACGCGTTTTCTTATCCGTCTACGGAGAGGATGTGCGCGATACACAGATGAACAAGCGTTTGAAGTATTACGGAGATGTAACGGGCGTAGGTAAGGTCATACGAAGCACGGCCCATACGTGGCGGCATACGTTCGCCAAGAACTACATTCTCGAAGGTGGCGACCCTTATACGCTTATGCGGATTCTCGGCCATAGCAATATCGCGATGGTGCGCCGTTATATTCAAATGACGGATGTAGACGTTCGCACAAAGCATACAGTGCACTCGCCGATCAATCGAATACGAAAGAAGTTACGTTAACAAAAAAAGAACGCCCAGCGACGGCAATCGCTAGACGTTCCCCACAACTTAATAAGAAGTTGCGCTATACCACTACGTATAGCCATTCTAACGGATTTCGCGAAAAATTACAAGTAGCGAGGTTTATTTGAGTATGCGCAATTTCCGACGTGGAATCGCCTAGTAATACGTCGTTAATCTAACCTTGACCGGTCACGCCGAGCCAACGCAATAAATTCGGCTATATCGCCTGCTAATACGTTCCTTGTTGCGTTGGGCGACGAATGGGCGAGGACGGCCCTTAACGGTCTGGTGGTTTACTGGCGAGTTACGGCTCGGGTAAATACATTCTGCTATCGACGTGGACGGTAAAACGGCGGGAATGTGTCGGTCGAAAGATCGCGATTCAACAAGGGCATACGAGCAACCTCGGACGTCATCCATGACGCTGAATAATGCAATCGTTACTTTACTCTATCTACGAAACTAGCTGCGCTTTCGTTTTTAGAAGTAAGGTAACAATTTTTGCGCCGATTTCCTGGAGCGTGCAAGCCATTCTGCTGATTTGAGGTCGCGGAAGTCAAGCAATATATAAGAGTTTTTCGGTAGGCGGACGCGATAACATCGACAGTATTGCGCGCGCGGTCATACGATCGACTACGCAGCTTAAATGGCGCAAAAAAAATTACGCAACAAAATTTTTCATTTTGGGGGGTTAACCTCACGCACGGTCATTTCGTCAACCGTCTTAGTCGCGCCTGTGGACGGTATTGTGTGCGGTTGCTCGCGTTGTTCTTGCGGTAGAGTTGCGATTTCGTAGAGTGCACGCAATCCTAAATGTCCGAACGTGCGGACATCCTTGCCGCTGTATTCCTCGAATACCTTTACAAACTCCGCCGCTCTCCGCCTGTCCATCCCGACAGTTTCGAGCCATTCGCAATACTCACCGTGCGCAAGATCGTTCTCCTTAACGTGTTTTAAGCGCTTGCCTATTTCGAATATTGCTTCAAATATAGGGATTGACTATTCAGTAAACTATGCTATGGTACTATTATACAATTACGTAAATTAAAGTTACAAAGAGAATGGGGGATATGTAAAGTTGAAGGAGAATAAGCAAAAGAAGCCGTTATACAAGCGCTGGTGGATTTATCCTATTGCCTTTTTTGTATTCATAACAATAATAGGCGCAATCAGTTCGATATTTATTTCAGATGAACAGCTGGCGGCATGGGACGAGGAAGTACGCGCAGAAGAAGCCGCTAAAGAGGCGGAGAAACAGAAAGTTGCCGCAGAAAAGTCCGCTAAGAAAGCCGCAGAAGAACAAAGCGCTAAGGAAGAAAAACGCAAGGAAGAGGAACGTAAGGACGCAATCATAGAGAAATTTAACGAAAAATCAGCTCAATGGATTGCGGAATCTAACGAAATTATTCTTGCGGCGGAAATAGAAGCGTTGTCTGCGCACTTTAAAGCTAAGATATACGTAGATGAACTGACCTGGGCGCAAAGTAGTGAGAGTGAAAAGTTAAGTTTTGCGACGTCCATCGGTAACATGATGCAAGACGTAGTAGGATCGTCGGAAAACGTATTGACCGACATAGTAAGCGCAGTTAATGGCGACGTGGTTGCGGATCAAAGTATACTCGGCAAGTGGAAGATTAAACGTTAATACTAGAATGACACGCCTTACGTTTGCAGCGTAAGGTTTTTTTGCGCCAAAAATAAAGACTCCGCGATTATTCCGCAGAGTCGTCTTTGTCCGGTACATATTCGATAATATCGCCAACTTTACAATTTAATGCCTTGCATAGCTTGTCGATCGTTTCGTATTCAATTCCACTATTCTTTTCGTTTAATATTTTTGAAATTCCGTTACGGTGCATGCCGGTAGCCTCCGCAAGTTTCCCGATGTTGAAATCCTTTTTCTTCATAGTTTCCCGCAATTTAATAATAATCATAATTATTTCCTCCTTTTAGTATCTACTCCTATTATAAACCAGTAAACACTATGGTGTGTAACTTATTTTAAAAATATGCTAGAAAGTTGTTGACAATGCACACTAAGGTGTTTATAGTTAGAATTAACAAATGCACACTAAGGTGTTCAAAAGTGAAAGGGGATTTATATTATGCTAAAAACTGTAAACGAAATCATTCCGGGGGTTGAGCTATTAATCTACAACGAGGTGGACGAAGCGGTACTCCGCATTAACGAGGAAGATGTAATCGAGTTCCACTATACGCCGGAAGCTGCGGCCATGTTCGCGCAAATAGACACGGCAGAACCGATCGAACTACTCGAATTACTGGCGCGCCTTAATAAGTCACTCGACGCGAAACTAGAGGCTGAACGTTTGGCACGAAAGGCGGTCGTTTAAGATGACGGCAGTTAAAGTCGGCGCATGGACGCTAGTACCAAGTAAGTCAACCGCAGACCCGGCGCAACTCGAGCAGGCTAAGGCGTATCTTGCGCAAGTAGTGGAGGCAATCGAAGCAAAGGAGGGCGCGCAACATGGCGAAACCGCATGAAAAGTATATCGACCAACTCAACGCGTTAAACGAACTTATTACGGCTGACTTTGATTTTTACCGCGAACTTAACTCGCAAATAGACCGGCGGCTGAACGAACTAGGCAAGCGCGGCGACATCGAAGCTACGGCGGACGAAATGCGCCAATTGCTCGCAGACCGTGCGCGCATTAAAGATACGGCGTTAAAGTTGTTGCCGCTGCGTGACTTCTTTCGCAATCATTACGGCGAAGTAGGCGAGCGGCTGGCGCGACTAGCTGCCTATGACCGCGACAAAGGGGCGGTATAATGGGGCGGCTAGAACGCGCGCTAGACTTCTTAAAGGCGGAGTTTTACGCGGCTGGCGAAGAATTTAAGGCTACGCAAGACAAGGCGTTGCTGCGCGACTTACACGCGTTGACTGGCGCAATAAACGAGATCGAGTTATTTCTTTTTGACCGTCGCATAACGGTTATAACCGATTGTCTAGGGTGAGGGGCGCTTGCGGGCGTCCTTTTTTGCATTTAGGGCATAGGTCTTTAAGTTCATTAATTAGCGAAAGTGTGCGAAACACCTCGCGCTTTGTATATAAGACGGTAAGAGCGTAAAAAGAATTTCGCGTATAACTCCGCACTTGGCGTTTAATTTCGATATAACTAGTAAGGGAGTAAAAAACTTGCTTGAAAATGTCCCAAAAGTGAGCATGCGCGTCCCCTTCCGTAGTATAAGCACAAAAAGAATTTTGCGAATAACTCCGCACTTGGCGATTTCAAACGGTATAGCTAGTAAGAGGTAATTCCGCAGGCGACTGCGTTGATATACAGTGGCAAACAATAAACCAACGAAAGGAGTCGTTCAAATGACCACGCAAAAGTGCATCCGTTCTTTACGCGTTGCCCGTGCGTTAATGCGTCGTGGTTTTCTTCCGCTCGACGTAGAGCAGGCGCGCAAGACACCAGGCTATCTAGTATTTGTTTTCCGCAATACACCAGCACTAAATACGGCATTAGACGAAATTATGGGAGGTAATGACAAATGACTGAACGCAACCAACGGCAACAAACGCAGCTAACGCCAGTAAATAAGACGAAGCCGGGCGAAAATGATCGTAAATTTATCCCGTTTCCGGCAAACGCACTGCATTATATCCACCATGATCGTATGAGCGCAAGTCGTCTGCACCTATATACAATCTTAATCGACCATTACAACGTCAAAGAGGGTGCCGCGTGGCCATCACATGAAACATTATCTGTGAAATCCGGCATTTCTTCGCGATCAATAGGAGGACATTTACGAGATTTAGTTGAGGCGGGACTGCTCGCAATACCCCAAAAAGGGCAATACGTGCCACTCGAACCTTTGGACGTTGATGCATTTTACGCAAAATATCCGAAAGCGTGGCGCAATTATCAGGATGCTCTAAAGAGTTCGGAGGAACGGAAGGAAGCGAGCCACGAAAGGTGGGCGGAATATAGAGATAAAAAACGCAGTACATGAAGTTAATGCAAGTACCGTACATGCAATTAGTGGTATATGGTACACGAAGCTACTTCATGTTAACTAGACTTACTTAACTAGACTTATTTAACGAGATTTAGAAACATAGCGTGCGGGAATAAATTCCCTTACGCAACGTAGCGCATATACACATAGATATTATTGCGCCAAAGAACTTTAAAGAGAATAAAGAGATAGATTCGGTACATGAAATTAGTTCCGTACCACCAAGCAGCAGCCAATTCCGAAAGGGGAGCAGCCGAATGTTGACAGAAGCAGAAATCGCAGTACAGCGCGCACTTTATAAATTGTGGTACGAATATTATACGCAACATATGCCGCAAGAGAAACGGAATCAACTCGCCGCAGACTTTGCGGAGAAGTGGCTCGATCCATCGCTTATAAAAGTGGACAAGCCGTTCATACGGCATCCAGCGACAAGGCGGAAAGTAATACAGCCAACGATCACCGTCGCGGAAGTGCTCGCTGATTTCATTTTGCGCGCCAAGCAGGAAGAAGAGAAGTTTGCCGACTATCCCATACTAAATCCCGATACGGAACTGCGAAGGGAATTTGGCCGTAAGGAAAAAGAGCGTTCAATCTTCTTTGAGTCCGAGCACGATACAGGCGCGGCAGACTCTGCGGAATCAATTACGCCCACCAAGCAGCCATATTCAGTGTCCGAACGCGAATTGCCGTTAGTCGAATCGGTGGAGGATGAACTATTCGCGGAAATTACGCCGACAGTCGACGCTTTCCGGCGACAACTCGAAAAAGTTAAGATGAATGCCCGCAAATACGCACGGAAATACGAGTCAAAGGGCTATCAATACGCCGATACATTACGCCGAATTAGGCGGCTAGACATCACGCGAGTACGAGAATGCCTAGAGTGTCAAGGTGCCTTTTATGCTCACGACTTTCGGCGGTATGTATGCGATTTACAGCATGGTAGGACGGAAAAAGGGGAGCAGTCTAAGCTATCTACGTGCGAATTAAGCGCAGATCGTCGGAGAAGTGAAAGAAATCGAAACAATTCTGATAAATCGGCGTAGTTAGCGGACGGAAACGCCATTTTACAGTAGTAGGGCTATTAAAGCCCGCATGATTTTTAACCATTAACGCATAAAAAGGAGGGTTAGGAGTGGAAAAAAACATATTTAAAGACATGCGTTTGCAGAAAAGAATGACGCAAAAGGAGTTTGCGGACGCGCTTGGCCTATCGCAGTCCACAGTTGCACACATTGAAGCAGGACGCAGAGAAATTTCATACAACACGCGCACTAGGCTTGCTCAAATTGTCGATGTTCAAGGAGAATTTGCTTCTTTTTTTGAACGTTTAAAAGAAATTGAACGTGTGTTTTCCCAATTAAAGCATAACACGTCAAACGTCGAAGGTCAAGAACAATACGAATCTAAAGGAGATATATACACATGACGAACGAAATAAGGCGATCAGTAGCTCGTAAAGTCACAGAACACACATTATTAGCGGCCACAATCACGCTGGATTGTTACGGCGGCCGTAAGTGCGCTATTCCGTTTTTGCAAGAGGATTTACACGAACTAAAACAATTAGAACCTTCGCCGTTAGTCGCAGCAGCAATCGAAATGACGGAAATAGGGCTAGTGCACGCACATGAGCCAACGGAGGCAACCTACGACAAGGCGCGCATAGCACGCGATAAATTAGGTGCCTTAATGATTCGTGTTAAGGAAATCGCAGGATAAAAAAGATGAAGGGGGACGGGATGAATGGGAAGAGTAGAAATCGAAATTAATATCGAAAGAATCGACAGTGACGACGCTTACGAGGTTACGGGATCGATCACTGTCGCGGGCGAAACAACCGAAATACACCGCTATTTTTCGGGAGGGAACAGTATCTTTCCGATATATTTAGTCTTGCGTGATGAAATATCCACAATAAAGGAAAGTGAAATATACGTACAAACGAATAGCCGAAACTTTCACCGCGAACTTAATACTCTTGATAAGCAATGCGGAACGCTTGCCGTGCGTTTAAAAGAAGTTTTGCAAGCGAACTGCAATACATTACACGTAAAATAAATCCGAAAAAGGGGACGGGACGAAGATGATAAAAACAAATAAAGAATTACGTATATGCCGTAATTGCCAAGAGGAAAAGCCGCTTGATTTATTCGAGGTTGACGCGAGAGCAAAAGGTGGCCGAACTAACCGCTGTCGTGTGTGTAAGTTTGAATCAAACAACAAGTCGCTCAAAGCATTTCGTAGATTGTATGAACGTCAAACTAAATATCCGGTGCCTATTGAAACGGACGAGCAAGAGTTCACGGCACTATTCGATATTATGGGGCGCGCGTGTACTTATTGCGGGTCTAAATACGAAAGCACGCCGACGATCGAGCATATAACGCCACTCGACATGGAAAACTCACGCCATCATATCAGTAATTTAACGCTAATTTGCAAGTCTTGTAATAGCGCAAAGAGAGATAAGCCGCTACTTGTGTATTACGAACAAAACTTTTTTGACTTCCCTGTCGGAAATCTTTCGAACGTAGTCCGACATATCGCGTATTTTTCTGAACGCACCTTTGACGAGGTTGTCGAAGAACTTGAAGAACAGAAACGGGAATATTGCGAGGCGAGAGGGTGGGATTACTATGCAACTTTTTTCATCGGAAGAAGAGACGTACCTAAACGCAGTCGAACCGGGCGACGTCACGACGTATCACTTGCCTAGCATGAGCTCGGAAAGTATCGCTAAATACGGGTTAATGCGATACATCCCAGTAGTAGGCGGTGAAAACCGATAAGTAACGATGTTTGGCGCTTTGGAACCGGCTTCCTCGCGGCTTATACCGAGGATAAGGAGCTAATGCGCCGTATTAAACGCTATAAAGAAAAAAACGATTGGACGATTATTGCCGAGTATCGCGACGCAAATGATCGCGGGCGACTTGTGGGCGTGCAGTATCGCATACCCATCGAGCAAAGACGGCAGGCAATGCGTATGTTTGGTGTGACCGATTTACAAAGCTAATAGGCGATTTAAACCGTTTTAACTTCCGGGTGAACATTTATACCCGAAAGAGATTAGAACGGCTATTTTGACGTGTTTTATAACGTAAATCAGTCATATGCACGTACTTTTTACGACTATGTGTACGGAATAATGAAGGGAGTCGAACAGGTAATGAGAGTAGGCAAAAAGGTAACTCCACGCAGAAAGCGTATGAACCAGCTAAACAAAAACGGCATCCGCATGATGAGCGATAGGCCGCAACGCACGAAGAAAAGTAAAAACGAAATGGAGGCGTGAAAATGGACTACACAGAAAAGATTGCGGAATTAGACGCAAGGTTAGAGGAAATGAGGACGGACAAGGTGACGCAGGCAAAGCGGCAGGCAATGGCGGCGCGAAATTATAACGACGATCAAATCGAACGTTACTTGTCGCACATCGAAGGCGCAACCGCTGACGAAATCAGCGCATCCATTACGCAACTGGCGGAGTCAATACCGCCGCAAGTTACGTACGTTGATCCGCCGTTAGGCAATACAGCGCGTCAGACAACGACATCTAGCACGCCCGAACGCAGGGCGCAGGCAGGCAAGCGGGCATTTGAGCGCATTAAAGACAAAATTGGACGGCCATTATTTTAACGGAGGTGTACGGATATGACAAAAGATGAATATTTAGCAAAATTAAAGACTGTCAAACTGGCGGAGGCAGGCATCGACATTGACCGCGCAGCTGATTATACAAAGTTTATTGCGGCAGAGGACGAGGACGAAATCGAGCGGGCAGCGTGGACTATTGCGGCGGACGTAACACGTAAAGCAAACTACGTAGACGCGCCAATCGACAAAAATACATGGACACCGTTCAAATAAAAAGGAGCAGATAAAATGACGAGAATCTTTACTTATCAAACTGACGGCGACATTGCAAAACATGCCGTAATTACCGTTGACGACCAAAAAGCAGAGTCGCTAATTGCGGACGGAAAGGCAGTAAAGCTCGATTTGCCGGAATTTGACCGGCTGGAAAGAGAGGCAAGCGACTTACACGATCAATACAAGGCGGACATTGCGGCAATCAAAAATACTGACAATCCGCTACTTAAATTGCCGGACGTACAAGCCTACGAACTCGACAAGGTTGAGCGTGAATATCGGGAAAAGTCGGCGCAATTACAAGCGGACTGGACAGCATATCGCGCCAAGCAACTGGATGAAGCAAAGCTAAAAGCAGCGCGCGCCGTCGTCAAAGTAACGCAAGGCGACCGGCTAGTCGCGGAGCAGTTTATTGACCGCGCGAGCCTACAACTGGCAACAGCACACGACAAAGGCGAAGTATTATTCGACGTGGCGCAGAAAATCCGCTTATTAAGTGACGAGCAAAAGACGGCATTACAAGGTAAGGTAGCCGGTTTATTGTCGGGCATTGAAGGAAGTACGCGCGAAAAGACTGCGGTAGTAAACGCCGTACAGGACGTGCGAAATTCCGACTTATTAGCGGTTAAGGTAGCGGAACAGTTACCTAAGTCGGTGCTAGAGAAACAGCGCATTAGCGACATTGTAAAAAAAGTAGTGGGAGGTAATTAACGGTGACAAAACGATTAAACGATAGACAACTGGCGGCTATTGCGTTACTTGCACAGCCTAAACGCGCCGGCCTAACATACGATCAAGTGGCAGAAAGGGTCGGTGTATCGCGACAAGCATTATACGACTGGCGCAAAGATGATGCATTTAACGCGGTACTTAAACGCGAAATTGTGGCGAACACAATCGACGATTTGCCGGACATTATGGCGTCATTTAAAGAGCATATTGTCCGCGACGGCAATGCGGCACTAGCTCGCGTACTGTTCCAAGCGCACGGCATGCTTACGGACAAGCTAGAAATTGACAATAAACCGCAACAGTCAGGCGACGATCATATCGCCGACATGAAAGCAAGAATTGAACAAATGCGCGGGCAGTAAAGAAGGCACTCTTAACGGGGTGCTTTTTTTATTTACTCATAAAGCTCAAAAGGAGGAAAAACATGAACACACACGCAGACATTTTAACGATCATTGAAGAATATTACACGCAAACGGGCTTACAAATACTCACAACTAAGCGCGATGATGACGTAAAACAAGCCGCGAAAGAAGCAGAAGCGCGCTTTATGGAAGGATTGGAGAAACTAGAGGGCTTAAAGTTGTCGGCGTACAATCGTCGCCATTTCAATTTATTGCGTGAAGCATTTTGCGACATTATCAAATCGATGCGAGAGATTAGACGGGATAATGGCGCGAAAGCCGAAATGTACTCACAGTCCGCCGGGCGTAAATTTATGCGTTATACGCGAGCTTGGGGCGGTGCGTGATGAATAACGACATTCTTGTAAAAGTAGGCGCAGACATTAGCGGGCTGGCGAGAGGAATGAAGGAAGCTACGTCCAAAATGTCGGAATTTGCGAATAAGAATCAACAGACATTTGATGCGTTTAAGCAGGTTGGTGCGGGCTTTACTGCGGTTGGTGCAGGTATCGCAGCAGGACTCGGCGGTACAGTCAAGGTTGCGGCACAATTTGACACGACCATGCGGAAGGCGGGCGCAATCGCCGGCGCAACGTCCGAGGAATTTAACGCCATGAAAGCCGCAGCCATTGAGTTAGGCGCAAGTACGAGTAAAAGTGCGGGCGAAGTCGCGGAAGCAATGACGGATATGGCGTCAAAAGGTTATAACGCAACGCAAATTATCGCAGCTATGCCAGGCGTAATCGCGGCATCGGAAGCGAGCGGAGAAGCGTTAGCACTTACGGCTGACACCGTGTCATCGGCACTTAACGTATGGGGCATTGAGGCAGGCGAAGCTGGACGAGTTGCTGATGTACTAGCGCAATCTGCTAACAACTCGGCGGCGGGGATTGATTCATTGTCATACGTCATTAAGTATGCAGGGGCGCCGGCAGCAGCGTTAGGCGTATCGTTGGAAGAGTTAGCGTCCGCAGCGGGCATCATGGCAGACGCGGGGCTAGACGGATCAAATGCGGGTACTTCCTTGCGTGCTTCGTTGCTTGCGCTAAACAATCCGGCAAAGGCGCAGGAAAAAATCATGGAAAGACTCGGATTCAGTATGCGCGATAGTGAAGGTAATGCTAAGACACTCGCGCTAATGGTCGATGATTTGGCAAAGGCGACCGAGCATATGACCGAAGCGGATAAAGTAGCAACGTTAGGCAAGCTAGTCGGAACAGAAGCGGTTTCCGGCTTTTTGGCGTTGATGAAAGCAGGGCCGGATGTAATTAACGCAAATACGACAGCATTAGAAAATAGTGCGGGCGCGTCAGCAGAAGCAGCAGAGAAGATGATGGGCGGTATCGGCGGTGCGCTTGAAGAAATGAGTGGTGCGTTTGAGTCTGCGGCAATACTCATTGGCGACCAATTAGTACCGTTTGTTATGTCATTCGCCCAAACAATCGCAGGCTTAACCGAGAAGTTTAACCAAGCGAGTCCGGCGTTTCAGAAGATTGTCGTACTCGGCACAGCGTTAGCAGGCGCGCTGGCGTTAGTTATCGGTCCAATAATGCTAATGATCGGATTCATACCGCAAATTATCGCAGGATTCGGCGCAGTAAGTACGGTATTTACAGCGTTAACAGGCCCGATAGGTTTAACTATTGCGGCGATAACTGGCGTTGTTGCAGCGTTGGTACTTGCCTATAACAAGGTCGAATGGTTCCGCAATATGATTGACGCGGCATGGGCGTCCATTAAGGACTTTACGGTCAAGGCGTTTAACGGCGTCAAAGAAACCGTAACAAAAGTATTAAAGGACGTACTATCCTTCGGTAAAGATATACTTGGAAAGTTTCGCGCGTTTTGGGACGAAAACGGCAAGGCGATTATGGCGCTAGTATCTACGCATTTTAATAACATCTTGGCGAAAATAAAGCTCGTCATGGGACTGATAAAAGGCGTATTTGAAATTGTTTGGCCGATTATATCTAACGTCGTAAAAATTGCGTGGGAACTAATTAAAACGATCGTATCGACCGCTATTGACATTGTTTTAGGCGTCATTCGTACGGTCATGAAAGTTTTACAAGGCGACTGGAAAGGCGCATGGAACTCGATTAAAGATACGGCAACGACGATTATGGATAACATCGTAGGCTTTTTCAAGGCGATTGACCTCGTACAAGTCGGTAAGGACATTATCGCCGGTCTTATTCGCGGTATTGGCTCGATGGCAAGCGCAGTTACGGACACGGTAAAGAATATTGCGAGTAACATAACGGGCGGTATTAAAGATTTCCTCGGCATACGATCACCTTCGCGCGTAATGATGCAAGTTGGGCGTTTCGTAGGCGAAGGATTGTCGGTAGGTATGCATACACAGTTGCGCGATATTAAAGCAGCGGCGTCATCTATGGCGGACGCAGCGGTAGTTGCGCCGCAAATAGCGGGCTATACTGCGCCTAATCACGTTCCTATGGCGCGTGTGAGCGGTGTGTCAGAGGTAATTACGGGCGGTGACACGGTTAATATCGACAATATTACGATTGACGCGAAAACGGTTGGAGAGTTTAATGGCGTGGTTGACTTCGTAAATAGATTGCGGCAAGAAACTCGTAAAAGATAATGCGCGAATAAATAGGGGCAGGCTACGGCTTGCCTCCGTTATACATAATGTTGCACTTGCGTTAATAGTGCGGTGTAAAGTGATAATACTTGACGCATATATAGAAGGAAGTCAAACGGCAGGTTTACGGTAGTTTACGTATGCGGACGTATTTATGCGTCATATGTGCAACGTAAAATCAAGCGCAAGGCGTTTGCGTGCGACCTCTCAAACGTTTTGAAAACGTCAAACTCGCCGCTCACCGCGCTTGACCTCCGAAAACTCACGGGGTCTGTAATGTAAGGTAATTAAAAAAGCATACATCACAAAAGTTGTTAAATAAACGTTTTATAGTTGCGCTCTTACTAGACGTATGGTAAGGTTAAAATAACGATAAAACCGTACATTGGAAAGGGCGTAGTTATAATGACTAACATTGCGGAAAACGTACAGCCGATTAGGACGGCGGAACAGCATAGGCAGTTTATCGAAGCATTGCGAATATCCTCGCCAAAGTCAGCGGATAGAAACGTATTGTTGTATCTTTTAGGTATATCGACTGGACTACGAATAGGCGACCTCGTTAGGCTACGCATAGAGGACGTTAAGGGGCGCAGTAGCTTCCGCATTTACGAAGGCAAGACCAAGAAGCCACGTACAGTCTACCTCGATAACATCATGGCGGAGATAGCGGACTACACCGCAGATAAGCCGTCCGAAGGCTACTTGTTCGCGTCAGCTAAAGGCGGACATATAACGACTACACAGGCGTATAGGGCGCTAACAAAGGCCGCAGACTTGCTAGGTTGGGATTGGATAGGAACGCATACACTGCGTAAGACTTACGGTTACCAGTATTATAAGACGTACAATAACATCGTCGATCTATGCGAGATATTCAACCACTCGTCACAAGCCGTCACGCGTCGCTATATAGGGTTGCGCGAGGAAGAACTAGGAGATACACAACGTAAGTTTAAACCGTTTGGATAAGTAGGAACGACGCAAGGCTGAACGACTGGCCGAGCGTCTTTTTTTATACCCCCGGGGGCGGTCGAAGCTGACGCGCCGCTCCAGGTGGGTCTTAATTGCGTACAAAAATTTTACATTCGGGGAGTCAAGCACCTTGTCAACCGCTAGAGGATTGCGTATACTTAACAGTAATAAATCGAGCGTATTTCGAATACGTCAGCACGCATACTTACATTCTTATACGATTAAGCGTCAACTCTGCGCTATGTCTACGTTTATGGCAGCGGGGCTACTACGGCGGTTTTACGATCGAAAACCCGAATGCCATCGCATCATGTGGTTGCGGAACTTCATTCAGAACAGCTAAAAAAGAAGGCACACCCCAATCGTGTGATTAATCAATAACGCCCTCTTTCGCAGAGATAAATCCATTGTAATGGCTCTCTAGCGAAAGGGGGTCTTTCATCGTAAGTTCAATTTCGCGAAATTTTAACTTTAAAGTGTTGAAAAAAACCACCAAAAGGGCTACTATTGTAAGGTAGAAGTTTGTCGAATATAGACAAATGCCAGGACTGAGCAAATCGTCGCATGAACCGATTGTCAACGGACCCGGCACATAATAAATTTAAAGGTGGTTTCGATTTTCGTGAAAAGACCGACAATCTTAGTATTAGGTGCGGGTTACGGCGGTTTATCCACAGTCGTCAACTTGCAGAAATCTATTGGTACTGACGAGGCGGACATAGTACTTATTAA
This sequence comes from Sporosarcina sp. OR05, assembly GCF_041414805.1. Lineage (NCBI taxonomy): Bacteria > Bacillati > Bacillota > Bacilli > Caryophanales > Caryophanaceae > Sporosarcina > Sporosarcina sp. OR05. Next base: position 33,297 of record NZ_JANKJL010000017.1, on the reverse strand, counting down.
CAAGAATGACTATCACTATGAGTCAACTTGGTTGCACGAAGCTGCAGCAGGAACAATGACTCCTGAGCAAGTTCGTTATGATGTGAAAGATGTCATTAACGAAGGCAAAGTGAAATTCATTAAAGCAGAAGTACAAGGTATTGATATCCCAGGAAAAGTGGTAACAACAAATGTTGGAACACACACGTACGATTATTTAGTCATCGCTCTTGGATTCGAAGGGGAAACGTTTGGTATTAAAGGATTGGATAAATACGCTTTGTCCATCGCCAACGTGAAAGCTGCCCGTCAAATCCGTGAACATATTGAATACCAATTTGCAACATGGTCACTTGAAGAGGAAAAAGACGATAGCCGTTTAACGATCGTTGTCGGTGGTGCAGGTTTCACAGGAATTGAATTCCTAGGTGAGCTTGGTAACCGAGTTCCTGAACTTTGCAAGGAATTCGACGTTCCTGCAGAGAAGGTCCGTGTCATTTGTGTGGAAGCAGCTCCAATGGTATTGCCTGGATTTGATCCGGAGCTAGTGGATTACGCAGTAAGACAATTGAAAGCGAAAGGCATCGAATTCTCGATTGGTACGCCGGTTGTAGAAGCGACTCCTGAAGGCGTTAACATTAAAAAAGGTGAAGACGAGTTTGAATTCATCAAAGCTGGAACTGTCGTATGGGCAGCAGGTGTCCGAGGCAACCGTTTGATCGAAGAGACAGGCATTGAAAACATGCGTGCACGTGTCAAAGTCGAAAAAGACCTTCGTGCGCCAGGACATGACGATGTATTTATCGTTGGTGACTGTGCATTGATGATCAATGAAGAAACAAACCGTCCATACCCACCAACTGCCCAAATCGCGATGCAACAAGGCGATATGTGTGCGAACAACTTGATCGCATTGATCAAAGGCCAACCGACTGCAGAATTTGTTCCTGATCTAAAAGGTAGTATCGCATCTCTAGGCGATGACGATGCAATCGGTGTTGCATTCGGTAAGAAATTGTTCGGTAAGAAAGCATCATTCATGAAGAAGATGGTTGACAACCGTGCATTGTTCTTGATCGGTGGAGTTGGTTTGACTATCAAAAAAGGTAAGTTCAACGTACTGAAATAATTGTAAGCTAATTATCTATTTGCACCTGCCTATCCATTGGGCAGGTGTATTTTTTCATTCATAGATTGGCGTGTGAATTGCGTAGATTTGTATGTAGAGGAGGGGATGTAAGTGTCACGTACGAAAAGGGGGAGCGTTTGGCTTGGGGCAGCAGGCATTGTCATGAACGGAAATGGTGAGTGGCTTGTCGTTAAAAAGAAGTATGGCGGCTTAAAAGGGATCTGGTCCTTTCCGGCAGGCTTTGTCGATCATACTGAAACAGCTGATCAGGCAGCAATTCGTGAAGTGAAAGAAGAAACTGGGCTCGATTGTCAATTGGAAGGCATGGTCGGCTTCCGCACGGGTGTACTAACAGGGGGCATTAGCGATAACTTAGTGATGTTCTTATTACGGCCAATAGATGAAACCCAGCTATTGGTTCCACAAGAAAGAGAAATTGAAGAAGTCGCATGGAAAACTCCCTTTGCGTTAAAAGAAGAACCACATGCTTCTGCGATGATAAAAGAAATTGCAGAACGAGCCATTGAATCCGGTTTGTTGGAAATGGAAGAAATGGATCCAGGCACATGGTTCGGCTATACATCTTATAAACTATTTTTCAAAAAATAAGCGTCTTTTGCAAGACACTCTTGACAAATCTATGAACTGATCGTGTTTCATTGAAAGCCTTTGCTCATTGCTGTAAAATGGGGAGAGGAAAGCGGAGGTAGAAAAATTGGGAACTATTTCATTGACGCATGTCGTCTTGTCTATAATCATTTTCATGGTAATGTTTTTCGGAATCGGATTTTTATTAAATATGTTACTCCGTATGACGTGGTTAATGGCTATTATTTATCCAATTGTTGTCATTTTAATTATTGACGAAGTAAAAGTGTACGAGTATTTTACAAATCCTGGCGGATCGTTTGGCATGCTTGGCGATAAAATACTGTCGTTACATACTGCAGATATTATCATTTTGACAAGCGGATTAGTGGGCGCAATTATCTCTGGATTTGTGATGAAGCTCCTACGTAAGCAAGGCTACCAAATGTTCTAATGCTTATGATGAGGTGTCTCTTTTTTAGAGGCATCTTTTTTATTTTGTTAAAGCACGGCCAAAATCTCTAAAAGCGTAATGTCTTGCTCAAAGCAGTCTGTCCCGGTCATAGCGCGACGTGTGCTCCGCGCCACCCAAACGGCAGGCTTACCAAATAAAAAACAGGATTGTCCCAGAGGAGTCGGTAATCCCGTCTCCCCGTTCAATCCTGTTAGCGCTTGTAAAGCGAGCTGTCATCCTACAAAAAATGAGTATGTGAGTACGGAAATGAGGATACCTGTCATAGCTCCTGCAAATACCTCGCTAGGTTTGTGCCCCAGTAATGTTTTCAGCTCCATAATTTTCTGTTGGCCGTCTTTTTGTGGCCAGCCTTTTACTTCTTGGACGAATGTTTGAAAATCTAATCGCATTTGATTGATGATGAGCGCTTGTTGTCCTGCTTGGTAGCGGATACCGGTTGCGTCGAACATGACGATCACTGCAAAAATGGCCGATACAGCGAATAACGGAGAATCGAGCCCGACTTCATAAGCGATTGCGGTCGTTAATGCAGTGACAGCAGCGGAATGAGAACTTGGCATTCCACCTGTAGAAGTCATTAATTTCCAGTCTAACTTGCGTGTTAATAAAAAGTGAATCGGGATTTTGACGAACTGGGCGAAAAATATCGCGAATAATGCCGCAAGGAGCGGTGTGTTTTGCAAGAGGGCCATTAAAACCACTCCTTTTCTAAAAAATGAAAATTATATACTTAGTATACCATATTGTGCCGTTTGTTCATGATAGTCCGACTTCCGAATTAATCTTTTTTGTTCGGTCTTCCGATGGTATATAATAGAATATGTATGAAAACGGGGAGGTAGTCAAATGAAAGCATCATTTATTGGGAAAGAATTTAATGCGGTAAAAGCTGGAACACTGATCATCGGCGTGCCTGAACATCCAGAAAACACGGAAGGCTGGAATGTATTCGCTCAGACATTTAGTCCGCTTCTTATGGAATGGGTCAAATCCGGAGATGTGTCGACTGAATTTAAGAAGGTTGTAAAGATGCCGGCATTGTCAGCGGGACAATATGAGCGTGTTTTATTCGTTGGAGTAGGCCCGTCCAAAAAATTGACTGTGGACCGTTTGCGTCAATTGTTTGCGACAGTAGGAAAAGAGTTAAAGACTTCTAAAGCTTCTACTGTTGCCGTTTGGACAGCGCCATTCACAAATGACGAGCTGACATGTGAAGATGTCGTTTTCGCAGCAGCAGAAGGCATTGGAATGGGTAGTTACCAATTCAATGGCTACCGGACAGATTCCAATGAGAAGGACGTAACGCTTGAGGAGATTGCCTTTTTGACGGACGCAGAGGAAGAGGATTTAAAAGCTGCATTTGAAGTCGGTCAAGCCTATGCTACAGCTGTCAACGAAGCGCGAACGCTAGTTAATATGCCGCCAAACATGTTAACAGCAACAAAAATGGCGGACTATGCAAAAGAATTGGCATCCACGTATGATTTTGAAATCGACGTGTTAGGCAAGCAAGAGATGGAAGAGCTCGGCATGGGTGCGATTTTAGCAGTTAATAAAGGTTCTGTTGAGGAACCTCGACTCATTGTTATGAAATATGCCGGTACGGAGCAATGGGAAGACGTTGTCGGTCTTGTCGGAAAAGGGGTCACATATGATACAGGCGGTTATTCATTGAAACCTCGTGACGGTATGGTGGGCATGAAAGGCGACATGGGTGGTGCGGCAGCTGTTTTAGGAGCGATGCGCATTATTGGTGAATTGCGTCCTGCAAAAAATGTCATTGCAGTCATTGGTGCGACGGATAATATGATTTCAGGTGAAGCGTTGAAGCCGGACGATGTAATCACTTCGCTCAGTGGCAAAACGATTGAAGTGCTCAATACGGACGCTGAAGGAAGACTTGTGCTTGCAGATGCTGTGACGTACGCATTGCAATCAGGTGCTAATTACATCATTGACGTTGCAACACTTACAGGTGGCGTAATTGTTGCGCTTGGGAATGATAAAACAGGTGCATTGACAAATAATGAAGCGTTCTTTGAGGAATTCATGCAAGCATCTCTTGAGACAGGTGAATTCGTCTGGCGCTTACCGCTTACTGAAAATGATAAAAAGCGGATTCGTAAAAGTGATGTTGCAGACTTGAACAACTCTCCAGGAAGAGATGGACATATGATATTCGGTGGTGGATTTGTCGGTGAGTTTGCAGGAGATACCCCTTGGATCCATCTAGACATCGCAGGCACGTCGGATGCGTCAGCGGCACATGACCTTGGTCCAAAAGGTGGAACGGGCGTAATGGTACGTACCCTTGCGACAATTGTTGAACGGATGGCGGATGAAGAAGCGTAATTGTTAAGTTGGCACATGCCCATTCATATAGTTTTCTAGGAATGCACACAGATGATAGGCGTTCATCCCTCTACACTTCGCCCGCTTTGAATAGGATAAGTGAGAAAGGGGGATGGCGATGTCACGGAATTCTAGAAGACATGGTGGTTTTGGAGGATTTGGTGGAGGCTTTGGTAATCAAGGATTCGGCTTTGGTTTTGGCGGACCGTTTTTAGGTGGATTATTCGGGAGCTTTTTAGGAAGTGCATTATACCCTAATTATTATGGCGGACAAAATTATTACCCATATTACCCGTATTATCCATACCCATACTATCCATACGGATACCCACAGTATTACAATAGACCACCATATGGTTACTATTAAAAAAACACACCCGGCTAACAGTTTATGCCGGGTGTGTTTTTTAATCTTTCCGTTGCTGCGCGTATTTCTTCTTTCCTTCTGCTACTGCTTTTTCTAAATCATCACCAACCGTCATATCAGTCGGTTTAATGCCTGACATGTACGCAGCGCGTCCCATTAAATGGCCTCCGATTGGAGAAGTGATGAAGAGGAAGGCGATACCAAGTAGAAGCTGGATACTGAAATGCCCTTCATTCAACCAAAAATGAAAGAATACGCCTAACAGAATGCTTAACACACCAAGCGTGGCACTTTTGGACGCTGCGTGTGCACGTGTATAGACATCGGGCAATCGTAAAATCCCAACCATTGTGACAATCGTAAAAATGGTCCCAACGATGATCGGTACGACAATGAGAATGTTAACGATTACGTTCACGTTCGATAATCTCTCCTCTCTCGATGAACTTGGAGAATGATACCGTTCCGATAAACGACATGATTGCAATGAGCAAGATGACGTCTATGAAGAAGGGTGTGTCAAACAAGATAGAGAGAAGCGCTATCGTGGAAATGAGCATGACACCGATGCTATCCAAGGATATGAGTCGGTCAGGAACTGAAGGGCCACGAAAGACACGATACAGGACGCCGACCATCGATAGTACGATGAGGATCAAGCAAACCCAAATAAAGACCATCATCCGCGACTCACCTCCAAAATTGCTTTCTCAAACGAATTTTTAATCGAATCAATCGCTTCATCCACATCTTCAACGTCAATTGCATGGATGTACAGAGTCCGTTGATCATTTGACACGTGAAGGACAAGTGTACCAGGCGTCAGTGTGATCAAACTTGCAAGTAATGTAATTTCCCAATCATGTTCCAATTCCGTCGGTAACGCAAAAATGGATGGTTGGATATTTAATTTCGGCCGAATGACGAGCATAAGAACCGAAATATTTGATAGTGTTAGTTCTTTGAAAAACAGTAGAACGAGTTTGATTGCTGCCCATAGACGCCAAATATACAATCTAGACGTGAAGAAACGCCTTGTGACGAACAGTAGCCCTAACCCGATGAGAAAACCAATGATAAATGTTGTTGCTGTCAGTGAGGAGCTCATGAACATCCAAACGACAGCGATGAAAACGTTCAATAGTATTTGAAATGCCATCGACATTCACTCCTCACTTTAGCACCGCATCAATATAGATGGATGGTTGTAGTAATACGTCTGTAGCGTCTGTCATGAACGGCATGAGCCATTCTGTGCCGACACCATAGAAGATAGACAGCACAACTAAGATGACTGCTGGGAGCATAAGACGCTTGTATGTTTGATTGCTCGTCTTCGGATACGATGTAGCAGGGATCTCCCCCCAGAACGCATAGATGAAAATGCGGATGACCGATAACAGGACGACGAGACTGGATGCCAATATGATGATTGCACCCCACACATTTCCTGCTTCAAACGCACCTTGTACGATTAATAGCTTCCCTACAAATCCACTTAATGGTGGAATACCTGCTAAACCGAACGCTGCAACCAAGTACACCCATCCGAGTGGGGCATGCGTTTTCATAAGTCCACCCATCTTACGTAAATTGGAAGTACCTGTCACGTAAATGATGATGCCGATCAGGAGGAAAAGAGCCGCCTTGATCAACATATCGTGTATCAAATAAAACACAGCACCCGAAACACCTGGTTCGTTCATTTGCGCTGCGCCATATAAAATGACGCCGACTGCAATGACAATGTTGTAAATAATAATTTGTTTTAAGTCAAAATACGCTAATGCTCCGATACAGCCAATTAAAACAGTCAAGATCGCGAGCACCATTAAAATCTCGTGCGTAACGGCAGTGTCATGAACGAAAAACAATGTGTACGTTCGCATAATGGCATAGACACCGACTTTCGTCAGTAACGCACCAAAGAGGGCAAGCACGGGAATTGGCGGTGCTGCATAGGCGTTCGGAAGCCAGAAGTGCAACGGGAAAATAGATCCTTTTATCCCGAAAACAATGAGCATCAGTACAGCGATGACTGTTACAATGCCAGGCTGTTGGATGTCTGCGATCTTTACGGAAATGTCAGCCATATTCAATGTTCCAACGACGGAATACAAATAGGCAACTGTAATAACGAAAAATGCAGAAGACACGACATTTATCAATATGTACTTGATTGATTCACGTAATTGCTTCTTCTCTCCACCAAGGCCGATCAATACGTACGAAGCAATGAGTAACACTTCAAAGAAGACAAACAAGTTGAAAATATCGCCTGTTGTAAATGCGCCATTCACGCCTGTTACCATGAACAGCATTGCAGGGTAGTAAAAGAAACGTTCCCTTTCTTTGCCGATGGATGAAAAGCTGTAAATGACAACAAACAGTGTTAATACGAGTGTTGTCGTGACGAGTAAGGCAGAAAACATATCCGACACCATGGAAATACCAAATGGAGCCGGCCAACTACCGAGCGTCACGGATTGTACCCCTTCTGTATGAACTGTTTTTACAAGCCACAAGGAAGCGCCTAAGCTAACAATGACACCAATAAGGGTGAGTACCCGCTGTACTTTCACTTGCTCTTTAAAGAACAACAAGGCAATCGCGAAAAAGAAAGGGAGAATGATCGGGAATAATAATAGATTAATCATGTTCGTCATTTCCTTTCAATTGATTCATATTATCGGTCTTATGCACTGCATACGCCCGATACGCAACGACTAAAATGAACGCCGTCACACCGAAGCTAATAACAATTGCCGTTAAGATAAGCGCTTGCGGCAACGGATCTGCATAATCTGTAACGCCTTCAGCCAAAACCGGAGGAGAGACACCGCCAAGTCCGCCCATTGTCAAGATGAGAAGATGAGCGCCGTGGCTTAACAGACCCGTTCCGATAATGATTTTCAAAATACTTCTCGACAAGATTAAGTAGACAGCAGCCATAAACAATATCCCGATGAGAATCGCCATTAATAACTCCATTACGAATCCCCTCCAATTGACTGGATAATGGTAATTGCAGAGCCTACAACAACGAGAAAGACACCCGCATCAAACAACATGGCTGTATGCAATGAAGTTTTCCCAAATAGCGGCAACGTGTAGTAATCAAAAGCATGCGTAAAGAACGGCACGTTAAAAAAGATGGCACCAGCTGCAGTGCCGAGAGCTAATACTAATCCGACAGCTGTCATGATGATGAAGTTAAACGGCAACGCTTTTTGGACTGTTTCCAAGTCGAATGCCAGTAATAGCAATACGATTGCGCCTGTCGTCAGCAATCCACCGACAAATCCTCCACCTGGCGTATAGTGGCCTGCAAAGAAGATGTGGATCGAGAAAAGGAAAATGATGAAAGTGATTACTTTAGTTGTCGTTTGTAAGATGACATCATTTGTTTTCATCAGTATTCTCCTTTCTTGCAAGTCGAAGTTTTATCATGCTGAATATCCCAAACCCTGCGATCGCCAACACGGCAATTTCAAATAACGTATCAAATCCACGGTAATCCACTAAGATGACGTTAACAATGTTCCCGCCGCCTGCTTCCGTCTTCACGGTATCTTTGTAGTACTGTGAAATCGAATCGACAAGTTTCGTCGAATGTGCAGATAAAGCAACTAATGTGACAGTCACACCGACACCGAGCGCAATGATTGCATTCAACAGTTTGTTCGGCTTCGTTTCACCGTGATCGGAAAGCTTTGGCAAATGCTGAAATGCCAACAAGAACAGTGCAACAGAAATCGTCTCGATAACGAGCTGTGTAAGGGCTAAGTCAGGTGCTTTGAAGATGACAAAGAACAACGCCACTGAGTAACCGACAGCTCCAAGTGAAATAATCGCACTCAGTCTCGTCTTAGATAGCAACACAAATGCGACTGCCAACAAAAGGATAATGGCATTAATGACGCCATACGTACTAATGTCCGAGAAGCTGTCCATATCGACGACAAATGCATCTTTCATGAAAAGCACTACAATCGTCAGAATCGACAAGAACGCAAACGTGTAAATTAAATACGAACGAATGAGTCCCGTCATATACAAGCGGGAAATTCGATTCATTCCTTTTTCACTGAACAACATCGTCGAATCGTATAAAGCATTCAACGTTAAATAGTTCGGTTGGACAGCATAGAATTTCTGCCATTTCGCTAATGATAAGTAGAGCAGTGCTCCTATTAAAATTACAGCGACAGTCATCCAAAGCTCTGGGGCATCAAACCCATGCCATGCTGACACATGAATGGCCACTTCGGACGGGTGGCTATATTGGTAAGGCTGAATCGCTGTGACAGCTGGTTTTACAAGCCATTTACCAACTAGATTTGGAATGAAGAAAATCGTAACAACAAGCGACGCCAAAATCATTGGAGATACGAGCATACCAATAGGTGCCTCATGCGGTTGAACCGGTAATGGCTCGTCCTTGCGCTTACCTGCAAACGTTCTAAAGACAAAGTAGCAGCTATAAATGAACGTGAACACACTCGCAATCCATGCAACGATCGGGAATAAGATGCCCCACGTATCAAAATTGAACAATTCGAAGTTTCCGATCGCCAACATCGCCGTTAAAAACATTTCTTTACTGAGGAATCCATTGAATGGTGGGACACCGGCCATAGACATAGAGCCAATGAACGCGACCGTAAAGCTAATTGGCATAATGCTCATTAACCCACCTAGCTTGCGAATATCCCGCGTACCCGTTTCATGGTCAACGATTCCTGCAATCATAAACAAACTACCTTTAAATGTTGCATGGTTAATTAAATGGAAAATCGCTGCGAACATGGCGAAGGTAAACATCTTTTCATTCGAATGAAATGTAATTGCACCTGCTCCAAGTAACGACATAATTAAACCAAGCTGACTCACAGTAGAGAAAGCCAAAATTGCTTTCAAATCTGTCTGTTTTACAGCGAAGAAGGAGCCCCAGAATAATGTGAGCAATCCAATTCCGGTAACAAGCCAAATCCACACTTCGGAAGCAGCGAAAATAGGGGTAAATCTAGCAACTACATACAATCCTGCTTTTACCATCGTAGCAGAGTGCAAGTATGCACTTACAGGTGTAGGCGCTTCCATCGCATCGGGCAACCAAATGTAGAAAGGGAACTGTGCGGATTTTGTAAAAGCACCGAGCAAGATGAGTACTAACGCTAACGTAAAGAACTCATGTCCGACAAACGTCGAGGATTGAGCAATCAGCTCACGAATGGAAAAGCTTCCACCCATAATGCCAAGGAGGATAAAACCACCGAGCATCATCAATCCACCAAAAACTGTGATCATCATCGATTTTAATGCACCGAAACGTGAACGATCACGTGTGTACCAATAACCGATTAACAGGAATGAGGAAATTGACGTCAATTCCCAGAACAAATAAAGAGAAATGACATTGTCGGATTGAACGACACCGAGCATTGCGCTCATAAAAATAAGAAGGTAGACGTAAAAATTGCCTAACTTCTCACGTGTCTTATCCAGGTAAAAGATGGAGTACAAAACGACTAACGCACCAATTCCAGTAATAAGGAGAGAGAACAAAAGACTAAGCCCATCTAAATAGGACACAATTGAAATTCCTAGAGATGGAATCCATTGCATTTCAGATACGGCATGTCCACCATCCATAGTTGTTCCGATAAACATTGTATAATAAAGGAATAACAGAACAGGGATGAATAGTACAAACCAACCAGTATGTATGCCTTTTACACTCCGATACAAAGAAGGAATGAACAAGGCGGCCGCAATCGGCAGGAATATCAGCAATACAAATTCCAAGAAAATCCTCCTTCCAATGAATGCATCATTATTCGTACATTGTTTAAAAGTATAACGTAAAATGAACGCTTTTGCATCGGTAACACGCCGACTTTATTGCACGATTCGCTTCTCTTCCTATATTATAGGGAGGGTAAAATATTTGTTTTTTTGAGGTGCTTCATGAAAAATCCCTATCTTTTCGGCTATTTGCCCTTTTTGACAATTACGCTATTCAGTTTAACATTCGGTGTGTATATGGTTGGCATTTCCATGGAGTTCTTTAGCCAAGTGGGCTTATACACCGGAATGCGTGAATTCATGACAGACACACAGCTACGGCTATTCCTCCTGCTCATCTATTCACTCATTTTTTTCATGATTTTGTCCGCTATGAAACTCATTGATGAAACGATTCATGAAACCGCGATGCTTTTCTTTTCAAAGGATGCCGCAGGGGAGTCCTATTACGAAGCAAAAAGCGGGAATGTCATCTATTTTTTTGGTGCGCTCGCTTCTGTAGCAGGAATCCAATCTTTGAAAATCTTACTGGCAATCTTCCTTCTTACAACATTCATCTACTTTGTATACCGTGTGTTTATACTAAGCAAATTTTTAACCGTTATACATACGATCAGCTTATTGATCTTCGAAATCCTCGTTTGGGCAGTCTTCCTGTCCGTAATCGTCTATGTCATTCTAAAGCTATACAACGGTATGCTAGCAAGCCTTCCAGCTTCATAGAAGAAAAGAACATGATGAAAAACCGCAAGAATCCTCCTGCGGTTTTTCTAGGCGTTACGGATGACTTTCTGAACTCAATGCATTAAAAGCTTGTAAATGAATTTTTACTTTGCTGTATTTCTCAATTGATGCGGGTTTGTCAAATCCGATCCAAACCGCGGTCGTGTACGCATCATTCAACCCGGCAACCCATAAATCCTTATACCGATCCGTAGTTCCCGTTTTTGCACCTGTATACGTCGTTCGATACGTAATGCCTTTTCCAGTCCCGTTTACAACTACATCTTCAAGCAATGTGCGGATAGTTGCCGTAGTGGACGGAGACCAGACTTCTAAAGGTTGCTCTTCCCACCGATAGAGAATGTCACCAGATCGGCTTTTCACCGTCCGTATTGCGTGAGGCTCCACGTACGTTCCGTCAACGAAACTGGAATAAGCGGATGCCAGTTCCAAGGGCGTAACACCCACTTGAAAACCACCGAGTGCTGCAGGGTATGTGTAATCGGCTTTCGTAATATGCTCGAACTGAAACGGTTGTAAGTAGCCAAATGCCTTTTCGATGCCAACTTTTCGAAGCAATCGGACAGCTGCTGTATTATGGCTATGCCGGAACGCTTCCTTCAACGTCGTCGTTCCATATGTGTATCCACCAATGTTTTGAGGACAGTAAGCACCGATACAAATAGCGCTACTATCGATGGGCGTTCGCTCGTTATACGGTCCGCTTTCAAGATAAGGAGCATAGACGAGCAAAGGCTTCATTGCGGACCCAGGTTGCCGTATAGCTCGATAAGCTCGATTAAAATCACCTTTTTGAAAGTCCTTTCCACCATACAGACTAACAATTTCCTTCGTCACATTGTCAATAACGACGGCTCCTGCTTGTAAATCCTTAGGCGTTACCAAAGCAGACATTCGTGCTTCATCGCTTCGTTGCTTTTTTGAATGAAGTGCCGTCTCAATTTGAATGCCACTCGTCATCACTTCTGCGGTTCTGCGTTTTAACGCATCTTTATGTAGCTGCTTTTCATCGTCCGTTTTTGCTTGCCGGATTTTATGCTCAAACCCTTCCACTCTACCAATCAATTTCTCTAATTCAGCTAATACATAAGAGCTGTACATCGTATGTTCATTAGCTTTTCGTTTCACATGAAGTTGAATCGGCTCTTGTTGTAAGGCTGTCGCTTCTTCCGCTGAAATGATATCATTGTTCGCGAGTACCGATAAAAGCAGTTCCTGCCTCTTTTTTGTCTTGTCAAAATGCTTCAATGGATCATAGCGGGAAGGATTATTTGGAATCGCAGCAAGAAAAGCTATTTCCGCATGCGTCAACTCGCTAATCGGTCGACTGAAATAAAACGTTGCAGCTGCACCAATTCCATAAACTTGATTGCCAAAAAACATTTCGTTCATATACATTTCAAGGATTTCCTCTTTTGAAGCGTGTTTCTCCAATTCGGCTGCATAAAGGAGCTCCTTGAATTTCCGTTCATACGTCTTTTCATTCGTTAAAAATCGCATGCGCACAACTTGTTGCGTAATTGTCGAACCCCCTTGTTGCAGATCATCATTCGCAGCATTCACCGCAAAAGCTCTGAAGATCGCTGCAATGTCATATCCACGGTGTTCAAAAAATCCTTTATCTTCACTCGTTAGGAATAAATCTCTCGCGAAGAGGGGGATTTCATCGAGCGTAAGCGGTTGTCTCCATTCCACATATTCTTCCGCGAAGACCCGGCCATCCCGATCGGTCATCGATATAGGAATGGGTACAAAAGGCTCTGTTAACGTAATCGTATCATGCATGCTGTCCTGTAATTGCTTGCTATCGTTCCATTCTTTCACAATCCCCTGTTGGATCACATATAAGAGAGGGAACAGGAGTAGGATGAGGAGTAAACCTGTTACTTGTCTCACGTAGAACCCCCTTTCTATAAAAAATATAGCACATTTCCAAGTAGGAAATGTGCTGAAATTTACGTATGTGCTTTCTGATCTTCATCTGCCAAAAAGTCTTCGAAATCCTGTACGGGTTTTCTTTTCGCGTAATAAAGAAATGCAAATCCCACCATAAACAAGAGTCCGGTTAAGATGAACACTGACGAGATACCGACAAATCCACTGATAATCCCACCAAACATTGGACCGATAATGTTGCCGAGGAATCGGAAACTCGTATTGTAACCCATTACTTCACCTTGAATGTCAACAGGTGCTTCACGTCTGACAAGCGCTGTTGTAATCGGGATCATCCCGCCAATCGCAATTCCGAATAACAGACGCCAAATCATGAGTTGCCAAATCGAAGATACAAACGCTTGCGGGACGATAAAGATGAATGACAGAACGAGTAGCGCCCCCAACACCTTTTCATACCCAATGTCATCGCCAAGTTTGCCCCATTTACGTGCGAACAAAAGGTTTCCGACTCCAGCAGCACTGAACGTCAACCCTGCAAGGAAAGCGACATCATTTGAATCTGTTAACTCAGCGACATAGAGCGATAAGAGCGGCTGGATGCTAAAGTTCCCAATTTGAATTAACGCTGTTACAATCATGACATTGAGCATAAGCCGATGATGCAACAATCCTGAAAGAATCGTTTTCCGCGAATAATGAACGGCTTTTTCGCTTTTCACTTTCCGTTGCTCGTTAATGCCGAAAAGCACGATCAGTGCAGCGATGACAACAGAAATCGACGTAATGATAAACGTGTATTTGAATCCGAACGCATCTGCCATCAATCCACCCAAAACAGGTCCAAATAATGTCCCAGTCACGCTGCCCATTTGTAGCGTCCCAAGCTTTTTCCCTGCCTCTTCACGAGACGTCTGCGATGAAACGAACGCCAATGAGGTAGGAATGAATCCGGTCACAACACCATTGAAGAGTCGGAGAACAAAAAACGCTTCCACCGAGTGAACGAACCCCATTAAAAAGACGGACGTCGCAATCCCAAAGCCATTTATTAATAAAATTGGTTTAAATCCATATTTGTCGGCAATCCTTCCCCAAATCGGTGACATGATTAACGCGGTGATAAATGTCGCCCCGAAAATTAGCCCGGACCATTTTTGGACATATGCATCCGAATGATTGCCGAATGTCTCAATATACAAAGATAAAAAAGGCATAATCATCGTCATTGTGCCAGCAACTAAAAAGTTCGCAACCCATATGATGATAAAATTCCGTTTTTGAATCGTCATGTTAACCCTGCTTTCATGTACAATGCCGTCATGTTCGTCGACAAAAGTCATCCCAAAACAGAATTCCCTCTGCCGCAATACGTTAAACGCTCTATTGTACTGGATACAGTATAAATCAATTCGGGAGTCGAAGGAAGTTTCTTGCTTATCCATCGAAAAACGAAAAGGGATATGGTAAACTAAATCAGGGTGAATGAAAATGAAAAAATCGACACTAGCATTGGTTATGGCAATGGTCATGATTTTTGTTGCTGCTTGTGGTCAAAGTAAAGACGAGCAAGTCGATAAACAACCAACAAATAATAATGACTCGACGAACGCATCAGGCGATTCGACAAATGAGGAGGCCGAAAGTATGTATCCACAATTATCAACTGAAGTAGCAGCAAATGAAGCATTGGTCGTTATGAACACAACGATGGGGCCAATCAAAATTAAACTATTCCCGGAGCAAGCGCCAAAGACTGTAGAAAACTTTCTGACGCATGCTGAAAACGGCTATTACGACGGCATCATCTTCCACCGTGTAATTAATAATTTCATGATCCAAGGTGGAGACCCAACAGGTACAGGTATGGGTGGAGAAAGTATATACGGTTCTTCTTTTGAAGACGAATTCACGATGAACCTTTTTAACCTTAGAGGTGCGCTATCAATGGCGAACGCTGGTCCAAACACAAACGGTAGCCAGTTCTTCATCGTTCAAGCATCCAGTGCACCAGGTAGTTCAAACCAATTGAAACAAGGTGGCTGGCCGGAAGAAATCGCTGATGCATACGCTGAAATGGGTGGAACACCACACCTTGACCAAAAACATACGGTATTTGGACAAGTGATTGAAGGCATGGACGTCGTTGACAAAATCGCTGCGGCAGACACAGATCGTTCTGATAAGCCGACAGAAGAAATCTCAATCGAATCGATTGAAATCTTGCAGAAATAATCCAACCAGTAAGGAAGTGTCCGTAAATGAACGTTATCCTTATGCCGTTCCTTTACTTTCCAGAGGATAAATCCGAATACATCCCGGCATTTTTCTCCTTCGTTTTTTTCATGATTCTTCTCGTCCTCACATTCATGTGGATTAAGAAAAACTCAAAAAAACAAGAAGAAGAAACGCGCGAACTTGAAGAACGCATTCTTCGCGAACGCCGTGAAGCCCGTGAAAAACACCAACAATCCCACGAATAAACAAAAGGACATCCGCCACTAACAAATGGGGCAGATGTCCTTTTTGCATGTCTTATATTATCTACATTCACATCTTTGTTAAATCGCGAACAAAAAATATGTGCCGATAGCAAAAAAATTAAGCCCGCGCTCAAGAACTGGTCCCGTGCGCTCAAGGAAGAGCAATCCGCGCTCAAGAACCAGCCCCGCGTGCTAAAAAACCGCTTCTCCTTCGCAAAAAGAAAGCAATTTCCATTCCAACGACAAATTGACTTAAAGCATGTGGCAAAAATCAATCCATCAGGCTACCTTTGACACACGCCGCATACACAATAAAAAAGAAGAATCCAAGAACGGATTCTTCTGAAAAACGTTAAGCTTGCATTGCAGTTATGAAGCGCTTCACGCCGTCTTCCACTACAGAACGAGGCGTTGCGATGTTCATTCGTAGGAAACCTCTGCCTGCTTCACCATACTTCGTGCCTGGCTCAAGTGCAAGTTTTCCGTTGTTTAATAATTTGTCCATCATATCTTCTTCCGATAAACCTGTTCCTCGGTAATCGATCCATAACAAATAGGTTGCCTCAGGTTTTTGAATGGCGATACCCGGTACAGCTTTCGGCAATTCATTGATGACATAATCCATGTTTGTTGAAAGTGTTTCAAGTAGTTCATCTAACCAAGCTTCACACTCCGTGTAAGCTGACTTGAGCGCGGAAGCAGCGAAAGCGTTCAACTCCATTTGTCCGTGTGCCATTGCATTTTTCTGTAAGGCAGTTTTTAACTCTTCGTCGCTTGTAATCATGATGGCAGCTTGTACACCAGCCAAGTTGAAAGTTTTTGTCGGAGCGACACACGTGACAATTTTTCCACCTTCTTCTTCAGCGAGTTTGGCAAGTGGAATATGTGTTGCACCTGGTAACACGAGGTCGGCGTGGATTTCATCTGAAAGCACGAGCACGTCATATTGGTTACAGAGACGTAAAATTTGTCGTAAATCCGCTTCTGACCATACGATACCTGCCGGGTTATGTGGATTACATAATATGAAGATTTTAATATCTTGTTGCAAACATTTTTCGAATGCTTCAAAGTCGATTGAGTACGTCCCATTGTCTTCAAGGAGAGCACATTCTACAATGTTTCGCTCTTGATGACCCGGTACGTTGAAAAACGGAGGATAGACAGGCGTCGTAATGAGAATGTTGTCGCCTTTCTTCGAAAATGTTTCTACTACCGTTGCAATAGCAGGCACAACACCATGATGGAAGAGCATCCAATCATTTTGTGTTTCCCATCGGTGACGAGAAGACAACCAAGAACGTACAGCATCCTTGCACGTTTCGCATATGTATGAATAACCGAAAATGCCATGATCTAAGCGCTCTCTCATCGCTTCTATAATTGGCGGTGGAGCAGGGAAATCCATATCCGCAATCCACATCGGTAAAATTTCTTCCGCGTTTTCCACCCCGTAAACGGCTTCCATATTACCCCATTTCACGGAACGCGTATTTTTACGGCTAATGACTTGTTCGAACGCATTCATCTTAAAAACCCCTCATTTCCTTTTTTCTTTTACATTACTATGTTATCATAAATGAAAGAAAAGAAAAAAATAAGGTGACTTGACGTGCAAACTATGGACATGAACAAAAAAGCTGTCTTACTACTAGAAGATTGGGATCCTTTCAATATGGGGCGGAAGGCGTATGAGCACGAAATTGCTGATGTCGTCTCAGAACTCCAGTTGCTCGATCATCCGACAGATTTAGCAAAACGGATTAGAGAAATCTATGAACATTCCTATGAACTATGGATTCCGTTAGAAAAGTGCATGCAAATAGCATATAAGTTGTTCGCAATAAAGTACGAAGCGAAATGCATCGTATAACGAAAGAAAGATTGTTAGGATAAAGAAAAATTATTACCGCCCGAAGCGTTAGGATACCTGCTTCAGGCGGTTTTTTATGTTCTTCATTAAAAGGATGAAACAATCAATTGAAATCCCTCGTATCATGAGCAGAGGGGAAAGAGAGTGAGGGTGACACATGGAAGAAACGGACTTGATCCAGAAAGCGCAGAACGGAGATCGGTCAGCTTTCACAGAATTAATGAATCGTTATTACCGGACTGTTGAAAAATTTGCTTATCAATGTGGTGTCCGTGTTGATGATATTCCGGATGTTACACAGGAGGTCTTCATAAAGCTCTATCGATTCTTACCGCAGTTCAATCAACAGCGATTTACGACATGGTTATACAAAATTACACTGAATGCTGCTCGGGATTATTACCGAAAAGCAGGTCGGGAGACGGACAAAGAAGAACGGGTTAAAAAGGAAATGAGTACGGTCGCACATCAGTCAGCAGAGAAACACGTGCTCCTTTTTGAAGAAGATCAGGAATTGCATAACGCGATATTGCGTTTAGATGAAAAATACCGAATTCCACTCATTTTGTTTTATTTCCAAGACTTATCGTACCAACAAATTTCGGAAGTGTTAAACGTAACGATGGCTGCTGTGAAAACGAGGATTTTCAGAGCAAAGGATGCATTGAAAAAGGAAATTGAAACGACGGGAGGTGTATCACATGAGCAATGATCATTTTGAGAAACGAATGGAATTCTTGAAAAAGTCCTATGAACGTATTCCTTCGACTTTCGATCCGGAAGAAGTATTCAAGAAAATCGATGCGGAACATCCTCCTGCACCTGTTGAACAGAAACCTGTTAAAAAAGGTGGATTCAGACAGCGTATAACGGTTTTAGCTGTAAGCGTTGCGAGTGTATTCATCATCGGTTTCATTGCCAATGACGTCCTTGATGGAAATAACCAAAATCCGAACGAAGAAAATTTGGAAAGTGGAGAAATTGATGCCTACATCGAAGAACTGAAACAACAATTTGAAGTGGAAAAAGAAAAGCGTAGAGAGATGTTGCAGTTGGATGAAGAGCATTTTAGAATGTATGCCCAATCTAATTCAATCTCAATTTTGGATCATAAGACTTTCATACAGTCTGTTAAACAGGATGGAAATGCAAATGAGCGATTGCAAGAAGTCTACAACCGAGCAATCGAAGAACTAAAAACGCCTGCCGAAATGATTCAAGACGTAAAACGCAATCCGCTTCGGGAGGATGAAGAAGCGAGTATTGCATTCTTGAATAGTTACCGGGAAAAAGTCAAAAGATTGCAAGCCATTTACGATCAAATCGTAGAAGAAAACAAAACAGCAATTGATGCCTATGAAGTGGATCCATCTGCTGATAAAGCCGATGTCATGATGACGAGTAAAAACAGTTTTCCAGAGCCGTTACAAAATATCATCAACACAATGAAAGAACAATCAATCCGGTTAACTACAGAGAAATATACAGGTGATATTAAATCAAGTTTTTATTTATCTAGATCGGTCGATGAGCTTCCATCGAACTTGCATCACTTCACGAATGCTTATATGAACATGCTAGCAGATGAACCGTATTTATATGCAGGGGTGTTAAATGATACTGTTCCTAAAACGGTCGGAACGTTGCAGACGATGGAGGAGACGTTAATGCATGTACAGGAAGATCCGTCCTTGTACCCTGTCATGAAATCGTATTTCATAACGCTTTTTAATCACATTGTAAAAGGAAATGAAAAGACAAAGTTATTTGATGCAGATGGTAGGTTATTACCTGAATACCAAGAAGCTTGGACCAATCTATCGTATAGTGGAAACGCAACACCATTGACCTATCTTATGAGGCCAATTGTTAAAGAGATGAAGGCTTCAGATTGGCAGCAATCAGAGCATTGGGATTCACTCAACTATAATGATCTAGAAGAAGCGCTCGTCCTTTATCGTGAAGGGGTGTTAGAAGAATACATGTATGGTGAAATGCCTGTATTCGAAGAGAAGACGGTTGTCCTGCCAAATGAGGCATTTGATCAGGAAGTTAAAGAACTCTACAGCGCATTCAAAAAGTCGTATGACAAGTCCGTGTTAAAAGGGATTTCACCTGTGCATATTGTAGGGATTTTTAACTATGCAAATGAAGTCGAAGACCCCAAAACGATGTATCGACTATTCAATGAAAATTATGGAGATATGTCGGAAACAGGTTTCTCAGAGGAGCAATATATCGACTTTTACCGAAAAGGTCTCTCCTTATTTAGAAACGCAACGGATATTAAATTTACAAATGAAAACATAAACCGTTACGAACATGCAATTTATGGTTTTGTTACGATTAACAATGGCGCGGAAGTTAAAAATTCAGTACATCTCACATATGGTGAAGATGATATATGGAAAATTAGAGACATGTATCTTGAGAAACTTCCATCGTACGAACAATCACCCGAAATACCAATTGACGAGATGACACTTAAGCATATGAAAGAGCTCTATGAAACCTTTAAAGAGTCGAAAAATCCAGCTAACTTATACGGAGAAGTAGCGTTGACAATAATGAGCCTCTATTTATACGCAGGATCTTTACAAGATTATGAAACACAATATGCATTGATTTATCAAGAATTCGGTGCGGATTTAATTGAGAAGTCGACATTTGTCGAAAATGGTGATCGATACAAATTTCCGTATGCTGAAGATATGTATACATCCATGTCCTTCAAAGGGCTTGAAGAAGACCAAGATGGCAATTGGCCTGGTGTCGCCACGTTTACAGTAAATCAAGAAAAGTATCCAAAACTGCCAGCTGCACAACAATTTCATATGCTTTGGACAGATGACGGATGGCGCGTCAATGTTAATCATTTAAAATAAACAAAAAAGACTGCGAATTCTGCGGTCTTTTTCTATATTCTTTGTTATAGTAAAGAAAGGGATGTTTTGGAAAGCAGGGGGAGAGTACATGAACGAAGAGAAACAACCAACCTTAGCGGAAGATAAAGAGTCTTCTTTGGAATGGATACGCCTGGTGTTGCCGCATATGGAACGTCTCGCAATCCAATATGGGCTAAGTCCGCAACAAGCTGCAAACTTTGTAGAAACTGTGTTTCAAAAATTGTATGAAAACAGAAGTGAAGCATTGCATGAGGATGATACGATTAGAATCTTGCTCGGTCGATTAGAGGACGTTACCATTCATCCGTCCGATGAAAAACTCTTTGCATTTAAAGAAGACGAGGTTTTGCATAACCGCATTATTGATTTACCAAAAGAAGTTAGGCTGCCTTTAATCCTGAATCAGTTTCACAACAAATCTACAGCACAAATTGCGGAGATTCTGAACGTGCCAACAGGATTAGTGGAAACAAAGCTTGCTGAAGCTTTTCAGCAACTGGATGAACCGAACCTAGAAAAAAAGTTGGAGTTTTTACATACGTCTTATGGAAGATTGCAAACTCTTTATGATGAAGACCGGATATTCACACACACTACTCATCATTCAATTGAGCCGACAAAATTAAAGGGGAAAAAACCGAAACGAAAGACGTTAGCGATGTGGAGTTTAGGCGTCGCCATGTTATTCACGTTACTTTTTGTATCTGTAACAAATAGTGAAGCCTATCAAAAATCCGCCAGTGAGAAATTCATCGAAACATACAAAGAGGAATTTGAGAAAGAAATCGCCAAACGTCTCGAACTCGCTGGATTGACGAAACGAACAGCGATTACCATGAATCATTATAATATGTATGGTGAAGACACAAGGTTAAGTTTTAAAGATTGGTTACGAGCATTAACAAGAGAGTTAGAAGAAAATGGTAAAATAGATAGAAGAAAGGCGAAAGAAGACTACGCAGCTCTCATTAATGAGTTGAAGTTGCCATCAGAGTGGATTGCAGAATTAAAGAATAAACCTTTAGTCAACGATCGGACAGCGAGTATAGCGTTTATCGGGAATTTGTTTGGTAGTTCCACCATGCTCATTCAATCTTATTCAGCTATCCTTCAGGAACACGAAGATATCATACCTACTTATGAATGGAATGACAATGGCGAGGTGATCGTCCAAACGTTAGCTGAAAACGAAGTAGGTTACCCCAAACAGCTCCAAGATGCATTAAAAGGAATGAAGACACAAAATATTACTGTAGTCGCACATGACAGTATGTTCCACTTTCCACAGTTTGGGGATGAACAGCTCATTGAAGACATTCAAAACAAATTACATCCGAGCGTACATGTGTATGTGAACCTGTTAATGGGCGGTATTGAAGAGATCGTTAAAAAACCGCTCGACGAACAAGTTGATCTGCTTTTTTTCGTTGAAGACGATTTAATGGGCGATGAATTAACGGGGATATTCCCTAACGAATACGTTGAACAAGTGATTGTAGGGTCATATATGTGGCTCTTTCATTCCATACTTGGCCTTGAAAGTGAAGCGGTGGATTCTAGTTATGACCTTACTGGTGCCATTAAACCGGAATATCAAAAAGTGTGGAAGCAAATTGCGGACCGTGAACAACCATCGCCAGCTGCTACAGTCATGACAACCGTCATTGAAAATATGGAGGAGGAAGGTTGGTCGCGGTATACTCTGGATAATCAAAATAGCTATATGGAAATTTATAATCTTATTTGGCCAATTATCCACGAAAAGAAAGAAAAAAATAAGTGAAATTTTCCGACTGCTTTGCCAAATTTTTGTTGTGAAAGGGCTTTCTATGGTATAATTATTGATGGCCGCATAGGCAAATTCGATAGATGTAGATTGGGAGCTGTTTCGCATGGGCAGAACATACGAAGTGGGGGAAGAGCTGACTGGTAAGGTAACGGGCATCCAGCCATATGGCGCATTCGTGGCATTGGATGAAGAGACACAAGGACTCGTCCATATTTCGGAAATCACGTACGGTTTCGTCAGAGATATTAATGAGTATCTTGCTGTAGGCGACGTTGTAAAAGTGAAAGTACTGGAAGTGGATGAAGACGCAGGTAAAATCAGTTTGTCCATTCGGGCATTGCAAGAAGCGCCACCCGCCACACAAAAACCGAGCCGTCCCCGAAAATCATTGCAAGACAAAGTAAAAGAGCATGATGCAGAAGGATTTAACTCGCTAAAAGACAAACTAAAAGACTGGATTACACGGTCTGGTTATTAAAAAATGGGAGTAGGCTTAATCGCCTCTCCCATTTTTTAGCTTTCGTAAACGATATTGAAGATTTTGCCTACTCATTCCAAGTGCTTGCGCCGTTTTGGTAATATTATCTTCATGCAACTTCATCGCTTTTTGTAAGTAATACGCTTCCGCATCTTTTAAAAATTGCTCGAGCGGCAATAAATCTTTCTGGTGTTGGACAACAAAATCCGTGTCTTGTAAAGGTGTGTCGTTCAACCCATTGCTTTTCATCCGAAAATGCAAAGGCAACATATCGTATGTAATGACCGACTCTGTACTTGCAAGCGACGTAATTTCGTCTAAAAGAAACTCAAGTTCTCGCATATTGCCTGGCCATTCATATCGTAAAAACAATTCCTCGACTTCCGTAGTTATTCCTTCTAGGGAAGAACCAAACCGCTCTCTTCTCTTCGCTAAATACGAAGTAATGAAAGCAAGTATGTCCTCTTTTCGTTTCCGCAAAGGGGAAATGCGAATTGCAAAAGAAGCAAAAAAGTAATACAGATCTTTCAATAAAGCTCCTTTAGCGATCAGTTCAACAGGGTCATCGCCGATACTTGCGATGAATTGATTGCCAGGTTGTACCGCCTTTTTTAGAAAAGAAAACAGTTTCTGTTGAAGTGGTATGGATAATAAATCAATCCGATCACAAAATAACGTGAATGCATCATGTTCAGTTAAGTCTTCATCCAATCGATCGATGAGCGACTCGTCTGAACGATGACAAAAAAGTGTATAGAAAGGACCGTTTACAGGAGAAAATTCATTATGAATACTCTCCGCCAGTAAATCTTTTCCTGTACCAGATTCACCAATTAGCAACACGGGTAGTTTTGCTTGAGAGGCTTTTAGTGCAGTAGAAACAACCGCTTGCATTTCTTCCGATGCTGCAATAATTTGATTGAACGTTACAGGGTCACTATTTTTTCGGAGGGGATGAAGAATAAATTTCTCAAGAGCTGTTACATCTCGTGCAATTTCCACAGCACCGATTAGTTCCCCATTGCTAAAGACGGGATACGTATCGTTAATGGTCGTAATTTCGTTTCCTTTGCGGTTCCAATATGTCTGTTTCACATTCAACTGCTCTATACCGCTTTGCAACACTTTTAACAATGTACTTTCTTCTTGATTAAAATTAAATAGCTCAATTATTGATCGATCTGCAACTTCTTCCAGCTCTAATCCTTCAATGGCTTTCATTTTATGATTGTATATGACCGTACGGCCGTTTTTATCAATTGCATGGATTCCTACACCGGCACGATTCACTGCAAATTCATATAAAGGAAAGAGGGCTTTTTCGATTTTATCCATCATCAAAAACACCTTCCGTGTACTTTTTTTCGTGATTTAAATAAAAACACTTGAAATGTGCAACAATCTCTTGCATTATTATAAATGTAATCAAAGATTAAATGCAAATTTTTTTTGCGTATCATAACGGAGGAGGAGTAACATGATTCCATACAAACACGAACCATTTACAGATTTTACACAAGAAGAAAACAAAAAAGCCTTTTTAGACGCTCTACAAACAGTTGAAGGCTATCTTGGGCAAGATTACCCTCTAATCATCGGCGGCGAACGCATTATGACCGAAGACAAACTTGTATCTACAAACCCTGCGAACAAAGAAGAAATCGTCGGCCGTGTTTCAAAAGCGAGCAGAGACCTTGCTGAAAAAGCGATGCAAACTGCTGATGCAACATTCAACACTTGGAAAAAAGTAAAACCTGAATTCCGTGCAGACGTTCTTTTCAAAGCTGCTGCAATCGTACGTCGTCGCAAACATGAATTCTCTGCGCTTTTAACAAAAGAAGCAGGTAAGCCATGGAACGAAGCGGATGCAGATACTGCAGAAGCAATCGACTTCTTAGAGTACTATGGCCGTCAAATGTTGAAACTAAAAGACGGTATGCCAGTTGAAAGCCGTCCAGGTGAGTTCAACCGTTTCGACTACATTCCTTTAGGTGTAGGTGTTGTCATCTCTCCATGGAACTTCGCATTCGCGATTATGGCAGGTACAACAGTAGCTGCACTCGTAACGGGTAACACAGTTCTATTGAAACCAGCATCTACAACACCAGTTGTTGCATATAAATTTATCGAAGTATTAGAAGAAGCAGGTATGCCTGCAGGCGTAGTGAACTACATTCCAGGTTCAGGCGCTGAAGTTGGGGACTACCTTGTAGATCACCCAAGAACTCGTTTCATTTCTTTCACAGGATCACGCGAAGTCGGTTCCCGTATTTACGAACGTGCTGGAAAAGTGAACGAAGGCCAAATTTGGTTGAAGCGTGTTATCGCTGAAATGGGTGGTAAAGACACAATCGTTGTTGACAACGAAGCGGATCTTGAATTAGCTGCACAATCCATCGTGAAATCAGCATTTGGATTCAGCGGACAAAAATGTTCTGCTTGTTCACGTGCAGTCATTCACGAAGATGTATATGACCAAGTCGTTTCTAGAGTGGAAGAGTTAACAAAAGCATTGACTTACGGTGATCCAACAGACCAATCCAACTTCGCAGGTCCGGTTATCGACCAAGCTTCATTCGACAAAATCATGAGCTATATCGAAATCGGAAAAGAAGAAGGCCGTCTAATCGCTGGTGGAGAAGGCGACAGCTCAAAAGGATACTTCATTGCTCCTACAGTATTTGCTGACCTTGCTCCAGATGCACGCATCATGCAAGAAGAAATCTTCGGACCAGTTGTTGGTTTGACAAAAGCGAAAAGCTTTGACGAAGCAATTGAAATTGCAAACAACACAGACTACGGCTTAACAGGTGCTGTTATTACAAACAATCGCGCACATATCGAACAAGCGCGCGAAGATTTCCACGTAGGAAACTTATACTTCAACCGTGGATGCACAGGTGCAATCGTTGGTTACCAACCATTCGGTGGTTTCAACATGTCAGGTACAGACTCTAAAGCGGGCGGTCCTGATTACTTGCAACTTCACATGCAAGGTAAAACGACTTCAGAAACACTTTAATAACTAAGTGGAGGCAGTTCTCGGACTGCTTCCATATTTACATATCTTAAGGAGGGAATTAGATGTCAATTTCAGAAAAGTTGATTAACCAAACTAATAAATTTGGTGCAAATAACTACAATCCACTTCCGATTGTCATTTCAGAAGCGGAAGGTGTTTGGGTAAAGGATCCAGAAGGTAATAATTATATGGATATGCTTTCAGCGTATTCTGCGGTTAACCAAGGTCATCGTCACCCTAAAATCATTCAAGCGCTAAAAGATCAAGCGGACAAAGTAACCTTGACGTCACGCGCGTTCCACAACGATCAACTCGGCCCATGGTACGAAATGATCTGCAAACTATCTGGTAAAGATATGACATTGCCAATGAACACAGGTGCTGAAGCGGTAGAAACAGCTATTAAAGCAGCTCGTCGTTGGTCTTATGATGTGAAAGGTATCGCTGAAGACAAAGCTGAAATCATCGGTTGCACAGGAAACTTCCACGGTCGTACGATGACAGCAGTTTCACTCTCTTCTGAAGCAGAATACAAGCGAGGATTCGGTCCGATGCTTCCGGGTATTAAACTTGTTCCATTTGGTGATTTAAAAGCGTTGGAAGAAACGATTACACCAAATACAGCAGCATTCATCATCGAACCAATCCAAGGTGAAGCGGGAATTCTTATTCCACCAGCTGGCTACATGAAAGCGGCATTCGAGCTTTGTAAAAAGCACAATGTACTTTTCATTGCGGATGAAATCCAAGCGGGTCTTTGCCGTACAGGTAAAATGTTCGCAAGTGAGTGGGAAGACATCGAGCCAGATATGTACATCCTCGGAAAAGCACTAGGTGGCGGCGTATTCCCGATCTCTTGTGTCGTAGCGAATAAAGACATCTTAGGTGTATTCAACCCTGGTTCACACGGCTCAACATTCGGTGGTAATCCGATGGCATGTGCAGTTTCAATCGCTTCTTTAGAAGTTCTTCTAGACGAGAAACTTGCTGAGAAATCATTGGAACTAGGAAATTACTTCGTAGAACAATTAAAGAAAATCAACCACCCTTCTATTAAAGAAGTACGTGGACGTGGCTTGTTCATTGGTGTTGAATTGACGGAAGCGGCTCGTCCGTATTGCGAACAATTGAAAGAGCTTGGATTGTTGTGCAAAGAAACACACGATACTGTAATCCGTTTTGCACCACCATTGATCATTACAAAAGAAGAATTAGATTGGGCTTTAGAACGCATCAACAAAGTTTTTGCAAGTTAATGAAATAGTACACAAAAACAGTGTGGACTATGGTACAATATGGGCGAAGTAGTAAGACATTATGAAATCAAAGAGGCGAACTTTTACATGACTGAAAACCTGAATCTGTTTACGTCTACGCAAGTTGTCATCAAGGAAGCACTTGACAAATTAGGCTACGATGAAGGAATGTATGATCTTCTGAAAGAACCTATACGTATGGTGGAAGTAAGAATTCCTGTCCGTATGGACGATGGGAAAGTTAAGGTGTTCACAGGATTCCGTGGACAACATAATGATGCAGTAGGACCGACAAAAGGTGGCGTTCGTTTCCATCCGCAAGTAAGTGCGGATGAAGTGCGCGCACTCTCAATGTGGATGACATTGAAAGCGGGTATCGTTGACTTGCCATATGGTGGCGGTAAAGGCGGTATTATCTGTGACCCACGTGAGATGTCTATGGGTGAATTGGAACGCTTGAGCCGTGGTTATGTACGAGCATTAAGTCAGGTTATGGGACCGACAAAAGATATCCCTGCACCAGACGTGTTCACGAATGCACAAATTATGGCTTGGATGATGGATGAATATAGCAGAATTGATGAATTCAACTCACCTGGTTTTATTACAGGTAAACCGATTGTTCTCGGTGGTTCTCAAGGTCGTGATCGTGCGACTGCTGAAGGTGTAACGATCATTATTAACGAAGCGGCTAAAAAGCGTGGAATTGATATGAAAGGTGCACGTATTGTCATCCAAGGTTTCGGAAACGCTGGAAGTTTCTTATCAAAATTCCTGCATGACGCTGGAGCGAAAGTAATCGGTATTTCCGATGCTTACGGTGCATTGCATGATCCAAACGGATTGGACATTGATTACCTATTAGATCGTCGCGATAGTTTCGGTACAGTTACGACATTATTTGACAATACAATTTCTAACGAGGAATTATTAGAATTGGATTGTGATATTCTCGTTCCTGCTGCGATCGAAAATCAGATCACTGAAAAGAACGCTAACGATATTAAAGCGAAAATTGTTGTTGAAGCTGCGAATGGCCCAACAACATCTGAAGCGACTAAAATCCTTACAGAACGTGGCATTCTTCTCGTACCGGATGTTCTTGCGAGTGCAGGTGGCGTAACGGTATCTTACTTCGAATGGGTTCAAAATAACATGGGTTATTACTGGACTGAAGAAGAAGTTCGCGAAAGAATGACAACAAAAATGGTCGAGGCATTTGAAAATGTGTACAATGTAGCGTCTACACGTAACATTGACATGCGCCTTGCTGCATATATGATTGGTATCCGCAAAACTGCTGAAGCTTCCCGTTTCCGTGGATGGGCGTAAGTGAATGAATAGAAAAAGCATCTCCTGAACAGTGGGAGATGCTTTTTCATGCTTCTTCAGTTCCTGCTAGGGTGTTAGTTTCACGCTCTTCATAGCGCCAATGTTCAAATAGCAAGCCTAACGACAGTAGACCGGAAATCCCAATCAGTACAAAAAAGAAACGGGCTAACGGTTTCGCGTACCCACCAGCGAATTGTGCGACAACATCGTAACTGAATAAGCCGACAACACCCCAGTTCAAAGCGCCAATAATTGTGATGGCAAGGGCCACTCGCTTGATTTTCTCCATGACACACCTCCTTATCTCCAAAATACCCCAATAGGACAGCTTCCATACTTGCAATGGATTATTCATTCTTGGATAATGAGTACTACAAAAGAGGAGGCGAAAGAGATGCATGAATTTACATTTCAAAACCCGGTAAAATTAGTCTTTGGTAAAAATTCCATTTCAAAATTAACGAATGAATTAGCTGCATACGGTAATAAAATTCTTCTCGTTTATGGCGGAGGAAGCATTAAGCGCAATGGTTTATATAATGAAGTGGTCGAACTTCTGAGTAAAGCAGGAAAGGAACTATATGAACTACCAGGAGTCGAGCCGAATCCACGTCTTTCCACAGCGAAGAAAGGGGCGGCGATTTGTAAAGAGGAAGGTATCGATTTCATATTGGCTGTCGGGGGCGGTTCTGTCCTGGATTGTACAAAATTGATAGCAACAGCGGCAAAGTATGAAGGTGATGCATGGGATTTTGTTAGTAAAAAAGCGACGCCGACCGATGCAATTCCATTTGGTACCATATTGACGATGGCGGCAACAGGT
Organism: Sporosarcina sp. OR05; assembly: GCF_041414805.1. Taxonomy (NCBI): domain Bacteria; kingdom Bacillati; phylum Bacillota; class Bacilli; order Caryophanales; family Caryophanaceae; genus Sporosarcina; species Sporosarcina sp. OR05. The sequence continues at coordinate 3,997 of NZ_JANKJL010000017.1, read as the reverse complement.
TCTGAAATGAATGCAGGTTCTGTTATTACAAACGAAGAAACGGTGGAGAAATACGGATGGGGAAGTCCTTTCAATTTCCCGAAATTCTCAATTCTCGATCCAACGTATACGCTTTCCTTACCGCGTGATCAAACCGTTTATGGAATTGTCGATATGATGTCCCACATAATGGAACAGTATTTTCATAAAGCTACCAATACACCGTTGCAAGATGAGCTTTGTGAAAGTGCATTACGGGTAATTATGCGCGCTGGTGAAAAACTAGTAGGTGACCTGCAAAATTACGAGTTACGTGAAACGATTTTATTAAGCGGAACGTGGGGATTGAATGGATTCTTAGGGATGGGGAATGCTGGTGGCGACTGGGGGACACATGAGATTGAACATGCCGTCTCAGCAGTCTATGATATTCCGCATGCTGGAGGATTGGCGATTCTGTTCCCGCATTGGATGAAACATGCTATGCAGTTGAATCCTGAACGCTTTGCGAAGTTTGCAACAAATGTTTTTCAAGTTGATCCAACAGGAAAGACTACTGAAGAAACTGCAATGGAAGGAATAGAACAGCTCCGTAAGTATTGGTCATCAATTGGTGCACCTGAAAGGCTGAAAGACTACCATATTGACGAATCTAAAATTGAGCTTATGGCTGAAAAAGCTTCTGTAAACGGACCAGTAGGCAGGTTTGCTCAATTGACAAAAGAAGACGTAAAATCAATTTTAGTCGCTTCATTATAAAAAGAAGTACGCAGGAACTCGTCGGTGAGTTCAACTGCGTACTTTTTCATTCGGGTAACTTTTTGCGTGCTTCTTCTGAAATCGCCAATTCGTTAACGCCTTTCCATGTTTTGATGCCATCATCTTCATCAAATGAAATAAGGGCTTCGCGGACGCCTTTTTGTTTTAATATTAATGCTAGCAACCGATCCCTTATATCATCAATATACTCAAGTGTTTTTGAGGAATCGACTTCTGCCACTACTTCTACATGGAGAAATTCCCCTTCTTTAATCACCTCAACTCTTTGTAGATCTTTAACATCCGGGTCCTCAGCTACGATGTACGCAATGTGATTTAACATTTCTTCATCAGTTTCTCCTATAGCACCTCTTGCGTTTTCAAGAAATATTTTGCCAACGACATAAAACATCATGAGACCTATTAACACCGATGCAATTCCTTCTGCCGCAAGAAATCCAGTGAAATGTGCTACAAGGACGGCAGTAAAAGCTAATACTCCACCAATTGTTGCAACCAAATCTTCCATAAAAACAAGCTTTGTGGCAGGCTTAGCACGATTCAAATGCGTGAAACTGTATAGAAGTGCTTTAAACCCTTTCGCATCGTTTCCAGTTTCATGTGCAATTTCTTTTGCTGCTTTTAATAAGACGTACAGTTCCAACACAATTGCAAGCCCAAGTACGCTTAAATTAATGGCGAGTCCTGACGTTTCAGTAGGATGAAGAATATGATGCCAACCTTCTTTAACTGCTTCATAAGACATAATCGCAACTACAATGACAGCTCCTAAGCAGACGAGGTTGACGACTCTGCCAAATCCGTTTGGAAATTTTGGAGTCGGCGCTTTTTTAGAGAGCGCGGAACCAATGTAAACGAAGAATTGATTGGCCGCATCGCCTAATGAGTGTAATGTTTCTGCGAACATTGCAACGTTACCAGTTAACATATAGGCAATACCTTTTAAGATAGCAATGATTGTATTAATTACACCAGCAAGCAATGAAGGTTTGTTTCCATCTTTTAAGAGTTTGATAAAATCCTGCATAAAGGTTCCTCCATTTAAGGGAATATTTCTAGTTCAACTGATTCGATATAAGGTAGTTCAGTCAATTCAACATATAGTTGGGATGTTTTTTTCTTAGGTAATGCATTTAATCTAAAATCGAGTTCATGCATGTGAGGTTTGCCATCTTCAGGGATTAGTTGTCTAATTCGAAGATTTTCCACAGACATACTTTCATCACTTAGCTTTCCAATCAATTCATCAATCTTACTTCTATCTGAAATGATAATAATACATGAAGCTTCTTTTGAGCGTATTCTACGCGGACCAAACCGATCCAATATAGGTGCAATGACTTCGATTACAAACAATACACTTATAACAGCGAATGCAGCTTCAATATAAAAACCAGCTCCAACGGCAATGCCAATACTCGCCGAACCCCAAATCATTGCAGCAGTTGTTAAGCCGGTAATACTATCATTGTCCCTTCGTAAGATTGCTCCCGCACCAAGAAAGCCAATACCACTAACAATTTGTGCTGCTAGACGTAATGGATCCATCGTTACATTGATATCATCTCGGGCGGGTACTAAATAAGCAGCTTCCATAGAAACAATCGTCAATAGACAACTAAATGTTGAGATGACTGCACTTGTTTTTAACCCAATCGGTTTCTTCTTTATTTCCCTCTCTACACCGATGACTAAACTTAGTCCTAATGCTAACGCGATTTTAATTAAGACATCCGGATACATCGAATTGTCGGCAATCCAGTCCATTCTAATTCTCCCCCTACTAGCATCTTCAAACCACTCCTGTGCTATACTCTTTATATTGTCTTTATCCATAAACGATGACAAACTAACATGAAACTTACAACGAAAGAGATGTGTACCATATGGAAAAGCCTTCTATCCACCCGTATATTCCGATTATCATAGGAGTTATCTCGGTCGCCTTATCAGCGATCTTTGTTAAATTAGCTACAGCTGATGCGGGAGTTATCGCTTTTTATAGAATGTTGTTCTCTGTTTTATTGATGCTCCCATTATTTTTAATGAAGTACCGTAAAGAATTATTGGTCTTTACGAAGAGAGATTGGATCTTTTCTTCGATAGCAGGAATTTTTCTTGCCTTTCACTTTATCTTATGGTTCGAATCACTTAATTACACTTCTGTTGCGAGTTCAACTGTTTTGGTGACCCTACAACCGATTTTTGCGTTTGTCGGAACGTATTTCTTCTTTAAAGAAAAACTCTCCTTGAAGACGATATTATCTGCAGTTATTGCAATTAGTGGAAGTATCATTATCAGTTGGAGCGATTTTCAGTTAAGCGGTACTGCTTTCTACGGAGATATGCTCGCTTTGGCAGGTTGTGCGTTTATTACAGCATATCTTCTTTTTGGTCAAGAAGTGCGTAAACGTTTATCTCTTATTACATATACGTTCGTTCTGTATGCAATCAGTACAATTACATTATTCTTTTATGTGTTGGTAAAGGGAGAATCATTTGGTCCGTATTCGTCAACTGACTGGTTCTGGTTTTTTATGCTTGCGCTTATTCCGAATTTGCTCGGCCACTCGCTATTCAATTGGGCAGTAAAGTGGGTAAGTACAAACGTCATTTCAATTGCCATTCTTTTTGAACCAGTAGGAGCTTCAATATTGGCGTATTACATCTTTCATGAGACGCTTACTTCAGCGCAAATTATTGGCGGAATCGTTGTCATAGCAGGCATTCTACTCTTCATAATTGATCCAAGAAAAATTCATCGTAAATTATTTTTAAAAAAGGCTTGATTTCTCTTTAGGGCATGTAGTATATTAGTACATGTCCTTAAGAGGCAACAACATTACGAAACAACTTCTGAAAAAAAGATTTTAAAAAAGTTGTTGACACCGAATAAGGAAAAATGTTAAGATGAAATGGTCGCTGAAAAACGCGACTGAAACATGAACCTTGAAAACTGAACAGCAAAACGTCAACAAATAAAGTTCTGAAGCCGACTTGTCGGCGGACGAACAACTTGGATCTTCGGATTCAAAAATGACATCTTAAATGATGCCAGCAAAGAAACTAGAGCTTATTCAAGTTTCTCTAAACTTCTTCCATTATAGAAGAAGTTCTGGCGGCCGAGGTGCGGTGGAGTGCTAGGAGATGAGTGAGAGAGGGAAGGCGCGTACTTTAGTACGTAACTGACCGAACGAACGAAATCGACAACGCAATCCGCTGCGCATCGGACGCCAGA
>NZ_JANKJL010000016.1:0-65886 GCF_041414805.1 Sporosarcina sp. OR05 | reverse complement strand
GCGTTTTCAGGAGATATTTGAACGAATATGTGATGGTCAAGAGAGTAGTATGCCGCAACAGTTAGAAGGTATTAAGTAGCATTTCATGTCAATATGCGGTGATTGCTTGTTCCGCGGAGGGCTTTCCATCGTTGTCATGCTTGTCGCGCTAGATGCACTTGACAAACTAAGGGGTAATTTTAGGTGAGATGCTGTGTTTAATGAGGTTAGTCGAGTTCTTGGTATTTATGCGGAGTTTGGGGAGAATATGCCGCGAATGAAGCGTTTATGAGCCGTTTACGGGGAGTATGCGCCGTTTTGGAAAAGTATGCCGTGATCGAAGAGTTTATGCGGCGTATGGCCGAAGTATGCGTTGTTAAGAGTACATGTCTTATTCTCTTTACCACAATTGGCTACCGATCTACAGTTTCCCTCCACAAGCACCCCGTTAAAGTGTCAAAACCCATTTGGCGCCAATTAGAATCAAATAAATAAACTTAGCTCCCCACGATATTTAAATCAGTTAGAAGAAATTGATTCCCCACTCTTTAATTAACCTGTTACTACAACAAATAATGTTACCAATGCCGCATAACGAAGCAGTACCCAGCATAAATCGTTCCAACGCCGCATCACGAATCGAAACCCAGCAAAAGTTGGCCAAACTCCGCATAACGAAGCAAAACGCCGCAAAAATCGTCCAAACGCGGCATAACGTATCAAACCCCTCCCATAACGAAGTAATAAATACTCTATTCTCTCAACCACAAGATGAAATTCCTTCCATCGCTTATTGCGTAAACCTTCTTAATCGTTCATCATTAGACGTAACGAATAAAAGAGGTGGGACAGTCTTGAAGAAAATCAACTTTGTAATCTTTGGTGCTATTGCGTATTGTATATTTTTATTCGTATACAATTACCAAGCACCTCTTTTGACTTCAAGTGAGGCGTTTATATTAGCTGTAGATTATTTGCAGAATCCTCCTGAGGAGTTTGGTGATCCTTTTCATTCGTTTGAAATTGAAGATTTTCAGTATGAACAGTACAGGGCACAGTTGATGCCGAAACGAGGTTTTGTTGCAGAAATGTTGAATCATAGGGAGTGGGCAGTGACGATTTATTATGAGGGAATGGAGCCGATAGTCGTGATGGATGCGGTTACGGGTGAATTGTTGAGAATTGAGGGTCCATTGAACTAAGGGGGGTAGCTTGTTGAGGAGCTTCTCGTTATTTGTCTTTTCGTTAATTCGTGTTGTTATGTTGGTAATCTTAAGTATTTATTTTTTCCAGATGATTGATTTGCCGGATGTAGGCCGGACAGTGTTTGTAGGGGCGGCTATTGCTCTGTTTGTTGTTAGCCATTTTATTCAAATGTCGGGGGCATCTCATGTTTTGCGGGTTAGTTGTGCTGGTGTTGATTTTCTGCTTATTGCTGGTTTTGGGTTTTTATTTCCACAGAGCGGTTATTTGTATTTGATCTTTTTTGGTGTGGTTTCGACGACGGTTTTCTTGATGTTTACGGATAAGCGTTTGCTGTGGACGTTTTCGATTTCATTTGTTGTTGTGTGGGCGTTAGTGAGTTGGAATGTGTATCGCGTTGTAGGGGTTTTTGAAGTGACGAGTAATATTGTGAATGCGATGTTTACTTTTTATGGTGCAGTTGTTGGTACGTTAATTCGAAACTTCCAAGCATCTAAAGAGACGATTGCTGAGCAATATGAACAATTGACGGATACACATGTTGCACTGCAGGATGCGCATCGGCAGTTGCGGTCTTACGCAGAGCAGGTTGAACAGTTAACAGCGGCGCGTGAGCGGACTGAAATTGCCCGTGAAATCCATGATACGGTTGGGCATAAGATGACCGCTCTCATTGTGCAATTGCAGTTGGCGCAGGAAATGGTGAAGAGGGATGAGGAGAAGAGTATGGCTATACTTTCTGTCTGTGAACAGTTAACGCGCGAATCATTGCATGACATACGAATGTCGGTCAGAGCATTGAAGGAGGACTCCAAACAGCATTTTATTGAAAGTATAAACGAACTGCTTCAAGAGTTTTCGGCATTGACGAAGATGGAAACTCGATTGGATGTTGTTGGGGACGAGTGCGAGGTTCCGTCAAGGATACAACCAACCGTAAAGCGGATTATTCAAGAGGCATTGACGAATGCAAAAAAGCATGGGAATGCAGAAGTGTGTGTTGTGAGTTTGCAGACAAGAGAAGAGGAACTACTCGTAAGCATCCAAGATAATGGGGTGGGTGTGCAAAATGTCGTGCCTAATTTTGGTTTAATTAATATGAAGGAGCGTGTGAGTGAGTTTGGTGGCTCATTTGAAGTGATGAGTAAGGATGGAGAGGGGTTTGTCATTACAATGACCATCCCGCTACGGGAGAAATCAGTGGGGGTGTTGAGATGATAAAGGTTTTGGTAGTAGATGATCAGCCGCTTGTACGAGAAGGACTGAGTACATTATTAAATTTACGTCCTGAAATTGAAGTTGTAGGGACAGCAGTAGACGGAGAGGATGCATGGCAGCAGTCGTTGGATCTGCTTCCTCAAATTGTGTTAATGGATATTCGGATGCCGGGAACCAATGGTGTTGAAGGGACGAGGATGATTAGAGAGAGTTTGAGTGATGTGAAAGTGTTAATCTTGACGACGTTCAATGATAGTGAATTTATTTTCGATGCGCTTGAAGAAGGGGCGAGCGGATATTTGTTGAAAGACATGCCGACGGATATGATTGTGCAAGCAATTTTGACTGTCCATCATGGAGGAGTTGTCTTGCCAAAGGATTTTACGATGCAAGTGTTGAAGGATATAAGATTGAAAACAGCTACGGATTATGTGAAGCCGTTGCCTGTTGGGATAGAGGAATTGACGGAGCGTGAAAGGGAGGTGCTCAAGCACTTGGGGCACGGCCTGAACAATAAAGAAGTGGCGGATTTGTTGTTTATTACTGAAGGAACGGTGAAGAACCATGTGTCGAATGTTATTCAAAAATTAGGTTTACGCGACCGCACACAGGCAGCGATCTACGCAGTACGATATGGGATTACGGTTTTCTAGTATCGACACTCATAACCTTAGCCATGTGTTCTCTATTAGAGTAAAAATGCTTCAGATAAAAAGTAATAATGTGGTCAGGGGGAAAATAGATGCAAGGAGAAATCGTCGCGAATGCTAAGCAAATCTTAAAAGGTGTACAATATGATTTTGAATTAGCTTTTGACTGGGATGAAGCTTATTATGAACCGTATTACAAATATTTTTCGCATCCAGATATTGAAGTTAGAAAGTACTCGCTTCTTATTTTTGTAGGAGGCCTTGGTAATTGGCGTTTAGAATCAGGACATATCTTCAAATCAACTGAAGAAATGAATAAAATTAATCCGGATGAAAAACAGTATAAATACTGTTTTGAGGATTATATTCGTTCATTTCTTAAATACAAAGAGTCTATTAAACAGGAGTTTCCACTTTTATATAGTCGTATATTATGGTATCTACTCTGGTTAGATAATAGAAGACCATTCGACAGTATATTTACGTCAGTAGATAGCCAGTTGTTTGCTGAACTTAGATATACATTAACTGCATCAGGAGTGGATGCAAGCAAATTTCAAGAGAATTTTTTAGCTATCATTGAAGAAGTTGGACTTACTCATACCCGATTAAAATAATATATATTGTCAGGTCTGTTGATTAACCACTTATTTACATTCTTCGAACCCGTTGGCTTGCGTTCCGGCGCACACTTTTCGCGGGTCACGAGAATCCTTACTCCCAACGGTTTGCTTTTGCTCGCAAAAGCCGTTCTGCGTGACGACTTTCCCTACTGGGTCTCACCATTCGTGCTTTTCCCCCGCTGGAGTCTACGGCTACACTCCAGCCAACTAGTTTGTGACGACGACTTATTTGCCTCACGCTTTAGGAAACGCTCATCAGGATTGGAGCGGAAGGCGGCGACTCCTGCGGGAACAGCGCGAGCTGAAGACCCTGGACTGAGCGAAGCGAGGGAAGCGGCTGAAGCCGTGCCCGCGGAACGCGTCCGCCTGGAGTGGAAATCCGGTGTTTATCGATGACATAAGGATTATTGTTTGGTCTTACACCCTATAAATTGGTTAATCAACACACCTGATATTTTGTTTGATATTTTGTGGAAAATAGCTTTTACCTTGTATGACTTCTAGCATAGGGTACCTCTACAAAACGGCACATGGGTGTCGTTTTTTTCATGCATACGAATCTATCGCTCGCTCGATGGAACGGAGAGGGATTTGACATAAGATGATTGTACAAGGAGGTATCGGATATGTTGACATTGGTGGATGTGAAGAAGAGTTTTGACGCGAGAGAAGTGGTGAAAGGGATATCGTTGCATGTGGAGCGAGGGCAGTCGTTTGGTTTGCTTGGTCCGAATGGAGCGGGTAAGTCGACGCTCATTTCCATGATTTGTGGACTTGTGCCGTATGAAGGAGGAGATATCCGGATAAATGGCAAACCGATGATTGGTCATGAGCGGAGTTGTAAGCAACTGATTGGGGTTGTACCGCAAGAGATTGCGTTGTATCCGACTTTGTCTGCAATGGACAATTTAGAGTTTTGGGGGAAGATGTATGGTCTTTCGAGGAAGCAAGCAAAAGTACGGGCGAGGGAAGTATTGGAGCTGGTTGGACTGACTGACCGTGGAAAGGAAAGAATTGAGACGTTTTCGGGTGGGATGAAACGACGCATTAATATTGGCGCTGCGCTTATGCATCAACCAGCGCTACTTATTATGGATGAACCGACAGTTGGCATTGATCCGCAGTCTAGAAATCATATACTTGAGACGGTTAAACAATTGAATGCGCAAGGGATGACGGTCATTTACACGAGTCACTATATGGAAGAAGTTGAGTACCTTTGTAAGCGCATTGCGATCATTGACGATGGTCGTTTATTAGCAAGCGGGACGAAGAATGATCTTCGCAATCGATTGGCGGGTGGTTCAATCGTGAATTTAACAGTTGATGCAGTGAATCCATCTTTCATACATCACTTACAAAAAATGAACGGTGTAGAAAAAGTCATTGTACCGACAGCTGAAAATATCCAAATTCATATGCATTCGGAAATGGAATTGGTGTCAACTATCCTTCATCATGCAAACATATGTAGTGTGAAGATTCGCCATATGCAACTGGAAGAGGCGACTTTAGAAACGCTGTTTTTGCAACTGACCGGAAAGACATTGCGAGAATAGGAGGCAAGCATTGTGAGATCTATTTTGTTAATTGCACAGAAAGACTTGAAGGTTCTTCTCAAAGATCGAAAAGCTCTGCTCATGCTGTTACTCATGCCTATTCTATTGACGGCGATATTAGGCGCTGCATTAAAAGGGATGATGGGGGAAGCAAGCATGCCTGAAACGATTGTTGGCGTCTATTCGGTTGAATCAAATGCTTTGATGGACAACGTATTGAACTCTTTGAGTGATGAAAGCCTAGCAATTACAGCAAAGCAGGCGACTTCAAACCAACAACTTGAGCAATGGATAGAGAAGAAAACTGTTCACGTTGGTGTTCATGTACCACAAGGCTGGGGGATGGAGGGGCAAGATGAGCGTGTAGTCGTTCGCGCAATTGCCGGACAGGAGCCAGCAGCGATGGTTATTCGACAGTTCTTTGAAACGCATGCACAAACATCGAATACCGTTGCAACAGCTACTCGGAAAGTGATGGAGGAAGCGGCACTAACTCAAGCAGCAGGCAAAGAGGTTGATATGGGTATGTTGCAAGCGCGTATTGGGGAGTCGGTGCAACACGTTGTAAGCAAACAGCACGATTACGTACAAGAAAAGTCCGTAGGTGAGAAACCTGTTAGTGCTATGCAATATTATGCGGCTGCGATGGCGGCGATGTTTTTATTGTTTAATGCGATGCAGGGAGGAAAATCGTTTCATAAAGAACGTCAAATGGAGACGATGGCAAGATTGCTTATGACGCCGATTTCTGTAACTACGTTGTTAGCTGGAAAATTTCTTGGAACATTCCTCTTTGCATTGTTCCAATTTACTCTGTTCATGTTTGCAACTCGATTTCTTTTGCAAGTGGAGTGGGGGGCAAATCTTGAACAAACAGTTTTCATCGCCTGCTTCTATTGCTTCGCGGTTGCCGGCTTATCAATGATCGTGGCGAGTTTTACTTCAAGTGAAAAAACGGCCGATGTAGTAGGGAGCTTAGGCGTTCAAGTGATGGCTTTACTCGGAGGTTCCATGTTGCCTTTATCTCTATTTCCTGATGCCTTACGTAAAATTGCCATGCTAACGCCAAATTCATGGGCTTTGACGAGTTTCACCTCGATCATGTCAGGAACGGAATGGTCGGTGATATGGAGGGCTGCGGCAATATTTTTTGCGATTGGACTAGTGGCCGTTATTGTAAGTGGCGTGAAATGTAAACGACAGGTTCTGTAGGAGGGAAGATGAATGAAGAGCATTTTTGCAATTTGCTTGTTGGAATTAAAACGGACATTCAAAAAGAAATCTGCTTATGTACTGATGTTTGCTATGCCATTGTTGTTCGCGTATCTATTTGGAAGTCTTTTTGGAGCGAGTTCAACAGTAAATTTGCGTATCGCTGTTGTTGATGAAGACCAGACAATTGTATCGCAGCAAATAAAGAAGCGGCTGATGCTGGATGACATGATTTCGTATGAGCTTTTATCAGCGGAACAAGCAGAACAGCAATTAACAGAGCGTGAAATTGAAGGAGTGCTTACGCTTACGAATGGCGCTGCAACTAAAGTCATGAGTGGAGAGCCTATCGTTGAATTTCACTACTTACCAGGAACAGCAATCGCTCCGATTATTCTACAACAGGTGCAACAAGCAGTGCTGGCTGTGGAAATAGAAGTTGTTGCTGCACAGACTGGCAGTTCCTATTTAGAAGAGGATTGGGTTGCATTGTATGAAAGAATGACGACGAATGTAGAACAAATTCCAGTTTGGACTGAACAAGCAACACGAGTCCCGTCAACAGGGATGACGAGTGTATCCTATAGCTCAGCAGGATTTGCGATTATGTTCGTCATGATGATGATGTTAACGATGACTGGTATTCTAATTGAAGCAAAACAGATGGGAATTTGGTCGAGGTTATTCACGTCGCCAGTCACCCGATTTCAAGTGCTAGCAGGCTATTTCCTTTCATTTTTCTTTGTTGGTTGGCTCCAGTTCGGTGTGCTCATTGTGTTATCGTCGGTATTATTTGGGGTTACGTGGGGCAATCCATTCGGTTTGGCAGTGCTCGTGACAGGTTTGATCGTATGCATTGTCGGTTTAGGGATAGCGATTGCAAGTCTCGTACAGACCGCTGAACAACAAAATGCGATCGGCACATTAATTGTCATCTCAACTTGCATGCTTGGAGGCGTGTATTGGCCACTTAGTGTTGTACCCGAAGTGATGCAAAAAATTGCCTATTTTGTCCCGCAGTCATGGGCGATGAAGGGCTTTACGGCGTTAATTGCAGAAGGCGGTGCCTTACAAGACATTGCAATGCCGCTACTCGTGTTGCTCGGTTTTGCGGCGATTTTTTTCACCATCGGACTAAGAAACATAAAATACGTGTGACACGAGGGCTACCTCATGTCGCATTTTTTATTGTTAGTAAGGCGAATGCAAACAGCATTTTTTTCTTCTCTCTATACTACCCACTAGTCCGAAAGAGGATATCCCCAAACACTTATCATCTTACGTTCCTTCCTCTATAATAGAAGTATGTAAAGGAAGTGGAACGATTCATGAGTCAACTAAACCGCCCGTTAGTAGAGGCGTTACAAGATTTTAAAGCGCAACAACCGCTTTCCTTCCACGTGCCGGGGCACAAGCATGGAATTCTTTCAACGCTACCGAGAGATATGCGAAGTGCGTTAGCGTATGACGTGACCGAATTGACGGGTTTGGATGACCTCCATGAAGCGGAAGGCGTTATCCAGGAAGCAGAGAAGTTGCTGTCGACACTTTATCGGTCATCGCGGAGCTTTTTCCTCGTCAATGGTTCTACGGTAGGCAATTTGGCGATGCTGTATGCGACGTGTAGCTATGGTGATACGGTTATTGTCCAGCGGAATGCACACAAATCGGTATTTAATGCTATTGAATTGATTGGCGCAAAGCCCGTTCTCGTGACTCCCCCATGGGATGACCGTACATTGACGCCAGGTGTGCTTACATATGAACAAGTGAATGAAGCATTAAAGGAGTTTCCTCATGCGAAAGCGGTTGTCCTAACATATCCTACCTATTATGGTGTAGCTGGTAATGCACTAAAGGGAGTCATTGAAAGTTGCCATGCACAGCAAGTCCCTGTCCTCGTCGATGAAGCACATGGTGCACATTTTATAGCAGGAGGGGCGTTTCCGCCTTCCGCTATTGAACTAGGCGCAGATATTGTCGTCCAATCTGCACATAAAACGTTGCCGGCGATGACTATGGGATCCTTTCTACATGTCTGTTCAGATTTTATTGATGAAAAAAACATTGCCCATTACTTGCGGATGCTGCAATCGAGCAGTCCATCTTATTTAGTGTTGGCCTCTCTTGACGATGCAAGAGCTTATATCGCTTCATTTACAAAAGAAGATCATTTAGAGTTCATGGCATTGCGCCAAACGTTCATAGATGAAGTAAAGAGACAGACCTCTTATGAAGTGGTAGAAACGGATGACCCGTTGAAATTGTTAGTGCGCTCAGGTGGGTACTCAGGGTTCCAACTGCAGCGTACATTTGAAATGGTCGGTATGTATGTAGAGCTTGCAGATCCGTATCAAGTTCTCATCATTTTACCGCTCACGCTACAGGAAACGAAGTTCCCCCTGCGACGTTGGTTGAAAAAGATGCATGCGGCAGTACCGTTATTGGGTAAAGAACTACAAGTCATACTGCCGACAGCACTTCCAGCTTGGCCGACTGGCATTTCAACTTTAGACAAATCTCCCTCATCCATAAAAAAGATAGGGCATGAATGGATTCACATCGAGGAGGCATCAGGTCGTGTGGCGGCATCTTCCCTCATTCCGTATCCTCCTGGTATACCGTTATTGCTGACAGGTGAAAAAATAACGGCGAGTCATATGAATGCCTTATTGGAATTAGTGGAGATGGGAGCGAGAGTTCAAGGGGCTGATCGCTTGTCAGAAGGCAAAATTGCCGTAATGAAAATAGACTCGGAGGAAAAAAGATGAATAAAGGTACGTTTATTACATTTGAAGGTCCAGAAGGTGCAGGAAAAACGACTGTCATTGCAGAAATATATAAACGACTGGAAAGTGCCGGGGAAGCCGTTTTGTTAACACGTGAGCCGGGTGGGATACGTATTTCGGAAAAAATCCGGGCGATCATACTCGACAACGAACACCAGGAGATGGATGGCAGAACGGAAGCACTTCTATATGCGGCAGCCCGTCGACAACACCTTGTTGAAAAAGTCATGCCTGCGATTGAAGCAGGAAAAATTGTGCTTTGCGATCGGTTTGTGGACAGTTCGTTGGCCTATCAAGGGTATGCAAGAGGACTAGGAATGGATGAAGTGATGGCGATTAATGCGTTTGCCATTGAAGATACGATGCCTGATTTGACGATTTTCTTCGCTATTCACCCTGAAGAAGGTTTAAAAAGAATTGAGCGGAATGATGATCGAGAACAAAATAGATTAGACAACGAAACTTTACAATTCCATCGTGATGTATATGCGGGGTATGAAGAAGTACAAAGGAGATTCCCAGATCGGATTGTGCAAATAGACGCTAGTGCACCATTATCTGAAGTAACTGAAAATGTTTGGAAAATTATAAGTTCTCAACTCATTTCTAACCGCAATTCGTGATATAATGAAGTAAGCAGCCTGTGAATTTACTTGTGGATGCATGTGATGTACGACCACATCATACGTCTCTTACACAGGTGAATAATGGCTGGAAATGCGTAATTTGTTACAAATAAAGCAAGAGACTCATACACTACTAAAGAAAAGCTAAAGGAGAGGGTACCGTGAAATTGATTGTAGCAGTTGTCCAAGACCAAGACAGCAACCGGTTATCAGCAGCGTTAACCAAAAATGATTTTCGAGCTACGAAATTAGCCAGTACTGGAGGGTTTCTACGTTCGGGAAATACGACATTTCTTATTGGAACGGATGACAGCCTCGTTCCGAAAGCTTTGGACTTAATTCGTGAAAATTGTCGTTCCCGTGATCAGATGGTCGCTCCTGTATCGCCGATGGGTGGTAATGCGGATTCCTATATTCCTTACCCAGTAGAAGTGGAAGTCGGCGGCGCTACGGTATTTGTCCTGCCAATTGAACAATTTCATCATTTTTGATGGAATAAGGTGGTAATAGTATGAAAGTAAATGGTGACTATCGCGCCGGACTGGATAAGATGCGCAATGATCCGTTGCGCTCGCCTCAAAGTACAAAACGGTTCGGCCAAATGGTCCTTAAACAAGAAGAACGCTTACATGGTGAGCAGATTACACGTCTGTTAGGCGATATTTCTTCAGCGGGAGATCGGTTGGCACGTTCGCGTAACTTACGGGACATGGCGAAGTTTAAAATGCTTGTTCGTCGTTTTTTACAAGAGACTGTGGAATCAGGATTAGGATTAAAACAATCCCATACGTGGAATCAATACGGCGAAGGAAGACGTCTAAAAATCGTCCGTACAATTGATGAAAAGCTGATTGAACTAGCAGAGGCTTTGTTGGATGAAGAACGAAGCTCTGTTGACTTGTTAGGGAAAATTGGAGAAATCAAAGGACTTCTCGTTAATCTATACATGTAATTGACGACCTGATAGAAGGAGGTTAGGCATGGTAAGTTCTATTAAACAACGGCAAAAGGCGGTTATTGACCGTTTGGAATCGACGTTTCTTCATAATCGGATTGGCCATGCTTACCTTTTTGATGGGGAAAAAGGGACGGGCAAAGAGGAATCAGCCATCCATTTCGGGAAACTGCTCCTGTGTGAACGCCCCCAAAACGCTGTTCCATGTGAAACATGCAATACATGTAAACGGGTCCAAGCGCGAATTCATCCCAATGTCACAATAATTGAACCAGATGGACAAGATATTAAAAAAGAGCAAATGTCTTCGTTAATTATGAAAATGACGAAGAAAGGCTATGAACCTGGACGTAAAATCTACATTATTGCACGGGCTGACCGGATGAATGCCGCAGCAGCCAACACATTACTAAAATTCCTCGAAGAACCAGAAGGCGATGTGACGGCAATATTACTGACAGAAGCCTATCATTCTATTTTACCGACTATCCAATCACGTTGTCAGCGCATTCCGTTTCTTCCGCCAAATCGAGAAGAAATGATGGCCAAACTGGTAAAAACCGGCATCACTCCTTCTATGGCAGCGACTGTGACGATGTTGACGGCTGATAGTGAAAAAGCGAAAGAACTCGCAGAGAATGATCAGTTTGCACTCTTGCGAAAGACAGTGTTAAAATTGATGGAAGCAGCAGATCGCCATGTGAATGAAGCACTTTTATTCATCCAATCCGACTGGTTGCCGGTCATGAAAGAAAAAGAAGACATGGAGCTCGGGCTAGATTTGCTACTCTATGCCTACCGTGATATCGTGTCGTTAAAAGCAGGATTACAGGCAGAACTGACATTTCCTGATCACCAACAACACTTACGAACACTTTCTATGAAAATGACTTACAATCGACTATCGGAAAACATGGAATCCATTTTACAGGCGAAGAAGAAATTGTACGGTAATATGAACCGGACACTTTTAATGGAACAACTGGTGCTCAATTTGCAGGAGGGGTTAATGCTTGTTTAATGTTGTAGGAGTCCGCTTTAAAAAAGCGGGTAAAATATATTATTTCGATCCACTCGATTATTCACTCGCTATTGATGATTATGTAATCGTTGAAACAGCTCGAGGGATCGAATATGGTAAAGTTGCAAGCCATGTGAGGGAAGTGGATGAGAGCGATGTCGTCTTACCACTGAAAAAAATTATCCGAAAAGCGAATAAAGACGATCATGCTCAAGTGGAAGAGAATCGAGCGGATGCGGAGCTCGCTTTTTCTAAATGTGTTGAGAAAATAAAAGAACACGAGTTGGATATGAAGCTCGTAGATGTAGAGTACACGTTTGATCGGAATAAAATCGTCTTTTATTTCACTGCAGAAGGACGAGTCGATTTCCGGAACCTTGTGAAAGACCTTGCAGCTATTTTCCGGACACGTATTGAATTACGTCAAATTGGTGTAAGAGATGAAGCAAAAATGCTAGGCGGTATTGGCCCTTGTGGTCGTATGCTATGCTGTTCAACATTTTTAGGGGATTTCGAACCCGTTTCCATTAAGATGGCAAAGGATCAAAATCTATCACTAAATCCATCCAAAATCTCTGGATTATGCGGGCGTCTCATGTGCTGTTTGAAATATGAAAATGACGAGTATGAAGAGGCTAAATCCCTCATGCCTGACATTGGCGAAAAAGTACAGACGCCTGAAGGTTTAGGGAAAGTTGTAGGGTTGAACTTATTGGAAAGGGTTCTACAAGTGAGTTTAACGGATCAGGAGCAAGTTTTGGAGTATTCTTGGGAAGAATTAGAGAGTCAGAAAAAATCGGTAGCTCAATTGACGAAATGATGGGGTGAACAGGTTGAAAGAAGGGAACTTTCTCGATAGAGTGATGGAATTTGAGCAACAGCTGGAAACAATGCACGACCAATTCCGCGAACTCATAGGATTTGTCGCGAAGATGACGGAAGAGAACCATTCACTTCAACTCGAAAACCATCATCTGCGTACGCGACTAGAGGAAATAACGGAAAAAGCTCAACTAGTTGACGAGCAATTGCCGCCTGAAAAACCGCGTAGGATGGATATTGGTGAAGGCGTGGACAATCTGGCGCGTATTTATAACGAAGGATACCATGTATGCAATGTCCATTATGGTAGTAGTCGTAAAGGAGAAGATTGCTTATTCTGCTTATCCTTCTTGAGTAAACAAAATGCTTGAGAAGAGCCGATCCTATATATTGTAGGCATCGGCTTTTTTTCTATTTAAAGGAGTACGAAGATGGAGATTGTATTAAAAGACGATGAAAGGCTTGATTATTTATTGGCGGAGAAGCTGCGAATTATTCAAAGTCCCTCCGTATTTTCATTTTCCTTGGATGCGGTTTTGCTTGCGAAATTTGCATACGTCCCGATAAGGTCAGGAAAAATTGTGGACTTGTGTGCTGGAAATGGCGCAATTACTTTGTTCTTAAGTGCACGTACAAACGCGGACATAATCGCGGTCGAATTACAAGAACGATTAGCGGATATGGCCAGTCGCAGTGTTGCGTATAATGAATTGGACAATCGTATTCAAATCGTGAATGATGACGTCATTGGCATAGCCAGCAAAATCGGTTATGAAAAATACGATACCGTCACGTGCAATCCTCCTTACTTCCCTGCAATTGAAGCAAGTGAGAAAAACGTGAAAGAACATGTTGCGATTGCAAGACATGAAATTCGACTAACACTTGAACAAGCTGTCCAATCAGCAAGTGAATTATTAAAGCAAGGAGGCAAAGCGGCATTCGTCCATCGTCCTGGAAGGCTTCTTGACCTTGTCACGCTCATGCGGGCCAACCGATTGGAACCGAAAAGAATCCGTTTTGTGTATCCGAAAGAAGGAAAAGAGGCAAATACGTTACTGATCGAGGGAATTAAGGACGGAAAGCCAGATTTAAAGATTTTACCTCCTTTGTATGTATACGGGCAAGACGGTGAATATACAGAAGAAGTGAGGCTTCTATTGTATGGACAAGAAGCTTGAGCATCTATTTTATGTGCTGGAATGCAACGATGGATCTTATTATGCAGGGTATACAAATGATTTAGAAAAACGCTTACGTATGCATAATGAAGGCAAAGGCGCCAAGTACACACGCGCTAAACGACCTGTTCGTTGCATTTACTTCGAGCACTATGCGACAAAGCGGGAAGCAATGCAAATGGAATACCATTTTAAACAGTTAACGCGTAAAGCAAAAGAGCAATACATTCTAAAGGAAAGGGGCATTGTCGATGAGAGCCCAGCAGAGTGCTATAGCGAATGGAGCTAAATTATACTTAGTCGGTACCCCGATTGGCAACTTAGAGGATATGACTTATCGTGCAATAAGAATCTTGGGCGAAGCAGATTTCATAGCGGCTGAAGACACAAGAAACACCATTAAACTGTGTAACCATTTTGATATTAAAACATCACTGATTACTTATCATGAACACAATCTCCAAAAAGGTGGAGAGAAAATCTTATCGTTATTGGCAGAAGGTAAAACAGTCGCTCTCGTTAGTGACGCAGGGATGCCCTGTATTTCAGATCCCGGTCTAGATATTTCGGTGAAAGCAATTGAGGCAGGATTTGATGTTGTTCCTGTACCCGGTGCGAATGCTGCTATCAGTGCATTAGTTGCCTCAGGTCTTCCGACACAGCCGTTTTCTTTCTATGGGTTCCTCTCAAGACAAAAGAAAGAGCGGGCGGAACAATTAAAGATATTGAAGCAGAAAGAAGAAACATTATTGTTTTATGAAGCGCCCCATCGATTAAAGGAAACGATCCGTGCTTTTGAAGCAGTTTTTGGCCCTGAACGAAAGGTTGTTTTGGCGAGAGAGTTAACAAAAAGATATGAAGAATTCCTTCGTGGTACATTAGCAGAGGCTGTTACTTGGGTGGAAACAAACGAAGTGAGGGGCGAGTTTTGCCTTGTCATTGAAGGGAATAGCAATGTAATAGAAGAAGCGCAGGATAGTTGGTGGAAAGATATTAGTATCCAATCCCATGTGGAATTAATAATGGAAAAGGAAGACATTTCGTCCAAAGAAGCAATCCGTTTAGTAGCGTTGGAACGAGAAATGGCAAAAAGAGATGTGTATCAAGCATACCATGTAAAATTAAAGGAATAAAAAAAATCCAGAACAATTACTTGTTCTGGATTTAAATTATTATTCATTGAATAATATTAAAGAATCTTGTCTTCGATTTCTTTAATAAGTTGTTTTGCGCCTTCTGGGCTCAAAATCAACTTACCATCGATAAGACGTAAGTTATCATCGGATACTTCGCCTGTAATCGAACATGTCATGTTAGGCATGTACTTTTTGAGGATGATTTTATCATCATCAACATAAATTTCCAAAGCGTCTTTTTGTTCAATTCCTAGTGTGCGACGAAGCTCGATTGGAATGACCACACGACCTAATTCGTCGACTTTTCTTACGATACCTGTTGATTTCATGACAAGAATTCCCCCTAAACGATTTAATTTTCGTCAATTTTCGACATTATTCTCTTGTCTTCTTAACATCATACCAAGTCTTCCAATTAACGTCAATATTTCTAACTTAAAATTATGTCGAGAATAATAGATTTTTTATATAATGCAATTCTTTAGATAGGAGTTGATAAAACTTTGGTAGTTGTCTAGGAGTTGTTTCATAAGGTATATTCATTGTTGTGAATAAAAATAAAGGAAGAGAAATACTTTGAATTCATACATTTGCATGCTATTCTTTATGTTGTAATCTTTTATTTTTTCATTATAAATTTTTGTCTACATAGCACTTTTGTTGAAATTTAGCTAAAATGGTTAGTATAGATTGAAACACTGGAGGTATTTTCGTGACGGAACAGCAAAAAACATTTTATATTACAACACCCATTTATTATCCAAGTGGGAAATTTCATATTGGTACTGCCTACACAACAGTAGCATCGGATGCGATGGCTCGTTACAAGCGTTTGCGTGGATATGATGTGCGTTTTCTGACGGGTATGGATGAGCATGGACAAAAAATTCAAGAGAAAGCCGAAGAAGAAGGGCTACCTCCTCAACAGTATGTCGATCGGATTGCAGATATTGCTGTAAACCTATGGAAGACGATGGATATCTCTTATGACGATCTCATTCGTACGACAGAAGAGCGACATAAAGTAGCGGTCGAAAAGATCTTCAAAAAGTTTCTTGATAATGGAGATATTTACAAAGGGGAATACGAAGGGTGGAAATGTGTTCCTTGTGAGTCGTACTTTACGGAAGCGCAGCTTGAAGAGGGGAATTGCCCGGATTGCCATCGACCGGTACAACGGGTTGCTGAGGAATCGTATTTCTTTAATATGAAGAAATACGCAGACCGTCTGTTGCAGTATTATGAAGACAATCCTTCATTTATTGAACCGGAGTCACGTAAGAACGAAATGATCAATAACTTCATCAAGCCTGGCCTGGAGGACTTATCGGTTTCGCGTATGTCGTTCGACTGGGGCATAAAGGTTCCTGGAGATCCGAAGCACGTCATTTACGTTTGGGTTGACGCGTTGACAAACTATATTACGGCCCTTGGGTATGGATCTGATCACGACGAGCTTTACCAAAAGTATTGGCCGGCAGATGTCCATGTTGTTGGAAAAGATATTGTTCGTTTCCATACAATTTACTGGCCGATTTTCTTAATGGCGCTTGACTTACCGCTACCTAAAAAAGTGTTCGCACATGGCTTTATAATGATGAAAGACGGGAAGATGTCCAAGTCCAAAGGAAATGTCGTATATCCTGAGATGCTTGTAGAACGCTACGGACTAGATGCGACGCGTTACTTCCTACTGCGTGAATTGCCGTTCGGTCAAGACGGTACATTTTCACCTGAGTCCTTTGTTGAACGGACAAATTATGATTTAGCGAATGATCTTGGTAACCTATTGAACCGAACAATTTCGATGATCAATAAATACTTTGATGGAGTAATTCCGACAAAAGGTTTGGAGCAAACGGAGTTCGACAGTACGTTACGAACGTTTACACAGCAAGCAATTGAAAAGTACGAAGAAGCGATGGAGAAAATGCAATTCAGTGTTGTCCTTTCTGAATTGTGGTCAATTATTTCCCGTACGAATAAATATATCGATGAAACATCCCCATGGGTGCTTGCAAAGGATGAAGCGGATAAAGGGAAATTAGCGTCCGTCATGGCACATTTAGCAACATCTCTTCAGCAAATTGCTGTACTGTTACAACCGTTCATGACAAAATCACCTGTTCAAATTATGGAGCAGTTAGGATTGGATGCTTCGTTGCTAACATGGGATACATTAAACAAGTTTGATAGCATCCCTGAAGGAACAAAAGTTGTGGAAAAAGGGGTTCCGATTTTCCCACGACTAGATCCAGAAGTTGAAATCATTTACATTCGCGAACAAATGGCGATTACTGCACCGAAAGAAAAACAGGAAGACAAACCTGTAGAACAAACGAAAGAAGTAGAGCAAGTAGAAGAAATTACAATTGATGACTTTATGAAAGTCGATTTACGAGTCGCTACGGTAACAGCATGTGATCGCATTCCTAAGGCGGACAAGTTGTTGAAACTCCAAGTGGATTTAGGATATGAACAACGACAAGTCGTTTCAGGAATTGCTGAACATTACGAACCTGAAGCATTAGTTGGGCAAAAAGTAATTGTCGTCGCGAACTTGAAACCTGTGAAATTACGTGGAGAACTTTCACAAGGAATGATCCTAGCAGGCTCGTCAAACGGTGTCTTAAAGTTAGCAACGGTTGATGAGTCACTGGAAAATGGTGCGAAAGTGAAGTAAAAAGAGGAGACGGCGTTTCATATGAGGCGTCGTCTTTAATTTTTAATCATTCAGACATATTGTTGTAACAAAAGTAACAAACGACTGAAATACAATGAATGCTATGAGGAGAGAATCGGAATGTTGATTGATACACACGTTCATTTAAACGCAGACCAATACGAAGAAGACGTTAAAGAAGTGATTGAGCGGGCAGTTGAAGCAGGGGTCCATAAAATGGTTGTTGTCGGCTTTGATCGACCTACTATTGAAAAGGCGATGGTGTTAGCTGAACAGTACCCATTCATTTATGCTGTTATCGGCTGGCATCCTGTCGATGCGATAGATTGTACAGATGAAGACTTGCAATGGATTGAAGAGCTATCAGCACACCCTAAAGTTGTAGGGATTGGTGAGACTGGACTCGACTACTATTGGGACAAGTCACCAAAAGATGTTCAGCAAGCGTTGTTCAGAAAGCAAATTCGACTCGCTCAAAAAGTGAACTTACCAGTTATCATTCACAATCGGGATGCGACCGCTGATGTTGTGCGAATCTTGAAGGAAGAAGAAGCGCATTTGACAGGTGGCATTATGCATTGTTATGGAGGAAGCGTAGAAACAGCTAAGGAATGCATTGAGATGAATTTTTTGATTTCTTTAGGCGGCCCTGTTACGTTTAAAAATGCAAAAATGCCAAAACAAGTCGCTACTGAAATTTCGCTTGATCATTTATTAATCGAAACGGACGCTCCATACTTGGCTCCCCACCCACATCGTGGAAAAAGGAATGAGCCAGCTCTCGTTACGTTAGTGGCGGAAGAGATTGCAAGACTAAAGGAAATTTCTATAGAAGAAGTTGCAAAACGTACGACAGAAAATGCGTTGAAAATATTTCGGATTTCTAAGTGATTGATAAAGCTGTAACCAACTGTAAGAGTGGTTTTGCTTGTTGACAGGTGTTCCTTACATATGTGAAATGGTACCGGTTTTTACGGAAAGTATATTGTTCGGTGAAAATTCTAATCTATTGACACGTCGAAAAGGAAGCTTTATAATCAGCCGAGTGATGAAGGAGGAGTTTTTTCATGATAAAAAGCACCATGGAAAATCTGTTCTATAGGTCATTGAGGAGTAAACAAATAGCGATAACAGCAATTGCATTCGCATTATTTGTTTCAGTCATTTCACTCGTCCTTTACGAGGGCACGAAGAAGTCGGTCACTTTGGAAGTGAACGATGAGAAAACCGAATTAAAAACATCTGCACATACAGTTGGGCAGCTTCTATCCGATCAGGAAATTGAAGTAGCTGACCACGATTTAGTTTCACCCTCAGTGAATACACCAATCGAAGAAGGTTTATCGATCAGGTGGGAACAGGCAAAACAAGTAGAGATACAAATCGATCAAGAGACGAAAAAGGTTTGGACAACGGAATCGAAAGTTAGCGATATATTAGCTGTCGCCGACATTACACTTGAAGAAAACGATGAAGTACAACCAAGTCTACAAGCTAATCTTGACGATGATCAAACCATTTCCATTCAAAAAGCTTTTCAAGTGACGCTTGTCGATGGCGGAAATGAAAAGAAGGTATGGTCAACTTCGACTACGGTCGCTGACTTTTTAAAGAGAGAGAACATTCAACTGAATGAACACGATAAACTGAAACAGGAGGCAGACGGCATCGTTACGCCTGGATCGGTCATTGAAGTCGTGCGGGTAGAAAAGGTCACCGATGTAG
This sequence comes from Sporosarcina sp. OR05, assembly GCF_041414805.1. Taxonomy (NCBI): domain Bacteria; kingdom Bacillati; phylum Bacillota; class Bacilli; order Caryophanales; family Caryophanaceae; genus Sporosarcina; species Sporosarcina sp. OR05. Next base: position 46,504 of record NZ_JANKJL010000016.1, on the reverse strand, counting down.
TGGAAGAACCAACAAACTTTGCGGTTGTAACACAAAGTGATGCCAAGCTATTAAAAGGACGCGAGAAAGTCGTCCAAGAAGGTAAGAAAGGCTCCGTACAACGCAAGTTTGAAGTGATTAAAGAAAATGGTAAAGAAGTTTCTCGTACATTGTTAAGTGAGAAAGTACTTGAGGAGCCACAGAAAAAGATTGTGTCAGTCGGTTCAAAAGTGATGGTTGCCCAAGCTTCGAACAAAAAGCCGGTAACGGTTTCACGTGGTGATTCAGCACCTTCAGGTGGTAAAGAATTTTATGTAACTGCTACAGCCTATACAGCATATTGCAATGGATGTACCGGTAAAACGGCAACAGGCATTAATTTACGTGAGAATCCGAACCTGAAAGTCATTGCTGTCGATCCAAGTGTTATTCCACTTGGCTCAAAAGTTTGGGTTGAAGGGTACGGCTATGCAATTGCAGGTGATACTGGCGGTGCGATTAAAGGGAAGAGAATTGATCTTCACGTACCAACAAAGTCTGCAGCCTATAATTTTGGACGCCGACAAGTGAAAGTGAAAATTATCGACTAACTTGACTATACTGTCTACCGTATTTACCGTGGGGCTTCATCGGTCCTACGGTTTTTTTCTATGTATGCGTACTACGAGTTCGCCTTCTGTACAAGTACCGCTGCAACACGTACTATTACTATAGACCGTATGAGATGAAAAGAGGATACACGTGAAAATAAAAGAAATTATCGTTGTGGAAGGAAAATCGGATACAATCGCCATAAAACGCGCGATAGGTGCAGATACTATCGAGACGAACGGGTCGGCAATAGACGAAAAAACATTGCAACAAATTCAACTTGCGCATGAGACCCGTGGCGTCATCGTATTTACCGACCCAGATTTTCCTGGCAGAAGAATACGGGCAATTATCGAAGAGCGTATTCCTGACGTTAAACACGCGTTCTTACACAAATCGAAGACCATTGCTAAAAACGGACAAGGGCTAGGCATTGAACATGCGAGCGATCAGCATATTAAAGAGGCGCTTGAAGCGGTCTATTCATTGGACGGAGAATCGGTGGAAGAAATTCCATTGGTATTTTTAATTGAAAATAAATTAATTGGACACCCTGAAGCGAAAAGAAACCGTGATCGGCTAAGTGAGTATTTTCAAATTGGACAAGTGAACGGTAAAGGGTTGAAAAAGCGACTCGAAATGTTTCGGATTACGCCACAGCAGTTAAAGGAAGCATTACAAGCTCTGCAAGAGGAGGAAGCTCATGAATAAAGACATTGCAACACCAATCCGGACGAGAGAAATTTTAGAGAAATACGGTTTTTCATTCAAAAAAAGCTTAGGACAAAACTTCCTAATCGACCCAAATATTTTGCGTAATATTGTGTCGCATGCAGATTTAACAGAACGTACAGGCGTTATTGAAATCGGGCCGGGAATTGGTGCTTTGACAGAACATATCGCAAGAGCGGCAAAGAAAGTAGTGGCATTTGAAATCGATGGGCGATTGCTGCCTGTATTGGAGGATACGTTATCTCCTTACGATAATGTAACGGTCATTAACCAGGACGTTCTAGAGGCCGATTTGAATAAAGTCGTTGAGGAGCAATTCAGTGGTTACGATGACCTTGTAGTTGTCGCGAACTTACCGTATTACGTAACAACTCCAATTATTATGAAGTTCCTTCTCGATCGAGTACCGATTCGCGCTATGGTTATTATGATGCAAAAGGAAGTGGCAGATCGTATAACGGCTTCTCCAAGTACGAAGGCTTATGGATCTTTATCAATTGCGGTCCAGTATTACATGGATGCAGAAGTTTCAATGATTGTCCCGAAAACCGTTTTTGTGCCGCAGCCGAATGTTGAATCAGCTGTGTTGACGTTAACAAGGAAAGAACAGGTGCCAGTGGAAGTGATAGATGAAGATTTTCTATTCCAAGTGGCGAGAGGCTCATTTGTCCAAAGAAGAAAGACACTGCTGAACAATTTGCAGGCATCCTTACCAAACGGCAAAGCGAAAAAAGAACAGATCTTGCAAGCTTTCGAACAAATTGGGATGGATCCAGGCAGAAGAGGCGAGACGTTAACAATCCAAGAATTTGGTGCGTTGGCAAATGCATTATATCCTGAATTCCGCATGTCGTGACGAAAATAAGGCAGAAAACTAAAACCAGTTGTCGAAAAAAGCAAAAAAAGAATTGACAAACTGAAGGGTTCGCAGTTAAAATTACCGTTTCAATTGACAGAACTTTTTAACAGTGTTATACTGGTATTTAGTGAGGTGTAAGCGACGTGCCAAAAACATTAGCGGACATTAAGAAGTCATTGGATGATCACCTAGGTAAACGTTTGCATGTACGTGCAAATGGCGGCCGTAAGAAGACAATCGAACGTGCCGGTGTCCTTCGTGAAACGTATCGTGCGGTTTTTGTTGTTGAACTGGACCAGGACGAAAATGCTTTTGAGAGGGTGTCTTACAGCTACGCAGATATTTTGACTGAAGCTGTCGAAATAACTGTATTGGATGACGGAGACGCGACAGCGTTCATCATCAAATAACCGTTTCAGCAATCTTGTATTGTTTTTTTATTTAAAACGCTTAAGCGATCCTACTTGGATAAGCTTAAGTGTTTTTTGTGTATGGACGGACATACTAGTAGTGTCAGTCAACAAGGAGGAGAAGCCGGATGGCTAGAAAACGAAGTACAATGTCTGAGCACTTGAAAGAAGAGATCGCTAAGGAGCTTGGCTTTTACGATGTTGTTCAGCGAGAAGGTTGGGGAGGCATCAAGTCCCGGGATGCAGGTAACATGGTGAAACATGCGATTGAAATGGCAAACCGTGGACTAGCGAACGAAAAAACGAACCGCTAAGAGCACCTATTATCCAAATGATGACTGACAAGGGAAGGGTTACATGGACGTCGTATCTGTCGTTCATGTAGCTCTTTTCCATTTTTTATGGCCTTCAAGAAGATTTCGCGGTTCAAACCCTCCTCGCTATGGTAAAATAGTGAACAATGACAACCTGGAATGGAGGGGGCTGGATGTTATATGAGAAAGCGCCAGCAAAAATTAACCTGACACTCGATGTACTACATAAACGCGACGATGGTTTCCATGAAGTTGAGATGATTATGACGACCGTTGACTTAGCAGACCGCGTTTGGCTTCGACCTACACAGGACAATAAGATTACCATTAAAGTATCCGAGCGATTTGTGCCGAATGACCGAAAGAATTTGGCTTATCAAGCGGCAGATTTGTTAAGACGGAAATTCAATGTCCGTAGTGGTGTCGAAATTACACTCGACAAAAAAATACCCGTTGCAGCAGGACTCGCAGGTGGCAGTTCCGATGCAGCAGCAACATTACGTGGATTGAATCGACTATGGAAGCTTGGCTTAAGTGCGGATGAACTGGCAGATATCGGTGCAAAAATCGGTTCCGATGTGTCCTTCTGTGTACATGGTGGTACTGCGTTAGCAAAAGGCAGAGGCGAAAAAATTGAACACCTGCCAGCACCGCCAAATTGTTGGGTCATCTTGGCGAAACCGACCATTTCCGTTTCCACAGCCGACATTTACCGGAACCTTGACGTTGCAACCATTCAACATCCTGACACAGCAGGCATGTTAGAGGCGCTGCATGCAGGGGATTACGCCAAAATGTGTGCTTCTCTCGGCAATGTTCTAGAGCCAGTGACGATGAAAATCCACCCGCAAGTCGTTGATCTGAAAGAAAAGATGGAACGCTTCGGGGCAGATGCCGTATTAATGAGTGGCAGTGGTCCGACGGTATTCGGTTTTGTGAAACAGGAAGCGAGAGTTTCCAGAGTATATAACGGTTTAAAAGGCTTCTGCAAAGAAGTACATGCCGTCAGAATGACAGGAGAACGGTTTCTTCTTGATTAAAAACGTACATTCGTGATAATGTACGAATAAAATATTCGGATGTAGGGGTTGTTAATTATGAAGTGGAAAAGGAGCGAACGGCTTGTCGATATGACACGTCATCTGTTGGAACATCCACATTCCCTCATACCGCTCACTTTCTTTTCTGAGCGCTATCATGCAGCTAAGTCCTCGATAAGTGAAGACTTGACCATCGTCAAGGAAACCTTTGAAGAGAACGGCACGGGTAAACTAATCACCGTTTCAGGTGCGGCGGGTGGAGTAAAATACATACCGCATGTCACGGAGACAGAAGTTCGTGAAGTGATGGCCCTCATGAAAGAAAGTCTAGGACGTTCAGATCGTCTATTGCCGGGCGGTTATTTATATATGACAGATTTCTTAGGCAATCCTTCCATAATGGATCGCATAGGGAAAGTCTTTGCATCTGCTTTTAGTGAGACGGAAATAGATGTGATCATGACAGTCGCAACAAAAGGAATTTCAATTGCCCATGCGATTGCTAGGCATTTAAACGTACCTGTCGTGGTCGTACGCAGGGATAGTAAAGTGACAGAAGGTTCAACCGTGAGCATAAATTATGTATCCGGCTCTACACGAAGGATTCAGACAATGGTATTATCTAAAAGGAGCATGAAAAGTGGGCAGCGCGTACTCATCACCGACGACTTCATGAAAGCAGGGGGCACAATGGCTGGCATGAAAAGTCTGTTGGAGGAATTCGATTGCGAACTCGCAGGCATCGCTGTCCTTGTCGAGGCAGAACATGCAGAAGAAGTCCTCGTCGATGACTACCTCTCGTTGGTCAAGCTCCGCGCGATGAACGAGAAAGACCGCACCATTGAGCTAGAAGAAGGCAATTATTTTACGAAGGGTGGAAACTAACATGAATTACGTAGCGACAAAAAACGCACCTCAAGCAATCGGACCCTATGCACAAGCGGTAAAAGCAAACGGATTGGTTTATACATCCGGACAACTACCAATGACACCAGACGGCCTACTCGTCGAAGGCACAATTGAAGAGCAAACGAATCAAGTATTCGCGAACCTAAAAGCCGTACTAGAAGAAGCAGGCTCCTCATTGGATCAAGTCATTAAAGCAACTGTGTTCATTAAAGACATGAACCAATTTGCTGCCCTAAACGACGTTTACGCGCAACAATTCGGTTCACACACACCTGCCCGCTCCACAGTAGAAGTAGCAAGACTACCGAAAGACGCATCCGTCGAAATCGAAGTCATTGCACTAGCAGGCGAATAAAAAATTTCCCAAACCCGCTCATTTATCGTGAGCGGGTTTTTTATTGGGAGTGGGGGATTGAAGGGGAGGGAATTGTGGGATATCTGCTTGTGATGTAATCCTGTTGCCTGCTTTATTACCGATGTTTAGATGATGATTGAGAATTTATCATTTTAAATGGAAATTAGCAGGTTTTTGGACGGGAGAATTTCCGTTACCACCGTTTCTGAGGCAGTTACCACCGATTTGAGGGAGTTTACCACCGAAACTCAGCGCGTTACCACCGTTTCACAGCCAGTTACCACCGATACGAGCCACTTTACCACCGATTCATCGTTTTTCATTAGAATGTAGCAATCACCTTTGTCGGCAATTAACATGATCATCGCTTTTTCAGGATTTATCACCGCTTGTAGAGCGTTTATCACCACTGGACCATTATATGTAAATTAATTAGGTGAAAATGTTATAATTTGATGTCTAGCGTGAGAAACGAGCAACATTCTCCACTAAGAAAAGCGTTATCACCGATTCTAATGAGTTTATCACCGATTCTCGAGCAGTTATCACCGATTCGGACGGGTTTATCACCGAAACTCAGCTAGTTATCACCGTTTCGAGCCACTTTATCACCGATTCGTCGTTTTTTAGTACAATGTAGCAATCTTTGGACGGGGCATTCGCGTTACCACCGATTCAGGCGAGTTTACCACCGAAACTCAGCGCGTTACCACCGATTCACAGCCAGTTACCACCGACTCTAGCCACTTTATCACCGCTTGTGGAGCGTTTATCACCACTGGACCATTATATGTAAATTAATTAGTTGAAATCGTTGTAATTTGATGTCTAGCGTGAGAAACGAGCAACATTCTCCACTAAGAAAAGCGTTATCACCGATTCTAATGAGTTTATCACCGATTCTCGAGCAGTTATCACCGATTCGGGCGGGTTTATCACCGAAACTCAGCTAGTTATCACCGTTTCGAGCCACTTTATCACCGATTCGTCGTTTTTTAGTACAATGTAGCAATCTTTGGACGGAGCATTCGCGTTACCACCGATTCAGGCGAGTTTACCACCGAAACTCAGCGCGTTACCACCGATTCACAGCCAGTTACCACCGTTTCAATCCACTTTACCACCGATTCGTCGTTTTCATGGAATTCTTCGATCATCTAGGACGGAAAGTAGGCATTATTATCGTTTAGTCGTCCGTTATCACCGCTTATCAGCTAGTTTCCCCGCTCGCCCGCAGTTTATCACAACTCATCCAGTTTGTGCAATGAATCTCACGACCACTCACACTTTTGCTGCTAACACCACCATTAAAAAACACGACAAATCAGTTGCCCAAACAAAAATAGCCCCCCATTCCAAGCAAAAAACCCTCCAATCCTCAAAGCGTTACATATATTTCAAATTTATTAAAAATATTTTTCGAAAAAAAAAGGGAAATGCTTACTTTTGTAGAATATAGTTGTTGAGCAATGTAAACAAAAAGGGAGTGGGAAAAGAATGGAAGTAACAGATGTGAGACTGAGGAAAGTGGAGACGGATGGTCGCATGAGGGCGATTGCGTCGATTACGTTGGATGGTGAGTTTGTCGTGCATGATATCCGTGTCATTGAGGGGAATGATGGATTGTTTGTCGCCATGCCTAGTAAGCGGACGCCTGAAGGGGAGTTTCGGGACGTTGCGCATCCGATTAACACGTCAGCACGGATGAAAGTACAAGAAGCGGTTTTGTCTGCGTATTATATGGTTGAAGAAAAAGGGGTTTTGGAAGAGGCTGGAGCATAAGTTTTCTTCTAAAAGCACATGATGGAAAGCACAGCGTGGGGTTTGACATTCAAATCTCGGGTCTGTGCTTTTTGGGTTGGAGCCGTCCATCGACAAAAAATTGCTCCCTCATCAATCTAACTTTGTTGTGAGGATCCTACTGTCATGTAAGCACATCAATCGAAAAATGAAAACAACCATATTAAAATAATCATGACAGCTTGTCAAGGGGGTATAGTTGAAATGTCTATTATTTTCAGCTATAGTCAATAATGAAATTATGGATGGAGGCCAGCACATGACGAATACATACGCCATCGTCCTTGCTGCAGGACAAGGGACGCGGATGAAATCCGATTTATATAAAGTATTGCATCCTGTTTGTGGGAAACCAATGGTCGAGCACGTTGTCGACCATATCATTGGAATCGGAGCGGATAAAATCGTTTCGATTGTCGGTCACGGCGCAGAAATGGTGGAACAAACACTAGGAGCGAAAAGCGAGTACGCGCTTCAAGCGGAGCAATTAGGCACTGCACATGCTGTGCAACAAGCAGAGGCGCAACTTGGTGAGCTGGATGGTGTCACACTCGTCGTCTGTGGCGATACACCGCTTATCAAATCGGAAACGATGCAAGCATTACTCACACATCATACCGAAATGAAAGCGAAAGCGACAATTCTTACAGCGCATGCAGATAATCCGACAGGTTATGGTCGTATTATCCGAGATGAGGAAGGGAACGTCCTTCGCAACATCGAGCATAAGGATGCATCACCAGAAGAACGAAATGTGACTGAAATTAATACTGGGACGTATTGTTTTGATAACCGAGCGCTTTTTGAAGCACTAAAGAAAGTGAAAAATGACAATGCGCAAGGTGAGTACTACCTACCCGACGTCATTGGAATCTTAAAAGCTGAAAATGCACGTATCGCAGCTTTTGTAACCGATGATTTCAGTGAAACGATTGGTGTCAATGACCGTGTCGTATTGGCAGAGGCTGAAAAAGTGATGCGTCAACGCATTGCTGAGCAACATATGCGCAATGGCGTAACCATCATTGATCCAAGCAACACGTACATTAGTGCAGATGCTGAAATTGGGCGTGACACAGTGCTACAGCCGGGTACGATGATTGAAGGTCACACAACAATCGGTGAAAAGTGTACAATCGGACCAAACAGTCATATTAGCAACAGTAAAATTGGCAATGATACAACCATTCATTCGTCAGTCGTACGCGACAGTACAATCGGGTCAGGTACGACAGTAGGGCCGTTCGCACATATCCGTCCGGATTCCAATCTCAGCGACAATGTTAAAATCGGCAACTTTGTAGAAGTGAAAAAGACGATGTTAGGGGAAGGAAGCAAGGTTTCTCACCTAAGCTATATCGGCGATGCGGAAGTCGGTACCCATGTGAACATCGGTTGTGGAACAATTACAGTGAATTACGATGGGAAGAATAAATTCCAAACGACCATTGAAGATGGTGCATTTGTCGGCTGCAATTCTAATTTAGTTGCACCTGTAAAAGTTGGTAAAGGCGCTTATGTCGCGGCCGGATCGACGGTTACAAAAGATGTACCAGAAAATTCACTTGCAATTGCGCGCGCGCGCCAGGAGAATAAAGAAGGATACGCAACAAAACTAAATCATAACTAACTAGGGGGGCCATGATGGCTAATCATTATCCTGACAATAAACTGAAGATATTCTCTTTAACATCGAACGAATCACTTGCACAACAAGTGGCAGACGAAATCGGTCGTCCGCTCGGCAAGTGCTCTGTCAAACGTTTCAGTGACGGAGAAATTCAAATTAACATCGAAGAAAGTATCCGAGGCTGTGACGTCTTTGTCATCCAGTCCACCTCTAATCCTGTCAACGACAACTTGATGGAACTACTAATTATGATTGATGCATTAATGCGTGCTTCAGCACGTACCATCAATGTCGTTATGCCATATTACGGCTATGCGCGCCAAGACCGTAAAGCACGTTCACGTGAACCGATTACAGCTAAGCTTGTAGCAAACCTGCTTGAAAAAGCGGGAGCTGACCGCGTCATTGCTATTGACTTGCACGCACCTCAAATTCAAGGTTTCTTTGATATTCCAATCGACCACCTTGTTGCAGAACCAATCCTTACTGAATATTTCAAAGGGAAAGGTCTAGAGGGGAATGAGCTCGTCATCGTATCTCCGGATCACGGTGGTGTTACGCGTGCAAGAAAAATGGCGGATCGTATGAAAGCGCCGATTGCGATCATCGACAAACGACGTCCACGCCCGAACGTTGCCGAAGTAATGAGTATCGTTGGTAATGTCGAAGGTAAGACGGCTATCCTCATTGACGATATTATTGACACAGCCGGAACGATTACAATCGCAGCGAACGCGATCATCGAAAACGGCGCGAAGGAAGTGTATGCTTGCTGTACACATCCGGTCTTATCTGGTCCTGCAATCGAACGAATCGACAATTCACGCATTAAAGAATTGGTCATTACGAACTCGATCGAACTACCAGAAAGCAAAAAATCTCCAAAAATCAAACAATTATCGATTGCGAAACTCCTAGGAGAAGCAGTCATCCGCGTGTTTGAAAAGAAATCTGTCAGCACATTGTTTGAGTAAGCAAGCAATATAGTTTACCGTCGTCTGATTTTGGGTATTTCAAGAGATAGAATAACTTTTTTTAGGAAAGGTGACTACGCACATGAGTACAGCAATTCAGTCGAAACGAAGAGAAACTAAAACGCGATCAGCTTTATCAGCATTAAGAAAAGATGGGTACATTCCATCAGTCGTTTATGGATACAAAACAGAATCTACACCAATCGCAATTAAAGAACGTGATTTACTATTCACGTTGCGTGAAACAGGACGAAATGGTGTCATTAAACTGGATGTAGACGGCGAGGAATTGAACGTCGTGTTAAACGACTATCAACAAGACGCATTAATAGGCGATATCCGCCATGCGGACTTTTTGGCCATTAACATGACAGAAGAGCTTGAAGTCAACGTAACCGTCAATCTTGTCGGCCAATCCATCGGGGAGAAAGAAGGCGGCATTGTACAACAGCCAAACTTTGAAGTGCTTATTAAAGTGAAGCCTTCAGATATCCCGGAATCATTTGATGTCGACGTTTCAGGCTTGAAAATTGGTGAAACGATTACTGTCGGAGATGTCCGCGAGCAGTCGAAATTTGAAATTCTGAATGACGATGACTACAGTCTTGTTTTAATTTCTGCGCCACGAACGGAAGCAGAGTTGGACGAGCTGGATGCCGATGGAGCAGCACCTGATGCAGAACCGGAAGTCGTTGGCGATCAAGACAAAGAGTAATACACAGAAGCTAAGGAGCGCACGTTTTCATCCGTGCGCCCTTTTTAACATTGTATTGAAAAGCATTGAGTAGTATATGGAATACCAAGACCGTCAAAGGAAGAGTAAACTTATGAAAATGATAATTGGACTCGGGAATCCGGGTAAGCAATATGAAATGACCCGTCATAATGTCGGCTTTCATGTAATTGATGAACTGGCGAAGCAGATGGATGCACCTGCCATGCAACTAAAGTTCAACGGGGCCTATACGATTATCCACCGTCCGGAAGGGAAAGTGATGCTCGTCAAGCCTCTCACTTACATGAACCTCTCTGGCGAATGTGTAGCTCCGCTCATGGATTATTATGATATTCATCCTGATGAAATTGTCGTAATCTACGATGATCTTGACCTTGCGCCTGGGAAATTACGCTTGCGCCAAAAGGGGAGTGCAGGTGGTCATAATGGTATGAAATCATTAATTGCCCATCTTGGAACGGATACATTTAACCGCATTCGTATTGGCGTCGGTCGCCCTACAGGTGGCATGAAAGTGTCAGATTACGTTTTGTCTTCATTCAGTAAGGAAGAACAGCCTCTGCTGGATGAAATGGTGAAAAAGAGTGCATCAGCTTGTCTAGACTGGCTCAAAAGCCCATTTCTCGATGTGATGAATCACTATAATAAAGCATAAGGAATAATCACACATCATTTAGCCTATACTTTGTGTAAAAGGGGCTGATGATAAGTTGACGATCCGTTATTCATGTAGACATTGTAATACAGAAGTCGGTAGCATTCCGTTTTCATCTGCCGGCGAAGTCATTCAGCAAGTGCAACAAACGGAACAAGAGCATGATGGACATGAGCATTTTATTGAATATAATCAAGATGGTTCGTTGACCGTTCGATGCATTTGTGAGGATTGCGAACAGTCACTTCTGCTGTTCCCGGATTACTATGCATTAAAGAAATGGCTACAATAGAACTGCTGCTTTGGCGTTTTCGGCGCACAAAGCTTTTTTCACTTCAATTCATTCATCTATTGCAAAGCGAGGATATTGATCATTGGATGCGCTCATAAATTTATTTTTACAAGAAAAAGAGATTCATAAAGTCATTAAAGACTTGCAAACAGGACAAGATCGTCAACTGCTGGCAGGACTCACAGGCGGTGCAAAAGCGGTCTTTTTTAAGGCTGCCTACGAGAGTACGGACAAACCGATCCTTCTCATTACTGCAAATATGTTGCAAGCTCAACGTACATACGAAGATTTAGTGAAAATGCTCGGCGAGTCGCTCGTGCATTTGTATCCAGCAGAGGAATTGGTAGCTGCTGATTTTTCTGTATCGAGCTATGAGCTACGAGCTAGCCGGATTGACACGCTCAATCACATGGCACGTGTTGGAAAAGGCGTTTACATTACACCCGTCGCAGGGATGAAAAAACTTCTTCCAGCGAAAGAACAGTGGCTCTCACATTCGCTCACGACAAAAGTGGATGACGCCATCGATGTGGAGGAATGGGTGCAAAAGCTCATTCAAATGGGGTATGCCCGTCAAGATATGGTGACGGCACCTGGTGATTTTGCACTTCGAGGCGGAATTTTAGATATATTTCCGTTGACGATGGACCAACCTGTCCGCATTGAACTGTTTGATACGGACGTCGATTCCATTCGTACATTTTCTGCGGATGATCAGCGGTCCACTGACAAATTGGACACAGTAACCATTCTGCCGGTTACAGAGCACGTGTGGGATGCGACTCATTTACTGCAAATAGCAACCAACTTGGAAGAAGCGTTGCGAACGAGCTTGAAACGGATGAAAAACGATCATGCCAAAGAATCGTTAACAGAAAACATCTCCCGCGACATCGATTTGTTGAAAACAGGAATCGTTCCAGAAGGGATGATGAAATACGTTTCGTTTTTAGAACGGGTACCGTCCTATTTAGGGGACTATTTTCCAGCAGATGGACTTGTTTTATTCGATGAAATTGGCCGGATTGTAGAAGTTGCTTCAGCAATGGAAAATGAAGAGAAGGAGTGGTTTTTGACACTTCTTGAGGATGGCAAGATCGTTCATGATGCAAAAATTTCGTTCTCGTTTGATGAGATGCATAAGATGCTTGAGCAACCAAAAAGTTATTTATCTTTATTTGTCCGTAATGTACCTGGAATCGTTCTAAAAAAGACCGTATCGTTTTCCTGTAAGCCGATGCAAGAATTCCACGGGCAAATGCATTTATTGAAGAATGAAATGGAACGATGGAAACAAGGGAAATACAACATATTTGTCGTAGTGGATGGAGAAGAGCGCATCCAAGAAGTCCAATCCATCTTGGGAGATTACGAGATGGAGGCTACTGTTAATGGCAAACCATCGGATGAGGGCGTTCTATCTATTATTAGTGGTGACCTGTCCGGCGGATTTGAACTTCCATTCCAGCGAGTAGCGGTCATTACAGACGCAGAGTTGTTCAAAGGGAAGCCGAAACGAAAAGCTCGTCCGCAAAAGATGACGAATGCGGAGCGCATAAAGAGCTATTCAGAGATAAAACCTGGAGACAATATCGTTCACGTCCATCACGGAATCGGGAAATATTATGGTGTCGTGACGCTTGAAGTAAATGGGGTGCACAAAGACTACCTCGATATCCGTTATCGTGGGGAAGATAAACTGTTTGTCCCTGCTGATCAGATTGATTTGATTCAGAAATATGTTGCTTCAGGTGAGAAAGAACCGAAATTGCATAAACTTGGCGGCGCCGAATGGAAGAAGACGAAAAACAAAGTATCGTCTGCTGTCAAAGATATCGCGGATGATCTCATTAAGTTATACGCCAAGCGCGAGGCGGAAAAAGGCTATGCGTTCTCTCCAGATGATGATCTACAACGCTCCTTTGAAAATGCTTTTCCGTATGATGAAACGGAAGATCAACTTCGTTCAATCATGGAAGTGAAGCGGGATATGGAAAGGGAACGCCCAATGGATCGTCTTCTTTGCGGAGATGTTGGATATGGGAAAACCGAAGTGGCGATCCGATCAGCTTTCAAGGCTGTTTCAGACGGTAAACAAGTCGCATTCCTCGTTCCGACTACTATTTTAGCCCAGCAACATTACGAGACGATGAAAGAACGTTTTGCAGGCTTTCCTGTAGAAGTGTCTTTGTTGAACCGTTTCCGTACAAAAAAACAGCAGACAGAAACGTTGAAGGGCTTAAAGGCAGGTACAATTGATGTGGTCGTTGGCACACATCGCCTGCTATCCAAAGATGTTGTTTATAAAGACCTCGGTCTGTTAATTGTCGATGAAGAGCAACGATTCGGTGTGACCCATAAAGAGAAGTTGAAACAATTGAAAACAAATGTCGATGTTCTAACCTTGACTGCAACACCGATTCCACGCACGCTTCATATGTCGATGTTGGGTGTTCGGGATCTATCTGTCATCGAGACACCACCTGCAAACCGCTTTCCGGTGCAAACGTATGTCATGGAGCACAATTTTGGATTAGTGCGTGAAGCGATTGAGCGAGAGATGGGACGTGGCGGTCAAGTGTTTTATCTCTACAATCGAGTCGAAGACATTACGCGCAAAGTTGATGAGATTAAACAACTTGTACCTGAAGCACGCGTTGCCTTTGCACATGGGCAGATGGGTGAATCTGCACTTGAAGCGGTCATTCTCAGCTTCCTTGAAGGTGAGTATGATGTCCTTGTGACGACGACAATTATTGAAACGGGTATTGATATACCGAATGTCAACACGCTCATTGTGCACGATGCAGATCGTATGGGCTTGTCACAGTTGTATCAGCTGCGCGGGCGCGTCGGACGTTCGAATCGTGTTGCGTATAGCTACTTTTTGTACCAACGGGATAAAGTGCTGACAGAAGTGGCGGAAAGTCGTTTACAAGCCATTAAGGAATTTACGGAACTTGGATCAGGCTTTAAAATTGCAATGCGTGATTTATCGATCCGTGGTGCAGGGAACTTGCTTGGATCTCAACAGCATGGCTTCATTGATTCGGTTGGGTTTGACTTGTATTCGCAAATGTTGCAAGAGGCAATTGAAGAGAAACAGACAGGCGTTGTGAAAGCCGACATTCCGGATGTTGAAATTTCATTGCCCATCAACGCGTACTTGCCGGATACGTATATTAAGGATGGTTTCCAAAAAATCCAGATGTATAAACGGGTAAAAGCAATTGAAAACGAAGCGGATTACAGTGAACTCGTCGATGAAATGACAGACCGTTTCGGAGATCTGCCACTTGAAGCGGATTTGCTGTTACGTATCGGAAGAATAAAGGCGTGGGGCCGTATGGCAGGCGTCGAATCCATCAAAAAGCAACGTTCTATAATTGAAATACGGCTCTCTAAAGAAGGTACCGCTCAAACGGACGGTGCAAAAATTGTGGCGGATTCCATGCGCTTTGGCAAAGCAGTCGGTTTTACAATGGAAGATGGACGACTGATCTTGACGGTAGATGAACGGTTTACCGGAAAGCAAACCGAATTCGATGTGTTGGAAGAAATGATGCGGATCTTGCAAGCGTCCCTAAAAGAAACAAGCGGCACAAGTTCCGTCTAAAGGTTCTGTTGCATAAAATGTCCAAACATGATGCATACTATATTCGAACGGAAAACGGTATTCAATTACTGGGAAAGTGAGGCATCATGCATGAAAGCAACAGGGATCGTGCGCAGAATTGATGATTTAGGCAGGGTGGTCATTCCAAAAGAAATTCGAAGGACCCTCCGTATCCGCGAAGGAGACCCGCTTGAAATCTTTACCGACAGGGATGGAGAGGTCATTCTTAAAAAGTACTCCCCGATATCCGAACTCGGTCAATTTGCGAGAGAATACGCAGAAACACTTTACGAAACACTTGGAACACCCGCACTCATCAGCGATAGAGATGAGATGATCGCCGTATCCGGGTTATCAAAAAAGGATTATTTAAACCGACAATTAGCTCCGGATGTGGAAGAAATTTTATCGGGCCGCACAATCGTCACGGAAAAACTTGAAAAAGCAGTGGAATGGGTGCCCGGTCAAGTCGAGCAAGTGAAATCCTACTGTGTCGCTCCGATTGTAGCTGGAGGAGACACAATCGGTGCAGTCTACTTGCTATCGAAAGTCCACTTTATCGGAGAAGCCGAACAAAAAGCAGCAGAAACCGCCGCACACTTTTTGGCGAAACAGATGGAACAATGAAAAACAGCCTGCACGCACCGGGAAGCATCGGGGTGGGTGGGCTGTTTTTATGTAATACATTACTTTTCTTCGTAATCTAGAAAATCATTTATCTAACGAAAATGGCGTTTTCTCTTTCGGTGTGGTTTATTTTTTAAGATAAAAACCTAGTAAAGATGCATTGAAAGTTCAACTCATATACGTTAAACCACCATTCAACCTTCGTACTATTATGACTATTTTGTTTTCCGCTAAACCAGCTCTCATGCTATACTACAAATAACTAAAACGGTACTGATGAATACAGTGTCTCCAGCTTTAAAAAATAATACTGGTAGAAAGGATAGGATATGATGAGCATTCAAAGGAATGAAAATAAGCATTATACTTTTCAAGACTTCTTGTCGTGGGATGAGGGCAGTCGATATGAAATTTTTGATGGCGTTCCTGTATTGCTTGCATCGCCAACGACGAAACACCAAGGCGTTGTCTCTTTTTTGACGATAGCGTTTGGGATGTATTTCAAAGGTGAAAAATGCCGAGTCTTTCCCTCTCCGTTCACAGTACGTTTTTCTGAAATAGATGATTATGACAATGCAGATAATGTATTTGAACCAGATCTTTCAATTATATGCAACAAACATCAGCTCGATAAATTTGGGTGCCAAGGTGCTCCTGAACTTATTGTAGAGGTGTTATCACCGTCGACAAGTAGGAATGATAGAATTCAAAAATACAATGCATATCAAAAATTCGGAGTTCCAGAGTATTGGATTGTAGATCCATTAAATGAAACTGTGGAGGTCTATGTGTTAGATGGAGGCATATACCAACGCGGAAATGTGTATGGACGAGAAGACGTGATTAAATCGCATCAATTTGAGCATTTGGAGATAATAGGGGAAGAAATGTTTTCATACGGTGAATAACATAAGCAAGTTTTACTGATTAGAATAATGGTGAGACCATAACTGAAACTAGACCTCTGCGCTCCAAAAGTTACGCTCTCCGTGTCGTGCACCTAACGCTCTCCTTTTTTGAAAAGATCATGTAAAAGAAACAATAAAAAACAGCCCACACATACTAGATTGATTCGGATGTGGGCTGTTTTATTTTTTATTCAACGGACAATACGGGCATTTCTCGGTATTTGGCAATTCCTTATACAAGCAACAAGTCGTCCGTTTATAATTCGTCATGGCTTCAAGAATGGGCTCATTTTGTAAAAATTGCTTGAAAGGCGAGCGCCGCAGTTGAGGTGTCCAAGTTGCATCATGTAACAAAAAGTTCAAATCATCTTGGGCGGATGGACTATTTTCCTGGAATAGCATCGAGTACATCCAAATGACGTAGCCCCAAATGTTTTCCCAAAGAATCAATTTTGAAATAGGTGCACGCTTACTTAAATAGTTCACGACCGGATGTCCATACTGTTCAAGAAGGAAACGGATATCATGTTCGCGTTCTTGTACCGTCCTAAATGGTTCCGAAGGGATGGAGAATGATAGATTTCCTTCACCTACTTCGACTGCAATATCCTCTAATCTTCCCGTCCATTGCAAGTCAAATTTGCTAAGCATATGCAGGTGAGCCGCTATGAAGAAACCGTATCTACGCATAAAAATGGATAGTGCTACAGCATCTGTAGGGGCACCCATTTGTGTTTGAATCAAATGTATTATTTGCGAACTCCCTGCATGCGTTAATAGATCCTCAATTTTCATAAGGCCCATTGGCTGATCACTTATGGATACATTAAAACGTTCCAATGCGGCTAGTTGTTCAGCATTCAACTCAGGCACCTGTATGACTCCTTAAAACGGGCACGATGCAACGCCCGCGACCAAATGGCACACAATGCGGTGTTCCGAATAGAGGATCCGTCGAAACTTGGCACTCCATACCGAATACCGAACGGACAAGGTCGCAGGTAATGATATCTTCCGGTCTTCCTTGCGCAAAAACCGCGCCGTCTTTAATGGCGACAATATTGTGTGCATAGCGTGATGCCAAGTTCAAGTCGTGCAGCACCATAACGATTGTCCGGTTCTTTTGCTCATTTAATTCGAACAGTAAATCCAAAATCTCAATTTGATGGGTCATGTCGAGATACGTCGTCGGTTCGTCCAATAAAATGATGTCGGTATCTTGTGCCAGTGTCATCGCAATCCAAGCACGTTGACGTTGGCCTCCCGATAATGTATCAATCGCCTGATCGCGCAAATTGCTGATTTTTGTTGCTTCCATCGCCGCTTCGACCTTCTTCGTATCTTCTTCTGTCCAACGGGAAAGCCATGACTGATGCGGATAGCGACCTTGCTTCACGAGATCGTGGACCGTCAATCCTTCAGGTGATACAGGGCCTTGAGGAAGGATACCCATCTTCTTCGCAACATTGCGTGAAGACATCGAATGAATATCTTTTCCTTCGAGTAAAACGGATCCATCGGAAGGCTTTAATAACCGGGCAATCGAACGAAGCAATGTGGACTTCCCACAACCGTTGCTTCCGACGAAGACCGTAATTTCCCCTTTAGGGATTGTTAAATTCAAATTCTCAAACAGCAAATGATCCTGATAGCCGATGGAAAGGTTTTTCGTATTTATCGTAGGGTGCATGAAACATGCCTCCGTTTCATTGATAATCCAAAGAAATGACAACGTAAGTACTTACTAGCATACCATATTTTCGTTTAATTGAGAATGAATATCATTAATTTGTAAAAACACTTTACAAACGACTTGCTTACAGCTTACACTACTAATTGATAATGATTATCAGCATGGAGGAATGAAGTATGAATAAATATATGAAGACGTTTTTACTAATGGCTTTAAGTGCAATCCTTTTAGTCGGCTGTTCGACAAATAAAGCTGACAATGAAGACAAAGGAAGCGATAAAGCTGAAAGCAGTGTGACAGTTACAGGTTCAAACGGTGAAGTAACATTGGATGAGCCTGCTAAAAAAGTTGTTGTCCTTGAATGGACATATGCGGAAGATTTGCTTGCACTTGGTATCCAGCCGACAGGAATGGCGGATATTCAGGAATATCATAACTGGGTGAACATCGATGCGGAGTTAAGTAAAGATGTCGCTGATGTCGGTGGTCGACAAGAACCGAACCTAGAGGCAATTGCTGCACTTGAGCCGGACTTGATCATCGGTGTAAGTTTCCGTCATGATGCAATGCTTGCAGATTTGGAGAAAATTGCACCAACAGTCATCTTCAATCCGTATCCTGAGGATGAATCAATTGATTTGTATCAAGAGATGACGACGACGTTCAACGAAATTGCAAAAGCTGTAGATAAAACAGATGAAGCAGAAAAAGTATTGGCGGATTTAGACGCTAAATATGAAGAAGCGAAAGCTGAAATCGAGAAAGCGGATTTGAAAACAAAGGATTTCATCCTGACGCTTGCTTACTCAGGTCCTCAAGCTCCGGAAATTCGGGTATTCACACCAAACTCAATGGCTTCTCAAATTCTTGAAAAAATCGGTTTGAAAAACGTTCATGT
Organism: Sporosarcina sp. OR05; assembly: GCF_041414805.1. Lineage (NCBI taxonomy): Bacteria > Bacillati > Bacillota > Bacilli > Caryophanales > Caryophanaceae > Sporosarcina > Sporosarcina sp. OR05. The sequence goes on along the minus strand of NZ_JANKJL010000016.1, from coordinate 27,486 downwards.
ACCCGATCAGTTTGAAGTGTTCGGTTCTAGTACGTTCAACGTTGAAGGATTGACGAAATATGAAGATGCTAACTATCTTTATACAGTTCAAGATGCAGATAATGTGTATAAGAACCAATTAAAAGACAATGCAGTTTGGAAAAACTTGAACTTCGTGAAAGAAGATCGACTATTTGACCTAGGTGGGGACACTTGGTTGTATGGAGGACCACTTTCAGCTGAAACAATGCTGAATCGAATTGTTGATACGATGGTCAACAAATAATGGCTAGCAATACGTCAGGGAAAAGATCGTTGTTCGTTTGGATCAGCGGTCTTTTCCTGTTGGTCGTTTTATCCTTTATTCATTTGACGCAAGGCCAGGCGGATTATACCGTTTCACAGTTAGTAAAAGAGGTATGGGTAGAGGGACGTATTCAAGATATCGTTCTCTCTCTCCGACTTCCGCGGTTAGTCATCGGGATTTTAGCAGGTGGTGCACTTGCTGTTGCAGGTGCAGTATTGCAAACGTTGACGAATAACCCTTTAGCATCTGCGAGTACACTTGGAATTAACGCAGGAGCATACTTTTTTGTCGTCGTTTCGATGATTTTTTTTCCGTCAGTTCTTGGAGATTTTCCATTCCTCGTTGCATTGGCAGGTGCAGTTCTTTCGTCAGTACTTGTCGTCACACTTGCGGGGAAACAGATGGAACCGGTCCGCGTCGCGTTGACGGGAATGATTATCTCGTTATTGTTCGCATCGATGACCGGCTCGTTACAGCTGTTATTTGAAAATCAAACGAACGGACTCTTTTTATGGGGTTCAGGCACTCTTGTGCAATTGAACTGGAACGGCGTATCGTTCGCAGGTCCGATGATCGTTGTTCTGTTCCTTATGACGCTCGCATTGGCAAAACCGATGGACATTCTGTCATTAGGTGAAGATGTCGCATCTTCCCTTGGACAAAATGTACCAGTTGTAAAATTGCTGGCGTGGGCTGCTGCCATTCTTCTTGCAGCGACAACTGTCAGCGTTGTTGGACCAATCGGCTTCATTGGTTTAATGGCGCCGCATATTGTGCGCATGCTTGGTATTAGAGGACATTTGCACATTTTCCTTCAATCGTTCCTTTGGGGCAGTGTAATGCTAATCGGAGCAGATGTGTTAGGCAGACTGATCCAACCAGGTCAAGAAGTACCGGTCGGAGCGATGACGGCTTTAGTCGGTGGCCCTTGGTTATTGTATTTGGCATGGAAGACGGCTAAAACGCATACGAAAGGCGATCGCCAAATGGGCGGTACGCTGAAGCCGGTGAAACTGCCGATTGTCATTGTAATCATTGCCGCTTTAATTGTTGCTGTGTTGACGATGGCGTTATCATTTAACGGTTCGGTATGGTCGATGGACTGGATGAAACCGGTGATTTGGAACTTCCGCGTGCCACGGGTGCTGACGGCTTTCATTGTAGGGGTCATGCTTGCGTTAGCCGGGGTTTTATTGCAAGGTGTCTTACGGAATCCGTTGGCGGACGCTAGTGTGTTAGGTGTCACGTCGATGGGTGGCGCTGGAGCGATGTTGTTACTAGTCGTCTTCCCGGCAATCCCTGTTCAGTATATGCCGCTTGGCGCGGTAGTAGGCGCTTCAATTGCCCTAGTCATCATTTTAACGACGTCTTGGAAAAATAACTTTCAGCCGATGCTTGTCGCCTTGATGGGGATAGCAATTTCTGCATTCGGCTCAGCCGCTACACAGGTGTTTGTCGTCAAAGCGAAGTTAGCCGTTGCCGCTGCACTCGTCTGGTTGTCCGGTAGCACATACGGAAAAGGGTGGGACGATGTACAGCTCGCCTTAGTGATGGTCGCTCTTCTTCTCGGCTCGGCCATCTATTTGACACGAAGTTTGGATACATTGACATTCGGTGATGACGTAGCTGCAGGACTCGGTCTATCTGTCAAATCGACACGTGTCTGGGCATTGGTCGTCGGGGTGGCAATTAGTACAGCCGGTGTTGCGATCGTCGGGACAATTGGATTCGTGGGACTTGTAGCGCCGCATATCGCACGTAGACTCGTAGGTTTCCGCCATTTACCATTACTGGTCGTTTCGGGCTTATTGGGCGGTTTGTTGCTTGTCACGGCGGATTTCGTTGGCCGCATACTGATTGCGCCAAAAGATATCCCGAGTGGACTGGTCGTAGCGTTGATTGGTACGCCGTATTTGCTTTATTTGCTCAGGAAAATGAAATGAAACAGCCACGCTTCCGTTTTGTAAACGGGGGTGTGGCTGTTTTCTAATTAGAAACTTTTCGTTTTGTAAAATCATCAATCTTTTATTACTTTAATAGATCTCGATTTACATTTAGCTGCTTTGCATATTTTTCATACAAACGACTTCATACGTATCGATACATTGGATGAGCGCTGTTTTATTGCCCCGTTTGGCTCATGAAAGATGAGAGAAGTTCTTAATAAGGTAGACAAGACTATATTGATGTGCAGTTTTTCCCAAAAATGCTTATACTATTGATAAGGCGGTGATATGTATGCTTACGAATGAAATAATGGTACAACTCATTGAAAAGGTTAAGCAAGAAGTCAATCCAGCTTTTATTATCCTTTTTGGCTCTTTTGCAAAAGACACGGTACGCGAAGAGAGTGATATCGATCTTGCTTATTTCAGCAGCAAGCAACTATCATCTTATGATCGTTTTTTGCTATCCAATGAGCTTGCCTTAATAGGTGGGCGAGAAGTGGATTTAGTTGATATTAGAAATATCGATACAGTTTTCACGATGCAAATTTTTGCCCATGGCATCCCAATCTATATAGAGGATGAAAATGAATTCATCCGTCAAAGAATGCGAGCTTATAGCATGTATGCAACTTTAAACGAGCAACGAGCAGCTATTATTAATGACATTCAGGCGAGGGGAAGTGTATTTGGGGATGAATGATGTCATCTTAAACAAAATGACAACGATTGAGCGCTGTCTGATCCGTATTCATGAGGTGTATGAAGGGAATCCTGAAAATTTAACGGACTTTACGAAACAAGACAGTATCGTGTTAAATATACAGCGTGCTTGTGAAGCAAGTATTGACCTCGCTATGCATGTAGTGGGCAGGCGTAAATTAGGCGTTCCAAAAACAAGTCGTGAAGCATTTAAGCTTTTACAAGAAGCAGCTATAATTGAAGCGGATCTTGCAAAAACATTAATGAATATGGTTGGTTTCCGCAACATCGCTGTTCATGATTATCAAGCTCTTGAACTCGATATTTTAGAGTCGATTTTAAATAAACATGTTGACGACTTCAAACAGTTCATAAAGGTGCTTTTACAGTTGGAGGATCACTGAAAGACAGCTTTCATGTATCGGATAAATGAAATGAAACAGCCACGCTTCCGTTTTGTGAACGGGCGTGTGGCTGTTTTCTGTTGATGGTATACTAGAGAATACTTATTATCTATCGAAAGAGGCGCAGTGATGGCTACCACGGATTGGAATATGAAAACGTTCATGAAAGGCGCGTCGATCTTGACGATCTCGGCAATTATCGTGAAGTTGCTTGCCGCGGTATACCGGATTCCATTTCAAAATCTGGTAGGCGATAAAGGCTTCTATATCTATCAGCAAGTGTATCCTTTCATCGGAATATTCATTGTCTGGACGTCGTATGGCTTTGCAGTGGCGGTTTCGAAGCTGCTTGCGGGAAGTACGAGTTTTGGTGAATCAAAAGCGGTAAAACGAATTGCCTTTATGTATTTATCCGTCTTATCGGTGTCATTTTTTATAGTACTAATGGTGTTCGCACCAACTTTTGCGCATGCAATGGGGGACCCTGAACTTGTTTCCTTGCTTCGTGCAGGGGCATATATTGTGCTCGTCATGCCAATGCTTGCTGTATTAAAAGGTGCATTCCAATCGGAAGGGTATATGACGCCGGTTGCCGTTTCAAATGTCGGAGAGCAGGCGCTTCGCGTAGCGATTATATTAATGGGGACATGGCTCGCAGTCCGTGCAGGCGCTTCATTGTATACAGCAGGTGAAGTTGCGATGTGGGGCGCGGTCATTGGGCAGGCGGCGGGTGTTGTCATACTTGCTCTCTATTACCGAAACGCCTTTAAGGGACCAGCAGTGAAGATAAATACGTGGCGTGTCGTGAAGGAATTAACGTACGTGAGCTTAAGTGTCAGTGCTAGCTCGCTCATTCTATTGCTGTTCCAAATGGCAGATTCGTTTACGGTGTATAATACCTTACTGGCGAACGGGTTTGCATCAGATACGGCTATGGAAATGAAAGGCGTTTATGACCGTGGACAGCCGCTTGTGCAAATGGGGATTTTAATCGCCTCCACGTTGGCGTTAGCGATTGTACCGCTTATTGCCCATCATGCGGCGAAAAAAGAGGGGCGAGGTGCAGAACCGTTCATCTCGCTCACATTCCGGACGGCGTTTTTATTCGGCTGGGCGGCGGCTGTGGGGCTTGCGCTCGTCTTGCCATATGTGAATGAAATGCTTTTCGAAACGCGCGATGGGTCGGGTACGCTAATGATTTTCTCTCTGCAAATTTTTTGGTTGTCGCTAATATTGCCGCTAACCGCGATGTTGCAAGGTGCGGGGAAAGTAAAGATTCCTACATTACTGCTCATCGTGGGACTTGTAGTAAAGATTGTAGCGAACCAATTACTGATTCCCGTCTTAAACGTGACAGGTGCTGCGATTGCAGGGAATATCGGCTTTGCGGTAATTGCTTGTGGACTGCTGTTTTATTTTAGAAGAATCTTACCTGTAAAGCTTGCACCGCTTCGTTTTTATGGGTGGCTATTGGTTTCAACGATTGGGATGCTAGCAATTATTATTCCGTGGTTATTTGTAGCGGACGAGGTTTTATTCGATCAATTATCATCCCGGATTGGTGCGACAGTAAGCGCGTTAACAGCAGTCGTTTTAGGTGCAGCCGTATTCCTGTTGATTGTCATGAAATCGCGTATAATGGCTGAAAAGGAATGGTATTTACTGCCGTTCGGAAAAAGATTAGCACGTGTGCAATTAATGCTGACTAAACATAGAAGGTGACTATATGAATCTATTAACGATTATTGGGCTTGGTGCAGGTGACTTAGACCAGCTATCCATTGGAACGTATCGCAAGCTGAAAGCGGCGGAGCGAGTATTTGTAAGGACAGATCAGCATCCTGTTATTAATGAACTGCGGGCGGAAGGCTTACAAATCGAAAGCTTTGACGCGATTTACGAAAAAAATGACGCTTTTGAGCAAGTGTACGAAGAAATTACGGAACGGTTAGTTGCGTTAGCGAAGGAGCAACCCGTTATGTATGCTGTGCCGGGGCATCCGCTTGTCGCGGAACGGACGGTGCAGTTGTTGATTGAGAAAGAACGGGAGGGACTAGTGCAACTTGAAATTGCAGGCGGCAACAGCTTTCTTGACCCGATTTTTGGGGCTTTGCGAATTGACCCAATTGAAGGGTTTCAATTGTTGGACGGTACGGACTTGAAGCGTGACGATGTCAAGATGACGCAACATGTGCTGATTGGACAAGTGTATGATGCATTTGTCGCTTCAGAGGTGAAGCTGTCGCTGATGGAGAAGTATGCGTTCGATCATCCCGTAACGATTGTGACTGCAGCGGGTTCATCGAAGGAAAAGTTGCGGACGGTGCCGCTATTTGAGCTGGATCGAGAAACGAGTATTGATAATTTGACGACGGTGTATGTACCACCTGTCGCAGAGCGTGATGAACGATTGAAAGAGTGGGCGACGTTCCGCGAGATTATCGCAGCGCTGCGTGCGCCGGATGGCTGTCCTTGGGATCGTGAACAGACGCATGAATCGTTGAAGCGCTATTTGATAGAGGAAGCGCATGAGTTGCTGGAAGCGATTGATCAGCAGGACGATGAAGGCATCATCGAGGAGCTAGGGGATGTCCTGCTACAAGTGTTTTTACATGCGCAAATTGGCGAGGATGACGGGTTCTTTGCGATGGAAGATGTGTTGCAGTCGATTGGTGAGAAGATGATCCGCCGCCATCCGCATGTATTTGGTGATCGGGACGTGGACAATTCGGATGAAGTGTTGAAGAATTGGCAGGAAATTAAGCAAGCAGAGAAGCCACAAGTCGATTCGCTACTGGATGGGCAGACACGCCATAGTTCGTCGTTGCTTACTTCCTTTAATTATCAAAAAGAGGCAGCAAAAGTCGGGTTCGATTGGCCGAATATTAAAGGGGCTTTTGAGAAATTTGAGGAAGAGTGGCAGGAATTCAAGGATGAAGTGGAGAATGGAACGAAAGAGAGCCAGACAGACGAGTTAGGGGATGTGTTCTTTACGCTCGTCAATTTGTCGAGGTTCTTGAAATTGTCGCCAGAGGAAGCGATGGCGCATGCGAATGCAAAATTCAAGCGCCGTTTCTCATTTGTTGAGCAAAGCGTGAAGGAAGGAAAGGGCGAGTTTTCTGCTTATACGCTCGATGAATTAGAAGATTTTTGGCAACAAGCGAAGGGAAGGGAAAAGAAATGAGATTAGATAAATTTTTAAAAGTGTCACGGTTAATCAAAAGACGTACATTGGCGAAACAAGTAGCCGATCAAGGCCGGATTACCATTAACGGCAAAGTGTCAAAAGCGTCATCGGTCGTAAAACCGGGGGATGAATTGGCAATCCGATTTGGTCAAAAGATTGTTACTGCGAAGGTCGAGGCATTGAAGGAGTCGACGAAGAAAGAAGACGCAGCAATGATGTATACGATTTTGAAGGAAGAGAAGCTCGAAAAGGTGGAGCCGGAGTTCATTGACGATGAGGAGTAATGGGACGTCATGAAGGATTTGGAAACGTCAAGACGATTGAACAGGTGTAGGCAGAAGTTAAAAGGATGGATGCGTACGGATGAGGAAATGAGCGAAACGGATAAAGCGTATTTGGAGAGTCTACCAAAGCAGAATCCCTATGGCTTGCTCGCAATGGTGCTAGGTGGCGTGTCCTTTACGTTTGGTCCGGCTTATGGGTTCATACCGGTACTTTCACTCGTTTTTTGTATGCTTACATACCGGACGTTTGACAAGGAAAAGGAAGATAACCCATGGCCATTTTACATCGGGTTTGGTTTATCGGTAATTGGATTGGTTCTATATTTTTCAGGATATACGCACGATTTAATCGTTTAACGGGAAGTTTAAAAGAAATGAGAAGCATGACGGGATTTTTCCTGTCATGTTTTTTTAATTACACGCATAAGATGGCATTGAACGTACAAGCGAAGGAGGAATAGTATGCAAATCCAGACGGATAGTCCAACATACGCAATTCCATCGGGTGACCATGTCGTCACGATGCGAAACAGAAAACGAATGGATCTTACATCTGTAAAAACGATTGACCGGTTCGACCAAGAAGAATTCATTGTCCGCACATCTCAAGGGGTGTTGCAAATTCGGGGGGAGGAGCTGCGCATCGTCCATTTGGATGTAGACAAAGGGCTTCTGACGTTAGAAGGGACAATTGCAACGATGCAATACGACGAAGAAGAGACAGGTTCACGTAATTTCCTCCATAAATTATTTGGATGAGTCTCTCCGTCCAGTTTCTTAGTTTACTTGCAATGATTGGGACAGGCATCGGAGCCGGAGCGTTTATGGATTTGATCGGAACGGGCATCGACAAGGTCGGGAAGAAGTCGGTGATTCGTAAGTATTCGGTGCTCATTGAAGTAATTGGGTGGATCTTAATCGGTTGTGCTTCTTTTTACGTTCTTTTCGTCGTGCGGGACGGTGCATGGAGGATGTATGATCCGTTTGCTCAAGTAAGTGGGATGCTTCTGTATGCGTCAATTTTTCATCGGCCGTTCCGATTTTTTGGGCGTATTGTCAACATGCTTATCATCAGACCGATCGTGTTCATCATCCTTTTGGTTGTACGAATAATTCGTGCACTGTTCAGGTTGGTCGTCAGAATAGTGATGTTGCTGGCAACACCATTCATCTATGTTTATAAAAAGGTCTATAGCTCCCTCTTCCAAACTCGCGATGAATAGTGTATAATTAATAGACTTATCGCAAAGTCAAGCTGTAATGAGAGGGAGTGTAGACATGGAGCAAAGGAAAAGGAAATCATCCACGACCGTTGCATCAATTGAAACTGAATATGTCCGCTCGTTGCAAAAGAAAGAAATGTGGAGAAACAAGCAAAAGAAGCGGCTCCGTAAAAAAATGTTTCTTTATGCGTTAGTTGCATTTGTCGTATTTGGTGGCTTAACGAATATGTACATCCAGCAACAGCAGACGTTGGAAAAGAAGGAACAGGAAAAAGTGGAGACGTTAGCAAAGTTGGAAGAAGTGAAAGATGAACAAGCGCTTCTTAAACGACAACTTGTTAAACTCGATGATGAAGAGTATATTGCAAAGCTAGCTCGTAAAGAGTATTTTTTATCTGATAAAAATGAAATCATCTTTTCATTACCTGAAAAAAAGAAGAAAAACGACGAAAAAGATGACGGAAAAGAGTAGTCTTATTGACACTCTTTTTTTGTTGGCTATAATGAAAGTAAGGATTCTGCTTTTTGCAGGACTCGTGATATGGTAAAAAGGCTTCTGTATGAAGTCGTTTAAATCTTAAGGAGGAGCAATTTTTTTATGTCAATTGAAGTAGGCAGCAAGTTACAGGGTAAAGTTACAGGGATCACAAATTTCGGTGCGTTCGTCGAACTACCGAGCGGTTCAACTGGTCTGGTCCATATTAGTGAAGTGGCGGACAATTATGTTAAAGATATTAACGACCACCTAAAAGTTGGCGACATGGTTGAAGTGAAAGTGATGAATGTCGGCACAGATGGTAAAATCGGGTTATCGATCAGAAAAGCGAAACCAGAAGCTGAGCGCCCTCAACGCCCTCAACGTCCTCGTCATGGTGGTGGCCGTCCGAATCACACTGAGCGTCCCGAGAATTTTGAGCAAAAAATGGCTAAATTCATGAAAGACAGTGAAGAACGCCTGACTTCATTAAAAAGAGCAACAGAATCTAAACGCGGTGGCCGTGGCGCAAGAAGAGGATAACTTGCTGGCTGTTTCAATTAGTGAAAATGTATAATCTATGACTATGTAAAGCGATCCGACATCTTTCTAGATGGTAGATCGCTTTTTTGCGTCGACTAGAGCGGAATTGTTTGAAAGAAACGTTAGGAACTTTAGATTGAAAACGGAATAGAGGGCGTTTGTACATGAAGCGCTTTGTTGACCAAGGATACTTTGACTGATCACGGCATATTTCTGTGTAACGCCGCATACTTCGGCAGATCGACGCATACTTTTGTAAATTGCAGCATTTAGCTGGAGAACGCCGCATACTTCTTTCAAAAACAGCATATACCGAGAAATCTCTGTAATCTTTTTCTGGTGATAGCTTACTGTTAAACAATGGTTTTGATAAAGTCATGCGAACTAGCTAATGGAGCGAGAGTCAAGTCCTTAATCTTGTGTTTGGAGGGGTTATGCGGAAATCGGTGGGATTATGCCGCGTTTCGAGTAAGTATGCGTTGTTTCGATTGGATATGCCTCTTTTGAAGCAATTATGCGGAGTTTGAATTTTGTTTCGTGGGCAATCACTATAATCCATAGGAAATTAAATCGCGCCAAATGGGTTTTGGCAAATTAACGATCTTATCACGGTGGAATGTGCAGTTCGAAATGCGGCGTTATGGGAGAATATGCTGTGTTTGGAGGGGGTATGCGGAAATCGGAGGGATTATGCCGCGTTTCGAGTAAGTATGCGTTGTTTCGTTTGAATATGCCGGGTTTGAAGCGAATATGAGGAGTTTGAATTTTGTTTCGCGGGCAATCACGGTAATCCATAGGAAATTAAATCGCGCCAAATGGATTTTGGCAAATTAAAGATCATAATAACAGTGGAGTGTACTGTTCGAAATGCGGCGTTTTCGGAGAGAATGCTGTGTTTGGAGGAGTTATGCGGGAATTGGTATGATAATGCCGCGTTTGAAGCGAATATGCGTAGTTTGAAAGTTTCGCGGGTAATTGCAAGAATCCACAGAGTAAAAAATCGAGCTAAATGGATTTTGACAAATTAAAGATCTTGTAACAGTGGAGTGAAAGAGTTGCATAATGAAAAAACTGCGACCTAATTTTTTTCAGGTCGCAGTTTTTTCATTTCTAATGTCCAGTTGCAACGGCCAGTCCCTCGGGTCATAAGGAAACCCGGCTAAGTGGCAAAAATCGCCACACGCCGGGTTTTCTTATGCCTGTCGAGCCTAAACGGCCGTTTCTGCATTTCTATTGTCTAGCTGCGAGCGTCAGCCTCTCGGGATGCTTCAGCCTGAGGTTAAAGGCAAAGAGCGCCTTTAGCCTCAGGCTTCCAGCACCTGTCGAGGCTAAACGACGCTCTTCGCTTTTCTATAATGGCGGCAGAGGGGATCGAACCCCCGACCTTACGGGTATGAACCGTACGCTCTAGCCAGCTGAGCTACGCCGCCGTGTTGTTCTTGGAAGGGCTTGGCCACTTTTTCTGAACGACAATAATCATATTACATGGCTCGACGTGGTCTGTCAACTACTGTTTTAAAAAAAGAAAGACTTCGGAATGAGTCGAAAGATTTTGTGAGTGAGTTGTCAGGAAGAGACAAATTCTTTACGTTGACTTATGTATACTCGTGGACAAGTAGACATAGGGGGAATGTGGAGATGAAGATGATTGGCAATATGGAGAGGCCTATGGGCCAGCAGATTCGTCATGCGTTGGAAGTGGCGGGGAAGCGGAAGACGTATGTGTTGATGGCTACTTTTTTCTTGCTTGGATCGTTTTTCTTGTCGCAAGCGGTGTTGTTTGATGCGGCGGTGCCGTTTTTCTTACCAATCTGGGCGTTGGCGCAGTTGCGCTTTCGGAAGTATTTAGTGTTTGTGTTCATTGGGGGAATGGCTGGTGGAGCGCTTCTAGGTGTGGGACAAGCTGTTATTCATTTATTGCAGTTGCTGTTGTTTAATGTTGTTAGTAAGCATCCGTGGACGAGGAAGTCGATTCCGTTAGCGGTGGCGGGGGCGATTATCGTTGTGCAAGTGTTATGGCAGTTTGTGATGCATAGCGGAAGTACGCCGGTGGATGTGCAGCTGACAATTGGGTTTGAAGCTGTTTTGGCATTATTCATGACATTTTTCTTGTTTGTCGCATTTCCGCATCGAGAGCGTATTTTATATGGACAGTGGACGCCTGAGCGATTAGGGGCCGTTTGTATTGTTGGCATTATGGCTACGACGGGTATGGGTAGTTTAATGATTGGACCGATTTCAATTTCAGGTTTTCTCCTTCATTTGACAATCCTTTTGGCAGCGTTGGCAGGTGGTCTCCCTTTTTCGACGACAATTGCAATGATGATTGCCGCAATTGCAGGTGTTGCTGAATTGTCCTTCACAGGAATGATGGCCGTGTACGGTATGACCGGTTTTTTTGCAGGTGCGATGAGGCGATTAGGAAAGCTAGGCATTGCTACTGGGGGGTATGCAGTGTCTGTCTTTTTCCTTCTATATGACTTGACGTTACCGTTGGATATTTCTCATTTTGCGACAATTGGGTTAGCGACGTTCGTTTTTTTCTTTATCCCAACAAAGAAAGTGGAGCCAATTGGTCTTGTGATGAAGCCTGATCAGCCGGATATTTCTGTGAAGCGTCAAAAGTGGTTGACTGACCGATTGGACGAGCAGTTATCTGACTTTCAGCAGTTTGCAGAGTTCATGTCGACACTTGTGAATGATCGATTTGAATCGGATGATACACTTGCAGCTCAAGAAATACCGTCCATTTGTCAATCGTGTTTCCGTTATTCGAAATGTTGGGAGGACAATGAAGCAGGAATGTCGAGGCTTCTCTATGAGTGGGAGTCAACGTACTCAGCCACCAAGAAAGCGGCACGTCATCGTGTGGAAGAGAAGATTAAATATAAATGTATCCGCTTTTCAGGTTTGATTACCGAGCTTGAGGAGCAGGCTACAAACCACTTGCTTATGGGGCAGTTACAGCACGGTCGGAAAATGTTGGCATTGCAATTACGTGATATGAGCAATCATTTAGAGAAAATTATGAAAGATATTAAAGGAGAGCTGACGGTCAACCATCGCGCGGAAGAAGAACTTGGAAAGCATATGCAAGCTCAAGGGATTGAATACTATCAGATTGACATCTTATCGGATGAGAGAGGGGCCTATCGGATTGTTTGTTCTATACCGGAGAAGCGGTCAGACTTTGAAACGGATATGACAGTGGCGGAGAGACTCATTTTACCATTGCTTGAGGAAGTATACCGTGAACCGTTCAAAGTGGAGAAGTCGGTTTTTCAACAAGATCCATTTCCGCATTTGCAATTAATGTTCTGTTCGTCTGTCCGTTTCACATTGGAATATGGCATTGTCGCTACTGCCGGAGGGGGGACATTCCATGCAGGAGATGCATATGAGGTATTTCCGATTCATGATGGTTTAACGGCGGTATTACTATCCGACGGAATGGGACATGATATGAACGCTTATCGAGAAAGTAGGAAAGTCATCCGCCTTATGCGGGAATGTTTGGATCGTAAGATGGACCCTGAAACGGCGATGCATACGTTGCATTACATGATGTCTTTAAATGGGTTGGATGATATGTATGCTACGTTGGATCTTGCGTTAATTGATTTACAGGATGGACGGCTCTGGTCTTGGAAAGCTGGCTCGATGAGTACGTATATTATGCGTGGACCCGATTTTCTACGTCTCGATAGCAAGTCAGTGCCTGTTGGGTTTCTCCCTTCATTTTCTGTTGAAGCGAAAAACGAAGAGCTAAAAGCTGGTGATATTGTTGTGATGTTGACGGATGGCCTATTCAGTTCAAAGCATACGATTGAGAAGCAGGAAGACGCATTGTATGCCATTTTGGAGAAGTACGAACATCTTGGCTGTGAGCAGTTGGCGGACCGGATTATGTCTGAAATGGAGCGACGATTTGGTGTAGTTGCAGACGACCGAACAGTTCTCGTCATGAAGATGGACCACGTCTTGCCAAAGTGGATGACAATAAAACCGACAAATCGATTTATTTCCCGGGAAAAGGTTATAGGGTAGAATAAGGGAAATGGAGGTCGGAAAATGAGTGAGTTAGAGAAGTCTGTATACGATTTTATTTCAAAACATGCATTACTAACTTCCGGTCAACGAATCCTCGTCGCCTGCTCGGGCGGGGTGGATTCTGTTGCCCTTTTACTTTTTCTGGCAGTCCATCGCGAGAGGTGGAACGTGAAAGTGGCAGCCGCCCATGTCGATCATATGTTACGCGGAGAAGAGTCTGCTGAAGATGGCCGTTTTGTACAAGGCTTATGTGAGCAACTTGGGATCCCTTTCTTCGGTGGACGTGTGCCAGTACCAGCCGTACTTGAAGAGGAAGGCGGTAATGTACAAGACGTTTGCAGAGTAGGTAGGTATAAGTTTTTTCAAGAGATTATGCAAAAGGAACAGTATCCTTTATTGGCAACCGCTCATCATGCGGAAGATCAACTGGAGACAGTGTTAATGCAGTTGGCAAAAGGAAGTTTGCCTATTGGGATTCGTCCAAGTAGACAAATGGAAAGTGGAACGGTCATTCGACCTTTTCTCTCTGTGATGAAGCGTGACCTGTTAGAGTTTGTTGAAAAACATGGTATAGCATTTCGAGAAGACCCGAGCAATGAAAGTGATGCATACTTAAGGAACCGATACCGGCATCATATTATTCCGAAGATCCTCTCGGAGACACCTACAGCAGCTGTCAATGTCGTAAAAATGACATCTGACCTACAAGACGATGAAAACTTGTTAAACAGCTTGGTGAAGCAACATGTTGCAGCGCATGTTTCCTTTACAGCAGAAGGGCTTCCAACCTTTTCCGTTAAACGGTTTGCTGCCATGCACACTGCTTTACAAAAGCGCTTTATTCCACTAGTATTGAAGTATATTTATGATGGGGAAAGTAGTCCCATTGAGTTGAATATAGCACTATTGAATCTAATTCAATTTCATCTGTCGGACGTCCAAGGAACTGTTTCCATAGACCTCCCGAAAGGATATCGTTTCGTGCGGGAGTACGAGCAAGTTTTCATTGTTAAAGGGCAGGAGCCTTTCGTACTCAAGGATGTAGCTTTAGAAAAAGGCGTGTGGCAAAGATGGGGGAACTGGCTATTGAATTGGGACGATGCCGATAATATTGATGCAGTAGACGACAATGAACGCTATTTCTCGCTTCAAGAAAATGATTTGCCTTTACGAGTCAGAAGCAAACGGGAAGGTGATCGCATGCTACTGCCAGGCATGAAGGCTCCAAAACGATTGTCCAGAATCTTTATTGATGAAAAAATCAGTGCTGAAAAACGGCATATGTTGCCTGTCATTACAACAGCGAATGATGAAGTTTGCGCTATTCCAGGCGTACGATATGGCATCCAGTTCAAAAAACACAAAACAGAACAGGATCGGTACATATTGAGATTCAAAGAGTTGTAAAAAAATCCTATGAAGAAAAGAGGGTTTTCGATGTTACAAAAGGATATCGAAGAAATACTCATTACAGAAGAAAACATTCAAGAAAAAATTGCTGAGCTTGGTGCACAGTTGACTGCTGACTATCAAGACAAGTTTCCGCTTGCGGTAGGTGTGTTAAAAGGTGCATTACCTTTCATGAGCGATCTTATTAAACGAATTGACACATACATCGAACTCGATTTCATGGATGTTTCAAGCTACGGAAATGCAACCGTATCTTCAGGTGAAGTGAAAATTGTTAAAGATTTAAACACGAGTGTGGAAGGTCGCGATGTACTCATTATTGAAGATATCATTGATAGTGGAAAGACATTGAACTATTTAGTTGACCTATTCAAATACCGCAAGGCAAAATCCATTAAAATCGTCACATTACTTGATAAACCAACTGGACGTAAAGTCGACTTAAAAGCGGATTATGTCGGATTCCTCGTCCCAGATGCTTTTGTTGTCGGATACGGACTGGATTATGCTGAAAAGTATCGTAACTTGCCATACATCGGCGTATTGAAAAAGGAAATCTATTCTTTCTAATTCACTTGCAGTCCTCTTCTTCTGAAGGCTGTTGGAAAGCTTCCTCATGTGATAAAAAATTGCTTGATAAGTGGGTTGGTAGCGCGGTTAGCATGTATTACCACTAGTAACAGACCTTAGCAAGAAAGGCATTTCCTTTGAAGTGTGAATTCGTTATATGATAAGATTTACAATAGTTTTCTGTTGAAGAAATGAGGAGGCTTGGGATGAATCGTATACTTCGATACTTTCTATTATACGGATTGATTTTCCTTGCAATAATGGGGATATTCAGTTCACTAAATAATCCGAATCCGAAGACGGAAGTGATTCGGTACGATCAATTTTACGATGCGTTAGAAAAAGGCGATATTGCGTCTATGACGTTGCAACCGGACGCTGGCGTTCTGACAGTTGAAGGTGTTATGAAAGGGGCAAAAGAAGGGGAGAAATTCACTACGAATGTCCTGCATAACGATACAACGCTTATGGAGAAGCTAGAAGCAATCGGTGAATCGAACAACCCCGAAATCGTTGTTGAAAAAATGCCTGAAACCAGTGCATGGGTAGCCTTTTTCACAGGGTTAGTTCCTTTTATCATTATTATCATCCTGTTCTTCTTCTTGTTAAATCAAGCGCAAGGCGGCGGTGGCGGCCGTGTCATGAACTTTGGTAAGAGTAAGGCTAAGCTTCACTCGGATGACCGCAAGAAAGTCCGATTCACGGATGTAGCGGGTGCGGATGAAGAGAAGCAAGAGCTTGAAGAAGTAGTTGACTTCCTAAAGGATTCACGTAAGTTTGCTGAACTTGGGGCTCGTATTCCAAAAGGTATTCTGTTAGTAGGTCCTCCGGGTACAGGTAAGACACTTTTGGCACGAGCAGTTGCTGGTGAAGCTGGCGTTCCATTCTTCTCGATTTCCGGTTCGGATTTCGTTGAGATGTTCGTCGGGGTCGGTGCGTCCCGTGTGCGTGACTTGTTTGAAAATGCGAAAAAGAATGCTCCATGTATCATCTTTATCGATGAGATCGATGCAGTGGGTCGTCAACGTGGCGCTGGTCTCGGTGGCGGACACGATGAGCGTGAACAGACGTTGAACCAACTATTAGTTGAAATGGATGGATTCGATGGCAATGAAGGGATTATCATCGTTGCAGCTACGAACCGTCCGGATATTCTAGACCCTGCACTTCTTCGTCCAGGACGTTTTGACCGTCAAATTACGGTCGGTCGTCCGGATGTAAAAGGACGTGAAGCGGTACTCAAAGTGCATGCGCGCAATAAGCCTCTTGACGATACTGTCAACATGAAGGCGTTAGCACAACGTACACCAGGTTTCTCGGGTGCAGACCTTGAAAACCTACTGAACGAAGCGGCACTTGTTGCGGCAAGACGAGGAAAAGCGAAAATCGATATGGCAGATATCGATGAAGCGACAGATCGCGTCATCGCAGGTCCGGCTAAGACGACACGAGTTATTTCAAAGAAAGAAAGAAATATTGTAGCGTTCCACGAAGCGGGACACGTCGTAGTTGGTCTTATGTTGGATGATGCCGAAATCGTCCATAAAGTTACAATTGTACCTCGCGGCCAGGCGGGTGGATATGCAGTCATGCTTCCGAAAGAAGACCGTTACTTCATGACGAAGCCTGAGCTTCTCGATAAAGTTGCCGGCTTACTCGGCGGGCGTGTTGCGGAAGAAATCGTTCTTGGCGAAGTATCAACTGGGGCACATAATGACTTCCAACGTGCTACGGGCATTGCTCGTTCCATGGTAACGGAATATGGGATGAGTGATAAGCTCGGACCGATGCAATTTGGTCAGGCGCAAGGTGGAAATGTGTTCCTTGGAAGAGACTTTAATTCCGAACAAAACTACTCTGAGTCGATTGCGTACGAAATTGATCAAGAGATGCAACGTATTATTAAGGAACAGTATGAGCGTACAAGAACAATCCTGACGGAAAACCGTGAGCTTCTTGACTTGATCGCAAATACACTTCTTGAAGTTGAGACGTTGGATGCTGAACAAATCAATCACTTGAAAGATCATGGTACATTGCCGGTACGTGCTTATGAGCAAAATGGCAATGGTGCAGCTGCAAAAGCAGATGAAGAATCTGAAGTGAAAGATGAAGTAAACCCTGATTCTACGGGTGCTCCAACTGATCCATCGACTGGCGATCTGCCAAAGGAGAATGAAGGCGACACGACGCTTCCTCCGATCGATGAACAGCGAAGAGATTGATCCGAATAAAATGACTTGCGACGGTCGGCTGCTTTTTAAAGGCAGTCGGCTGTTTTTTAATGTGTAAAGCCTAGACGCCACCCTCCGCTTTTGTATCGTCCAGACTCCGGGCGCTAGCTGCTCGGGTCATAAGTCAAATCTGCTATGTGGCAAAAAGCGCCACGTCGCATCTTCGCCTTAAGGCCGGCACGATGCCGGTCATGCATTCGTTGCCGCAGGATGCGGCGAACTTAGACTGCGAACCTATAATGGGCAAGCGCCCTGCGCTTTTGTAACATCCAGACTCCGGGTGGCAGTCTCTCGGGTCGCTTCAGAAATAAAATAAAGGCAAAGAACGCCTTTTTTTCATTTCTTCCAGCGCCTGTCGAGCCTAGACGCCACCCTCCGCTTTTGTATTATGTTATGATGTTTTGGAAAATGACGAATGTTAGCGAGGAAATGAAAATGATCTTAGTATTGGATACGGGTAATACGAATATCGTCCTTGGTGTATATGAACATGGCGCGCTGAAATATCATTGGCGCATGGAAACGTATCGACAAAAGACGGAAGATGAGTATGCGATGTCTGTAAAGGCGCTTTTCTCTCACGTCGGACTAAAATTTGAGGATATTAAAGGCATTATTATTTCTTCTGTTGTTCCGCCTGTTATGTTTCCGCTTGAGCAGATGTGTCGGAAGTATTTTAATATGCGTCCCCTCGTTGTGGGACCAGGTGTGAAAACAGGCTTGAATATTAAATACGAGAACCCGCGTGAAGTGGGAGCTGACCGGATTGTGAATGCGGTGGCGGCAATCCATGAGTACGGCAATTCGCTCATTATCGTGGATTTTGGAACGGCTACAACATTTTGTTATGTGAATGAAAAAGGTGAATACATGGGAGGCTCGATCGCACCTGGTATTGGTATTTCCATGGAGGCTCTATTTGACAGGGCGTCCAAGTTGCCACGTGTTGAATTGACGCGTCCGGATCATATTATTGGGAAGAATACAGTTTCTGCAATGCAAGCGGGGATTGTATATGGCTATGTAGGGCTTGTTGAAGGTATTGTTAATCGGATGAAGGCACACAGTAAGGTTGAGCCGACTGTTATTGCGACAGGTGGATTGGCGGAGCTGATTGCTAGTGAAACAGAAGTGATCGATATTGTCGATAACTTCCTTACGTTAAAAGGATTGCACTTAATTTACGAAAGAAACGTTTAAAAGGAGTAGAAATGAATGAGTGATTACTTACTAAAAGCATTGGCTTTTGATGGGACGATTCGTGCATATGCAGTCGATTCGACAGAAACGGTTGCGGAAGCGCAGAAAAGACATAACGTTTGGCCAACTGCGGCTGCTGCGTTAGGCAGAACGATGACCGCTGGATTGATGATGGGTGTCATGATGAAAGGGAACGATAAGCTGACGGTGAAAGTCGAAGGGAACGGACCAGCTGGACCGATTGTCGTCGATGCGAATGCGCGTGGAGAAGTGAGAGGATACATTACTTATCCACAAACGCACTTTGATTTAAATGAAAAAGGGAAGTTGGACGTCCGTCGTGCTGTCGGGACGGAAGGTATGATTACAGTCGTGAAAGATCTTGGTCTCCGGGATTATTTTACAGGACAAGTTCCGATTGTTTCTGGAGAAATTGCAGAGGACTTCACACAATACTTCGTTGTGTCTGAACAAGTGCCTTCTGCTGTAGCGCTAGGTGTACTCGTGAATCCGGATAATACAATAAAGGCAGCGGGTGGATTCATCATTCAAGTAATGCCAGGGGCTACCGAGGAAACGATTAGTCAGCTTGAAGAAAAGCTTGCTTCTATCGAACCGATTTCCAGTATGATCAACCGCGGTTTAACGCCTGAGCAAGTATTGGAAGAAGTACTTGGTGCAGGCAACGTGGAAGTTCTCGACAAAATGGATGTCTCTTTCCAATGTAACTGCTCCAAAGAGCGTTTTGGCAACGCAATTATCGGTCTTGGCGAACAGGAAATTCGAGAGATGATCGATGAGGATGGGCAAGCCGAAGCGGAATGCCATTTTTGTAATGAACGATACTTGTTCCCTCAAGAAGAATTAGAAGGTTTTATCGATGAAATACAGTCGAAATCCTAACGCCCAGGAGATGGCGCCTCAAAGAAGGAAGTTAAAAGCGAAGCCATTGCTCGTTTTAATTGCAATTCTTTTTGTCTGCAACCTCTTGTGGTTCATTGGATGGTTAATCCCAAATAAATCGAAGCAACCGGAAGAAGTGGTTGCTTCGGTCGCGGGTGACCCGATTACGAGGGAACAATGGATGACAGCGATGGAAAAGGAAGTCGGTCGGGAAGTGTTACTCGAACTTGTGAACCATAAAGTGATGGAAACGGCGGCAGAGAAATACGGCATCGACGTGACGGATAAGGAAATTGACTTGGAACTCGCCCTCATCACGTCTGTTGACGGGCGCTCCCATTCCGGTTTGGACATCGAGCAAACGCGACAACGAATCCGTTCCTCGCTTATTTTAGACAAAGTGCTTACACATGATGTCCTCATAGAAGACGATGCGGTGCGGTCTTTTTATAAGGAGAACGAATCGCTGTTTAACATATTAACCGCTTACCGGACATCGGTCATTATTGTGCCGACGAAAAAAGAGGCAGAACAAGCATTGGATGAAATAGCGAAAGGCTCCAGCTTTGACGCTTTGGCGAAGGAACTGTCAACCGATCTAGCTTCCGCAAGTCTAGGTGGTGACATTGGCTACATTAATGCAGACACAGAAACGATCGATCCTGCAATCTATGAAGCTGCTGTTAAGACGAAAGAGGGCAAAGTCGGTAAATTAGTACATCTTCAAGATGGTACATATGCGCTCATTCAAGTGAATGAAATTATTAAAGGGAGATCATTCGACTTCAAAGAAGTTGAAGAACATATCCGAAGAGAACTAGCGCTTGAACAATTGCCTCAAACGGTGAATCCTGAAGCGTTTTGGAAAGAATTTGACGCAGAATGGTATTATGGAAAGTAACTGATGACTGTCTCGACCTACTAAACATGTTGGGTCAAGACAGTTTTTTATTTTTTGAAGGTTGAAGGGGTACAGAGTTGCCGAATCGAGATAGGGAAATCGGAAATAATGTATGTAGGTATCGTTTGACACGTATCACAAAAGCGGTATACAATTAATACTATAAAACATATCAAATAAGTAGGAATTGGGAGAGGATATGCATGAGTAGAGTCGGAAATACAGTAGCGGATCTTGTAGGTAAAACGCCACTCGTGAAATTGAATCGTATGGGGAACGCAGATAGTGCAGATATTTATTTGAAATTGGAATACTTCAATCCGGGTTCCAGTGTGAAAGACCGCATTGCGCTTGCGATGATTGAAGCTGCTGAAAAGACGGGCGATTTGAAAGAAGGAAGCACGATTATTGAGCCGACGAGCGGCAATACGGGGATTGGTCTCGCTATGATTGCGGCGGCAAAAGGGTACAAAGCTGTACTCGTCATGCCAGACACTATGAGCATGGAGCGACGCAATCTTCTTCGTGCATATGGTGCTGATCTTGTATTGACACCTGGTGCTGAAGGGATGAAAGGGGCCATTGCGAAAGCGGAGGAGCTGTCCGCGCAAAACGGTTGGTTCATGCCGCAGCAATTTAACAATGAACATAATCCGGAAGTACACCGCTTGACGACGGGACCGGAAATTGCAGATGCATTCGACCAAGTTGATGCATTTATTGCTGGAATCGGCACAGGGGGCACTATAACAGGAGTCGGTTCTGTGTTGAAAGAACGTTTTCCAGGGGTGAAAATTGTTGCTGTTGAGCCGGCAGATTCACCGGTATTGTCAGGTGGTCAACCAGGACCACATAAGATACAAGGGATTGGTGCAGGTTTTGTGCCTAAAGTTCTTGATACGGATGTGTACGACGAGATTATTCAAGTGTCCAACGAAGATGCGTATGATCTAGCAAGACGGGCAGCTCGCGAAGAAGGGATTTTGGGTGGTGTTTCATCCGGCGCAGCAATTTTTGCAGCACTACAAGTTGCAGAACAACTCGGAAAAGGGAAAACGGTTGTTGCTGTGCTCCCTTCCAATGGTGAACGGTACTTAAGTACACCACTTTATCAATTCGAAGAAGAATAAGTAGAAAGAGAGAGCCTAAGTGCTCTCTTTTTTGTATATGGGAATCATTGCACATGTCGTTTTTTGTAGCCTAAACAGTTCTTCAGATAGTAAGATAATGATATTACGAGATGTGGGGGAAAACGATATGAAGCGTGTGTTTCCGAATTACAAGAAAGCAAATATGACGAAAGAGCAATTCTTTTATGCGTATAAAGAACTTGCCCAAACGAGTGAAGAGCATGTGCTATTGGAAAGTGGGCGCGTCGGGAAGTTGTGTATTGCTGGTGTAGACCCCCTTGTAACGATGAAAAGTACAGATGGGCAATCACTTGAGTTGGTATGGCGGGATGGGACGACAGAAGTGAGAACAGGTGAACCGCTTGAACTGGTAGCTGATTTCGTCCGTTCGATGAATGTGGATTACCTTCCAGAACTACCAGATTACCAAGGCGGTGTCATTGGTTTTGTAAGCTATGACTATGCGAGAACATATGAAGCGATTCCCGAGATTGCGAAAGATGACCTCGACACTCCGGATCTATTCTTCTATTTATTTGACCGTTGGGCAGTATTGGACGTTGAAGATGAAGTCGTTACGTTCATGACGTTACCTGAACGCGGACTAAATCCTGAAGTAGTGGAAGCGGAGTGGTTGCAAGCTGCTGCAATCGGTGAGAAAAAACGTGTCCATGAAGCGGGTGGTACTGCTGTAGAATTCAACAGACCCGAAAACATTGACGTTTCAGTAACAGGTCCTCAATTTGAACAAATGGTTCGGGACGTTCAACGCTACATTGAGTTGCAAGAAGTCAATCAAGTGAATCTTTCCGTCCGCCAATCAAAAGCGCTAGAGGTTGAACCGCTTGCTATGTACGAAGCATTGCGTTCATTTAACCCGTCCCCTTATATGGCGTCCATTGGAGCGAAAGAGTTTGCGGTTGTCTCAGGTTCTCCCGAATTATTGCTGAAAAAACGAGGCAATGAATTGAGCACGCGCCCGATTGGTGGTACCCGTCCTAGAGGTGCATCTTTGCAGGAAGATCAAGCGCTTGAACAGGAACTTCTGTCAAACGAGAAGGAAAAAGGCGAACACATTATGCTTGTTGAGCAAGAGCTTGAGGATTTCGGTAAAGTTTGTGTTCCAGAAACCGTCGAAACGGATGAATTCATGGTAATCGAACGCTATTCACACGTCATGCATCTCGTTTCAAATGTCCGAGGAACCGCTGCGCCTGACTTGTCTACTGCTGCAATTATTAAAGGGGTATTTCCGGGCGGATCCATTACGGGTTCACCGAAACTGCGGACGATGGAGATTATTGAAGAGTTGGAACCGACACGTAGAGGTTTGTATACCGGTTCTATCGGTTGGATCGGTTTTAACGGTGATTTAGAATTGAATATCGTCATTCGATCCGCTTATATCAAAGACGGTGTTGCGCATATTCAAGCGGGGGCGGGATTAGTTGCTGATTCTAATCCGCGAGCAGAATATGTGGAGTCGTTGAACAAAGCGAAAGCACTTTGGCAAGCGAAAGAAATGGCTGAAAAAGCATCGGTTGCTAAGGCGTGAAAGGTAGGTTTTCCTCATGCAATACTGTTGGATGAACGGTGAATACAAGCGGGCAGAAGAATTGCTCATTTCACCGTTTGATCACGGTTTTTTATATGGAATTGGCTTTTTTGAAACGTTTAGGACGTATGACGGGCATGTGTTTTTATTCGAGGAACATATGGAACGACTAGCCCGCGCGTTAGAAGAGTACCGCATTTCAATGCCTTATACGACTGAAGAGATTCGTGCGGCAGTTCAAAGGCTAACAGCTTTGTCAGCTGATCGCGACGGGTATTTCCGTCTGAATATCTCGGCTGGGACCCACGAAATTGGACTTGCCCCTTCACGATATGACTCACCAAACGTCATTTTATTCCGTAAAGAGTTGCCTCAAGTAGAGAGAGGGACACCGAAGAAGGGTGTGTGGCTTGAAACTCTGCGCAACCTTCCGGAAAGTAGTGTGCGGCACAAATCGCATAATTACATGAACAATGTAAAGGGACGATTGGAATTACCGTCGCTAAAAGAACAGGAAGGAATTTTTGTCACTGCAGAAGGCTATGTGGCAGAAGGAATTACTTCAAATGTATTTTGGATAAAAGATGGCATGTTATTTACGCCTTCCATTGAAACAGGCATCTTACCAGGAATTACGCGCGCGTTTGTGTTGGTGATCGCTGAGGAAGCTGGTATGCGGGTACATGAAGGATTCTTCCCAAAAAGTGTTGTGGAGCAAGCTGATGAGGTGTTCATTTCAAATGCGGTCCAAGAACTTGTGCCATTGCTTCAAATAGGAGACAAACCATTGCCGGGTGCATCGGGTGTTTATACTAACAAACTGCATGAACGATATGTTCAGGCGATTGCTGATAGGAAAGAAGGTTAACGAGATGGAATTAATGAAAGCGAGAGACACGTATCGTTTCGGTCAGATGACAATTGATTTTCATCGGGAAACGGTTGTAATGGGGATCTTGAATGTTACACCGGATTCGTTTTCAGATGGAGGAAAATACGGGCAAATCGATGCAGCGCTTTTACACGCTCAACAAATGTTGCGAGATGGCGCGAAAATTATTGATATTGGCGGAGAGTCCACTCGACCGGGTCATGCCCCTGTTCCGCTGGAGGAAGAGTTGGAACGAACTGTCCCAGTCATTGAAGCATTGGCTCGTGAACTAGATTGTGTCATTTCAATCGATACGTATAAAGCGGGGGTAGCGGAAGAGGCGTTAAAAGCGGGCGCTCGAATCATTAATGATGTATGGGGCGCGAAACGTGAGCCGCGTATTGCGGATGTGGCGGCTGCGTATGGTGCACCTATTATTCTGATGCATAACCGTGAGAGAGCTGAATATAGCGGAGATTTTATGGAGGAAGTGCTTGCAGATTTACAAGAAAGTGTGAACATTGCAAGGAATGCAGGTGTGCCTGAAGGGGATATATGGTTAGATCCAGGAATCGGTTTTGCGAAAAGTGTTGAGCAAAATGTATTAACGATGCAAGGTTTACGTCGAATTTCGAATATGGGGTATCCTGTCCTGCTTGGGACTTCGCGCAAGTCGATGATCGGCAAAATTTTGGATTTGCCGGTCGATGAACGAATGGAAGGAACAGGCGCTACAGTTTGCTATGGTATTGATCATGGGTGTCATATTATGCGCGTACATGATGTGAAAGAGGTTTCACGCATGGTGAAAATGATGGATGTTCTATCAGCCAAAGTTGCTGTAGGTGTGAATTGACTAGAAAGCGGGTGAATGTGTAGTGGACTATATTCATGTGAATGAAATGGAGTTTTACGGATACCATGGAGCTTTAAAGGAAGAAACGGTGTTAGGGCAGCGTTTTCGGGCGAACGTCTCGTTAGCGGTCGATTTGGCGGATGCAGGTAAGACAGATGATCTGGCAAAGACCGTCAACTACGCTGAGGTGTTCAATCTATGTCGTGACGTTGTCGAAGGGGAGCCGAGGAAGTTGATTGAAGCGGTCGCTGAAAACATCGCAGACGTGATTCTTAGTCAATTTGCCGCGCAAGTACGAGGTGTGCGCGTTGTGCTTATCAAACCCGATCCGCCGATTCGCGGTCATTATGCATCTGTATCTGTAGACATTACAAGGGGGCAATTTGTGTGAACGTCTCCTACCTTTCAATCGGTTCTAATATAGGTGACCGGTTGCACCATTTGACTGAAGCTGTCCGTACACTTCATGGGCATGCTGAAATACATGTTGTGAAGGTGTCTTCTGTTTACGAAACAAAACCTGTCGGCTATACGGACCAAGCGGATTTTCTCAATATAGTTGTCTGTTTGGAAACTTCATTGGATGCTCACGAATTATTGGCAGTGTGTCAAGAAATCGAAAATGGACTAGGTCGTGAGAGAATTATTAGATGGGGTCCTCGGACTGTTGACCTTGACATTTTACTGTATAATAACGACAATATTGAATCAGAGAACTTAATCGTGCCGCATCCGCGCATGCGCGAACGTGCGTTTGTTCTTGTGCCTCTATTGGAAATTGCACCTACCTTAGTACCTATTGAAGTGGATGGCAGTGGCGTTATGCGTTGGCAAGAGGTATCGGATGTCGACAATTTCTTGCGTGTAGGGAAATGAACGGTCTCGACATTCATCCCTGTATAATTAGAAGACGTTCATGGTAATGCTGAAAACTAGCTCTATGGCTAGATGAAGAACAGCCAATTGGATAGGGTACGTATTGTCTTAGTACAAGTCGTCATGTACGTGGCGGCTTTTTTTACATAAGGAGTTTGTGTACAATAGAACCATGCCAGCGGGCGTGAGGGATAACTGATGAAGGAGTGAAGGAAATGTCCCATTTGGATGAATTGAACGACCAGCTTTTGGTGAGACGCCAGAAGATGGATGAATTACGCGAAAACGGACTTGATCCATTCGGTTCAAGATTTGAGCGGACGCATCTTTCCAATGAAATCCGTGAAGCTTATGAGGGCTTAACGAAAGAAGAATTGGACGAAACGGTGCATGAAGTGAAAATTGCAGGCCGTATTATGACGAAGCGAGGCAAAGGGAAGGCTGGATTTGCACACATCCAGGACCTCGGTGGCCAAGTTCAAATCTACGTACGTCAAGATGCAATCGGAGAAGAAGCATATGCTTTGTTCAACAGTGCGGATTTAGGTGACATCGTCGGTGTGAAAGGAAATGTCTTTAAAACGAAAGTTGGCGAACTTTCTATTAAAGCAACGGAATTTACTTTCCTGACAAAAGCACTTCGCCCGTTACCGGATAAATTCCATGGCTTAAAAGATATTGAACAACGGTATCGTCAACGCTATTTGGACCTAATCTCTTCAGAAGAGAGCAAGGATACTTTCATTACAAGAAGCCGAATCATCCAATCGATGCGTCGTTATTTGGATGGACAAGGATTTTTGGAAGTTGAAACACCAATGCTTCATTCAATTGCAGGCGGTGCAACAGCGCGTCCTTTCATTACACATCACAATGCATTGGATATGACGCTTTACATGCGAATCGCAATCGAACTCCATTTGAAACGCCTAATCGTTGGTGGACTTGAGAAGGTGTATGAAGTCGGTCGTGTATTCCGTAACGAAGGAATCTCTACGCGCCATAACCCTGAATTCACAATGATGGAGTTATATGAAGCGTATGCAGATTACAACGATATTATGGAACTAACGGAAAACATGATTTCCTACATGGCTCAAGATGTGCTTGGAACGACGCAAGTACAGTACGGTGAAGACATTATTGATTTATCACCAGGCTGGAAACGCATGCATATGGCAGATGCTGTTAAAGAATTCACAGGCGCAGACTTCTGGCAAGAGATGACGAAAGAAGAAGCCCATGCACTTGCAAAAGAACATGGTGTTGAAGTAACGGCTATGATGGAAGTTGGACATGTTCTAAATGAATTCTTTGAACAAAAAGTAGAAGAACAACTTGTTCAACCAACGTTCATCTATGGACATCCGGTAGAGATTTCTCCACTTGCTAAGAAAAATCCAGAAGATGCTCGCTTCACAGATCGCTTTGAATTGTTCATTGTACGACGTGAACATGCAAACGCATTTACTGAATTAAACGATCCAATCGATCAGCGTGCACGATTTGAAGCGCAGCTTGTCGAGAAGGAGCAAGGAAACGATGAAGCGCATGAAATGGATGAAGATTTCATTGAGGCGCTGGAATACGGTCTACCGCCAACAGGTGGACTTGGAATAGGGATCGATCGTCTTGTAATGTTATTGACGAACGCACAATCTATTCGTGATGTGCTCCTGTTCCCACAAATGAGATCTAAAGAATAATACTGTTGAAGCCGCATAGGGTATAGTTTTATGCGGCTTCGACTTCCTCTTAGAATCAAATGAAATTATTTTTGATAAAAAGTATTGCAATCAAAAAGAACCGGTGGTATATTAGATAACGTTGCACTTCCGATAAACGAAAACGACTTGAAAACAGGTTGAAAAACTTTTTTA
>NZ_JANKJL010000015.1:0-85680 GCF_041414805.1 Sporosarcina sp. OR05 | reverse complement strand
CTTGCGTTTAATATAGGGAACATCGGTGGGGCAGGTTTAGGAACGAATGTCCTTTTCGGCATGTCGCCGGAAGTCGGTGGTCTATTAAGTGGTTTGCTGGCCATCGGGATTTTTATCGTCCGTGAGGCGGGTAAGATTATGGACCGATTCGTACAAATTTTAGGATTTGTCATGATTGGCTTAACGCTGTTCGTCATGTTCACGGCTGTTCCGCCAATCGGGGAAGCGGTGACACGGACTTTCGTTCCGACGGAAATTAGTTTGATAGCGATCGTAACGTTAGTCGGTGGAACTGTTGGTGGATACATAACGTTTGCTGGCGGGCATCGATTGATTGACGCAGGGGTGAAAGGGAAAGAAGCACTTGGCGACGTGACACGCAGTTCAGTTTTTGCCATACTTGTCGCATCTCTCATGCGCGTGCTACTATTTTTAGCGACGCTCGGTGTTGTAAGTCAAGGATTGGCGCTTGATCCAGCCAATCCACCAGCATCCGTCTTTCAGTTAGCTGCGGGTAATGTCGGCTATAAGATCTTTGGTGTCGTTATGTGGTCCGCTGCAATTACTTCAGTTGTTGGATGCGCTTATACGTCCGTTTCGTTCATTCGCACGTTCCATCCAAAGTTGGAAAAGTATTATAAGTGGATTATAATGGCGTTCATCGCGATCTCCACTGCTGTGTTTATCATCGTGGGTAGACCGGTTAAAATTTTGATTTTAGTTGGCTCGTTAAACGGTCTCATTTTACCATTGGCTCTCGGAATCATCTTAGTGGCGGCATACCGCGTCAAAATTGTCGGGGATTACAAGCACCCCCTCTGGATGACGATTTTTGGATTGATAGTCGTAGTGGCAATGGGTTATATGAGTGTCTATACGTTAATAAATGATATACCTAAATTATTCCAATAATTTTTAGTTAGGGGGCTTCTATACGGGAAGCTCCTTTTCTTGTGGAGTTTTCGTATGGCGTTGTGATAATCTTTGTAGAGTAATATACAATCTTTACTTCCTTATTAAAAATAAAAATTTAGGAAAATAAGTTAGCGCATTGACACATGTCAAGAGTGTCCAGTTCATTTTAGACAATCAAACTTGACATATTGGCAACTGTAGTTGGGAAAGTTACTTATAGAGATGTATTATAAATAAGGGAATTGTATAATCGGTTTATATAATACTCAATGCAGAGTATCCATGGTTATTACAATATCCACGTAGCCTAACTTCCGGCAAATTAAGATACTATGAAGGGTCGTTTATATCAATAGAACCATAAAAAAGAAAGTTGGGGCAAAGCATGATGAGAAAACCAACACTCATCACTTGGCAACCTACTGATGAAATTACTAAAGGATTTTTTGAAGTAGTTAAATTCGACATGAACTTCGGTGACAAGGGACTAACTATAACTCTAGTTGATAAAATGAAAACTACAGTAGACATCACATATGATAAGAGTACAAACTACTTGGGAGACTATGTTGTATCTTTTCGTTATACCAGTGAAATCCCAATGTCCATGCTTGCCTCCCAAGCAAAGGAAGCTAGGGATAAGAGTCGTCTAAACAATTTTGAGACTTGTTTTTATAAAGCAGTGGACTCTGATTATTTAGATCGTTTTAAGCCAGTTTTTCCCGGTGATTTAGCAGGTGGTTTAGAACACCATATATATCCCGTGGACACAGGAATAGTCGAGGTTATTAGTGACTATGTCCCGAGCATTACTTTAACTAAGAGGCGGCTCAACGTAGATTAACCCAAAAGCAATAATCCATCCTTGAGTGTCTAGCTCACAATTAGATGATATCTCGAGCTGCCCCTCTGAATGTAACTTGCTATTACAGACAACCTAATGTTTGTCGCATAGGTCTGACCTGTTTATTTTCTTCGCAAGTGCCAAATGCCTATATCGTATCAATAAAAAGCTATCGCATCACAACATAAAAATCCACATAAAAAAACCGCCAACTCAATGGCGGTTTCAACAACTTACTCTCCTAAATCGACGTTATGATACACTTGTTGAACGTCTTCCAAGTCTTCCAGCGCATCGATCATCTTTTCGAATTGTGCTTGTGCGTCTGCATCTAGTGCGATATCGTTTTGCGCAAGCATCGTCAGTTCGGCAACAGAGAATTCAGTGATGCCGGCGTTCTTCAGCGCTTCTTGAACCGCGTGGAATTGGTCTGGTTCAGCATAGATGATGACCGTTTCCTCTTCTTCTAGAATATCACGGACTTCAATGTCTTCTTCCATAAGCAATTCCAATAATTCGTCAGCGGACTTGCCTTCTAATCCGAATACAGCTGTCGCGTCAAACATGTAAGCGACCGATCCACTCACACCCATGTTTCCGCCGTTCTTACCGAATGCTGCACGTACCTCGGATGCTGTTCGGTTCACGTTATTTGTTAGCGCATCGACGATTACCATTGATCCGTTCGGACCGAAGCCTTCGTAACGTAGTTCGTCGTAGTTTTCTTCTGCGCCGCCTTTTGCTTTCTCAATCGCACGGTCAATAATTGTTCTTGGTACGTTATAGGTTTTCGCACGTTCCACGACCATTTTCAACGTTTGGTTCAACTCGGGATCCGGCTCACCTTGCTTAGCAGCTACATATAGTTCACGTCCGAACTTTGCATATATACGACTCGTATTTGCATCCTTCGAAGCTTTTTTGTCTTTAATGTTGTTCCATTTACGACCCATTTCATTCACTCGCTTTCGCTCTGTGCATAGATTCTATCGAGCTATTATACACCCGTTCTCACAATCCTGACAAGTTGAAACCCTAAAAATGGAATACTATCGACAAGCATAAACACCGAGTACGCAAACAATTCATTTTAAATAATTTACACGTATTCAATTAAAAACATGTATGATAAGATCGTTTTTCACTGCTAATGTTCGGTTGCTAATGTAAGTTAATTTTGTATGGTGTTTGATTAAAAGCCTTTTCTACTAGTCTGTTCTTGTCTATATCGTCTCATGCAGAACACGTACACGATTCACCTTTTAATCCGCAACGTTCGTATTTTGTTACTTAAAAACAGAGTTTTCCCTTTTTCTACGTCTGAAACTACTATATACTAAGTGTAGCACTACATTTTCGAATAGAAAGGAAACGTGGGCATGGAACTTGTTTATAAAGGAAAGACGAAAGACGTTTATAAATTGGAAGATGGCAATGTTTTATTGACATTCAAAGATGATGTAACAGGGGAAGATGGCGTATTTGATCCGGGGGCGAATACTGTCGGATTGACGATCGAAGGGGCGGGACGATCGGGTTTACGCATGACGAAGTTCTTTTTTGAAAAGTTGGCGGAACAACAAATCCCGACACACTACATAGCTGCCGATATCGAACGAGCGACGATGACGGTGAAGCCTGCAACTGTATTCGGGAAAGGGCTAGAAGTCATTTGCCGTTTCCGGGCGGTTGGGAGTTTCTTGCGTCGCTATGGTGCTTATTGTAAAGAGGGACAGCCTTTGGATACGTTTGTTGAAGTGACTATTAAAGACGATGACCGTAATGACCCACCGATTACAAAAGAAGCATTGGCACAACTGAACATCTTAACGGAAGAAGAATACGCCATTCTTGAACCGATGACAAAGCGGATTTCAACCGTTGTAAAAGACGAGCTTGCTGCGAAAGGTCTTGAGTTATACGATATTAAACTGGAGTTTGGTCGTGACGCAGAAGGCAATGTTATGCTGATTGATGAAATTTCCGGTGGGAATATGCGTGTATATAAAGATGGCACTTACATCAGCCCACTTGATCTGGAAAAGCTCGTACTCTCTTAATTTAAATGAAAAAACGCTGTTCATTGCATCGATGAATAGCGTTTTTCTTCGACATTGGCTTTTATTCTAGCGGCAATTGAAAAACTACTCCACAGTGTGGCTAGACCTAGCGCAAGCATTAATAGCTCAAGATAAAACAGACGTGAATCACCATTGAGATTAAGTTCGTCAATGACTGTTCCATTCAGCAATCCGAGTAGAAAAGCGAGCAGAACGGGTAGGATACCTAATGGGTAAACAATGAATCGATTTGCGTATTGAAAACGATTTTTCCATATGAAGGTTAGTGTTAGTATTTGACCGCCAACAATACAACTAGCAATTAGTAAGAACAATGTGTGTATGCCCAATCAAACCCCTCCTCTTCATTGAGACGTCATGCTTTAGAAAAATTTTCCACTCATAAAAGCGCTCGCAAAGGGCAGACTTGGCAAGAGTGAAAATTGAGGAGGTATGCAGTATGAATAAGAAGGTCATCACACTTCTAGCGATTAGCACCTTACTTGTGAGTGCAGGGTGTGTAAAGTCCGACAAAAAAGTGCCAGTCAGTGGTGAGCAAATGAAAGCCATCGTATCACCGCTAATTAATACGGAAGGTGTGACAATTGGCGAAGTGTCGTTAGTGCAAGAAGCTGATGGCGTCGCAATTCATGTGGAAGCAGAAGATTTGTCACCGGGCGTTCACGGCATCCATATTCATGAAACAGGCATCTGTACAGCTCCGGATTTTAAATCTGCCGGTGGGCATTTTAATCCAACGGGAAAAGAACATGGCTTTGATAATCCGAAAGGCTTTCATCTAGGGGATTTGCCCAATATTGAAGTCAACGAACAAGGTAAAGTATCTCGCCAACTGATATCGCCGAAAGTGACGTTAAAACCGGGGATGGAAAACTCCCTTCTGAAGGAAGGCGGAACAGCAATCGTCATCCATGAGAAAGAGGACGATTATAAAACTGATCCGGCAGGGGATTCAGGTGATCGTGTAGCCTGTGCAACCATTACACAATGAATAAAAACGGCACGCATACAGTTGCGGGCCGTTTTATTTTGAAAAGAAATTCTCCGTATAATAAGGTTGCGATTTCTCATTAAACGCAACGCCAATCCCGAGATGGCTATATTCCTCAATGAGAATATTATCCCGATGGCCTTTTGAATTCATTAACCCCTCATGCGCAAATATGCTACTCGACTGCCCATACGCCAAATTCTCCCCAGCCCGTTTAAATGCAATATCATCTGCTTTCATACGGTCAAAAGGCGACTGCCCCTCCAAGTTATCATGACTAAAGTAATCATTGTCCGCCATGTCCAAGCTGTGCTTGCGGGCGGTTTCAGAAATCGCATCATCCCATCGCAAAATGGAACGACCGTGGCGAACGCGGGCTGCGTTTGTTAAATCGAAAAGTTGCTGCTCGAAACCATTGCGCAAAGAAACATCGCCGTCTGCGTACATCTCTTTCTTACGCTGCTCGAGTGAGGTTGTAATCATTTGGACTGCCGTCACCGTATAATTCTGATGGACATCGTAAAAGACATACGTATAATGATCACCTGTTTTAAAGAGGTCCATCCCTTCATTTTCCTGAAGCACATATACATTCAAGCCTTTGCGCATCTCTGTCAGTGGCGTACCGTAAGCTTTTCGGACATCCTCTTTCGAAGAACCGTACTGAATACCTGCTGATGATGCGATGAGGTCATCGTTCGTATAAATAGCATTTACGTTCCATGCGTCATCAAATGAAACCATGACATAATTCTGGTAATCTTTATGATACGTAAACCATTCCGTTCCGTATTCGTTCAAGGAATGATTTTTCGGCTCTCCCAGCTCAGCCTCGACGGTTGTTTTTGGTGTGCCGAGTTCAATGTTGTGGATTGACAAAGCGGATTGTTGGGGCTTATCCAATTCGGGTTTATCCACTTTCTCAGGGATGAGTTGCTCCACTTCAGACGATTTTGATGTGATGTAAAGTGCTACTTGGTTTACAGTGTTGCGGATTGAACTCATCGTTGTTGTAACGGATTCTTTCCCCATTACGGATTCTATTTTTTCATCTACCGAATCCAAGAAGGACAGGTCAATATAATTGGATACAGGTTCTTCCCATAGAGGTTTTGCAAGATAGACGCCGATCACAAGCACGAGTAATAGATAAAAACGTCTCAACGAATCGCCTCCTTTCTAGTATTGTACCCGCTTAAGGACCGATAGATACAGCTAGAACCATCGTTTGTTTGTGTACAAGTAAAAAGACGGTATACTAATAGAACGACAGTGGATCGGATTGACTACTGGATTAGTCGAGAGATCGTTTATAATTACCCAGTTAATCGATTTTATAAAAGTGTGGTTGAAGACTACTTGGTTAAGAAGTATAGAGATCGTATTTTTTATGATTTTTGCTCGGTTTACATGACTATATGGTAGCAACGTGCGCTTAAGTGTTTGAGGGAGTGTGGTGTTGATGAAGTTGAAATGAGGAATAAACGAACCATATTTATGATAATGACGGCTAGCATCGCAGATTTACTTGCATAAGGTCGCGTTGTCAATACATCCATAGAATAAGGGGGTTGGGAAATGTTCAGTGGTATTAGTGCAATTCCGAATGAATTTTATGTGGTGGCGTTCATTGTGGTCATCGTGCTCGTTATTGTAATTGAATGGAAAACACGTTAGGGGGACTTGCTTTGACTAAAGCGAAAGACAAGCGGCAGAAACCAAAATTGTCGGCGGAGCATGAACAGATTCGGTGTAATGATGTTTGGAGCAGGGATGGTTTCATTGAAAAAGCTCGTATTGAAGGTGGTGCGATGTTAGATGCAGAAGGGGAGCGTCTTGTGTTTGATGATTGTGTTTTGAAAGACGTTTCTTTTGCGTCAAGTACTTGGAGAGGGACGGAATTTGTGGATGTTCGATTTGAAACGTGTGATTTCTCGAATGCACAAATGGAAAACGTCATGTTCCACCGATGTGAAATCATTGATTCAAAAATGACGGGTGTTGATATGGCAAATTCCAATCTAGGTCATGTGCTAATTGAACGTTGCGATGTCCGCTATGCGAATTTCAATTTCTCCAGAATGAAAGAAGTTGAATTTAAGGAATCGGGTTTAGAAGATAGTGATTTCTATGAATGTGATTTTAAGGTAGTTCGTTTCAAGGAATGCAAGTTGAACAATGCGAATTTCTCGGAGACCGACTTGTCTGGTGTTGATTTATCCGCTAATACATACGACCGCATTGAAGTGACGCTACCTAAAATAGCAGGGTGTATCGTTTCGAAGGAACAAGCCGTCGGGTTTGCACGTGTACTTGGGTTAACAGTGAAGGAAGAATAATGGTATACTGAAAAGACATATGACATAGAAAAGAGTGGCAAAATTATGCTGACATTCGAACAAAAACAACAGATTATTGAAACGTTCCCTGAACTGACACGCAAAGAAGTTTCAATGAAGCGCTTGAATTATCATTACGAAGATAGCTTGTATGAAAAGACGGTCGTCGTGCAACATCTTCACCCAAATGGCAATGGCTTTGTGTACGTGGAAGGGATTGAAGGGTATGAGCCGGATAACCGTGGTCTCGTCAATATCCGGGAAGCGTCAGAAGAGGAATTGAAAAAGATTATACAAGATGCAATCCATGGCCTTTCCACTGATGAAGAGGATGTGGAAGAAGAGCTTCGTGAAGAAGTTTGGATGAATGGGGAAGGTCAAAAACTGACGTTGTTGGAGGAAGACGATTTCTTCAATATTTACCACGGGTATAACTTGGAAGAAAGTTTTGGTGATTACAGAGATGCAACAGCGTACTTGAAAGAAGAAGGTTTCAAGTTTGCGAAAAGTGGAGGTGAAGCCGAGTGAATGGTAAGACGCTCGTCATCGGCGTTGTTTTATTTGTGCTCGCGATATCGGCAGTCATCTATTTCACGATGATGGCTGAGTTTAACAAGGATAAGCCTGAAGAAACAATTACAACCATTGTAGATTGAAATCAAAAAAACGCCTGGAAAGCGAAGTGATTTGCTTTTCCAGGCGTTTTTTATAAGTTTATTATGATGAGTGGGTGTTAGGGTATTTCTGAGGCCGGCACGAAGCCGGTCATGCAGTCGTTGCCACAGGATGTGGCGCCCTTAGACTGCGAACCTTTGTCTGAGCAAGCGCCCTTCGCTTTAGTTATCATCTAGCTTCGGCAGCCAGCCCCTCGGGTCGCTTCGCCCTTGAATTAAAAGGCAAAGAGCGCCTTTTTATTCAAGTGCTCCATCGCCTGTCGGGTCTACCCGGCTGCCTCCGCTTTAGTTATCATCCAGCTGCGGGTGGCAGGCTCTCGGGGTCATAAGCCAGCTTCGCTGTACGGCAAAGAGCGCCGTTTCGCGAATCTGTCTTATGCCTGAGGCCGGCACGAAGCCGGTCATGCAGTCGTTGCCACAGGATGTGGCGCTCTTAGACTGCGAACCTCTTTCTGAGCAAGCGCCCTTCGCTTTAGTTAGCATCCAGCTGCGGGTGGCAGACTCTCGGGTCGCTTCGGAATTGAAAGAAAGGCAAAGAGCGCCTTTTTTCAATTCCTCCAGCACCTGTCGAGCCTAACCGCCATCCTCCG
The DNA here is from genome assembly GCF_041414805.1 of Sporosarcina sp. OR05. NCBI lineage: Bacteria > Bacillati > Bacillota > Bacilli > Caryophanales > Caryophanaceae > Sporosarcina > Sporosarcina sp. OR05. The sequence goes on along the minus strand of NZ_JANKJL010000015.1, from coordinate 77,246 downwards.
CTTTTGTTATCATCCAGCTGCGGGCGCTAGCTGCTCGGGTCATAAGTCAGCTCTGCTACATGGCAAAGAGCGCCATTTCGCATTTCTGCCTTATGCCTGTCGCAGCTGAGCAAGCGCTCTTCGCTTTAGTTAGTGCCAGTTACCGGCTTTATATGGTCCTTTCCTGAATGGCATCCACCAGTTCCATTTTCCGAACAGTTTCATTAAGCTTGGTACTAGTAGCAAGCGGATGATGGTTGCGTCGATGGCGACTGCAATGGCGATGCCGACGCCGATTTGTTTGACGGGCATGACGTCTGTGAAGGCGAAGGCGCCTGTTAAGACGATCATGATCAATGCTGCGGATGTGATGATTTTGCTTGTCGTTGCTAGCCCTTCGACGGTTGCTCGGTCATTGTCAAACGACGTTGCGTATTCTTCCTGCATCCGTGAAATGAGGAAAACTTCATAGTCCATGCTCAAGCCGAACACGAGGCTGAAGACGATGACAGGGATGATTAACGCAATGGTGCCGGGATGCAATCCGAAATGGCCGTATTGGAAAATATACACGAGAATCCCAAAAGTCGCAGATAGTCCGACGATATTCATCAAAATTGCTTTCAGTGGAATTAAAATCGAACGGAATGCAATCATGAGAATGATGAACGTTGAAATAAGGATGATCAGCAATACATAAACAATGTTATCGAAAATCTCATCAAATATTTCTTGGTTAAATTTCGGAGCACCCCCGACTAACAAATTCCAATCAGTATTAGCTGACCAGTCACGTGTCCATTGTTGGGCTTCATCGGATGAACCTTCTGCTTGAAGTGTCACAGGAATTAATAATTGGTCGTCTTTCACAAAGGACTCTAACAATGGTTCAAGTTGTGTTTTCATTTCCCGTACTTGCATCGCTTGCTCCCATTCTTGTGGGGAAGCGATACCGCTTGCTGTGAAAATGGTAGTCAAGTCATCGACGAGCGGATCATTTTTTAAGTCGTCTTGCAACGCCAATAAATCGTTTAATCCATTCGTATCCGTCCAACCATTTTTGCGCTCTGCAATGACATATACACTGGACTGATCGCCTAATCCGAATGTATCGTCCATTAATTCATAAGATGCTCTCGAATCATACGTCGTTGGCAACGAATCGATTTGTGGAATGGCTAAATCCATGTTCTTCACTGGAATCAATGCAATGCCTAATAAAATGAATGCGCCGATTGTAATAAGGATTGGCCGTTTAATAACTTTATTCGCAAACTGTCTCCACCGATCTGAACCGTTTTCCTTCACTTTCAACACCTGACCCTTATTAATGCGGTCACCGAGTGCGATGAGGATAGCGGGGAGCAGCGTAATGGAGCTCAACACAGCCATTCCGACAACGAGCATGCCGCCGAGTGCAATGTTTTGGAAAATCTCGACTCGGATGACGAACATGGCTCCGAGTCCGATAAATACACAAAAAGCAGAGAAAATGACAGATCGACCGGCAGTACGAATCGTTGTTGTAACTGCTTCAACAATATCGCTCTTCAACCGTTCTTCACGGTATCGACTAATGAATAACAAGGAAAAATCGATGCTTAACGCTAAACCTAACATTGGTACAATGTTTAAGACAAATATGGCTAAATCCAGTTGACCACCGATAAGCGATAAAATCCCGAATGTCGTGACAATTGTTGTAATACCAACGATTAAAGGGACAACCGAGGCCATAATCGTGCCAAATGCAAATAGTAAAATGATAATCGCAATCGGTAAGCCAATTGCTTCCGCCTTCATCAAGTCCCGCTGGCTTGCTTCGTTTATGTCTTTTGTAAATGCAGACTGACCGGTCAATACAACACCCTTCTGCTCACCGATTGTGTCGCGCATTTCTGTTACGACTTTTGCCATATCCCGATCTGTATTATCAAAATGCAACATTGCATAAGAAACAGTATCTGTATATTGCTCTTCCTGTTCTAAAGGAGAGACGATTTCCGATGTTAAACCGAGCTTTTCAATGTCCTCCAAAGTAGTTGCTACTTTTTCGTCTGTCACATCTTCGAATACGACAAACATCGTCTCGGCTGGTAAATCAAATGTTTCAGAAGCGATTTTCATGACTCGTTCGTGCTCAGCATCCATTCTGAAACCATCACCTTCAAGTAGTCCGGGCAATCGGATTGCAAAAATTGCCATGACAACAAAAAGTGCAGCCCAGGCAATAATGATGGATTTGTATCCTTTTGTCACTAGACGCGCTAGTGTGCGCATATCCTCGTCCTCCCCTAAATACTTCAACTATTCTATTATCATAGCTGAATTTAGCTAGGATGTCTTTTACTAATATGTGAATTTCTTTTTGTTTACGCGGGTTAGGTCTATTAGTGACCAAACAAATGTCGCGATTCAGTGAAACGAAAAAAAACCACTCCTCGAAAGAAGTGGTTTTGAATGGTTAATTCAAATTAGTTTTTTTCAACGTTAGTTGCTTGAAGTCCGCGTTGACCTTGTTCGATTTCGAAAGTCACGTCTTGGCCTTCTTCAAGAGTCTTGAAGCCGTCGCCTTGGATAGCGGAGAAGTGTACGAATACATCGTCGCCATCTTCACGTTCGATGAAGCCATAACCTTTTTCTGCGTTAAACCATTTTACTTTACCTTGTTCCATGTTTGTTTCCTCCTCGTGCACAAAAGTACACATTGTGTTACTATCCTTGCTCAAGTCTTGAAGCGGTCAAACGTTAAATCGTGACCATCACGCCGAACAAAAATAATTCTTCTTTATCATAACAGACCTATTTTGGCAATGCAAGTAAAAAGATTTAATTTACAAAAATAAGTCTAAGATTTGAAAAACAATTGCCGCGATTGTTGCACAGATCGGCATCGTAATAATCCATGTTAAAACGATCTTCTTAGCGACGCCCCATTTGACGCCTTTTACGCGCTGTGCTGAGCCGACGCCCATGATAGCAGATGATATGACATGCGTTGTACTAACTGGTAAATGAACGAGTGTCGCCCCGAAAATAATCATGGCCGAACTTAAATCGGCTGCCGCGCCATTGACAGGACGTATTTTCATAATTTTACCGCCGACTGTTTTAATAATCTTATAGCCACCAATCGATGTCCCAAGCCCCATTGCTGTAGCGGCTGCGATTCGTACCCATAATTGGATGTCGTCACCGGTTTGTAGCTGAGCAGCGATGAGTGCCATTGTGATGATTCCCATTGCTTTTTGCGCATCATTCGTTCCGTGCGTGAAAGATTGCAAGGCTGCAGTTCCGATTTGCAAGTAACGGATTCTTTTATTCGCCTTGAACAAGTTCCGATTTTTCAACAGAACCTTAAAAAGCGACATGACGATGAATCCGCCGGCAATAGCGATAAATGGTGAAATTAACAACGCCTGCAAAATTTTCAAAAATCCACCGTAATTTAAGATGCCAAATCCTGCCGCAGAAATGGCTGCGCCTGCAATGGATCCAATCAAAGCATGCGAGGAACTGGAAGGAATTCCGAAATACCAAGTGATTAAATTCCATGCGATGGCCGAAATGAGAGCAGCCAAAATAACAATCGATCCACTTTCCAACATGAATGGATCGACGATATCTTTTGAAATCGTTTTTGCAACGCCTGTAAAAGTGAGCGCACCGATAAAATTCATGATGGCTGCCATGTAAATGGCTGTTCTAGGCTTTAGTGCCCTTGTTGAAACGGAAGTTGCGATCGCATTGGCTGTGTCGTGAAAACCATTAATGAAATCAAATGCGAGTGCAAAAACGACAATTGCGATGGTGAGAAACAAAATCATGTCCATAAAGTATACCCCTTACGCGTTTCGCATGATGATTGTTTCAATTGTGTTTGCAACATCTTGGCAGTGGTCGGCTGTGTCCTCCAAAAGCTGGTAGATGTCTTTAAATTGAATGATGCGAATTGGATCTTTCTCGCGGATGAAAAGTTGTTTAATCGATGTACGGAGTACTTCGTCACAAATCCGTTCGTATTCCTTAATCAGCACAGCGTGGTCGCGCATTTGCACCAGTTTCTTTTTCGCTAACAGCTCCATTGCTTTCACAATTTCATCGGAACTTTTCACGATGTTCTCCATGAATTTCTGCACGTACTCGTCGATTTCCGTCAATGAGAACATTTCTAAGTTTGCTGCAAAGTGCTCAATGCCATCAAGGATGTCATCCATTTTAATCGCAAGTTGTAAAATATCTTCACGCTCGATCGGCGTCATGAAAGAAGTGTTCAGTTTGGAAATGAGGTCATGAATCATATCATCGCCTTCAGTTTCATACTTCTTCAGAGTAATGCTAACTTCTTTCAAGTCTGCTACAGACTGTACTTTATAATCATCTGCATAATGCATCGCTTTTTGAACGTGCTCTGCTATCGCTAAAAGTGCTGCGAAAAATGGATCGGTTTTACGTGAACTAAACATCTTTAAGCCTCCATCCGTCTCCGGAAATTTTCAATAGACCTATCATAGCAAATTCTCTTTAAAATACATATATTTTTTATGGATTGTTATCGAAGGAAAACAATTAGTTTTTCTGATGAAGACCTATGCTTTTCCTTGAATTTATTTCTGAGAATTTGAAACTTTACTCGGGATGCTCCGTATATATAGGTGAATTCAAATTGGAGGGAGAGGTGAGAGGATGGAATTGTTCGGAATGCCGGTGCAGAATGTCTATTTGACAGTGCTCATCATTGCAGGTTTGGCAACCTTGCTCTATGTGTTTTTTAGTGACATTGCTGAAGGGGTTGGAGATGTCAGTCCTGTTTTGGATCCAGCTGTTATTTTAGCGTTCATTACCTTCACGTCTGCAGTTGGTTATAGCTTAGAGTTGATGACGGGATTAAGTCATGTGCTGATCATTGTCATTGCTGTAGCTGTTGCAATCGGATTGGACTTTCTTCTATATTTCTTCGTGCTCCTTCCATTGAAATCTGCCGAAGTGTCGCTCGCATACACGGACGAATCCCTAACAGGGCAAGTCGGAAAGGTAATTGTTCCAATACCGGTTGACGGCTATGGAGAAATCGTCATTGAAACGGTGAATGGCATCATTCCAAAGAGAGCTGCAGGGTATGAAAACAGCGCGATCGACTACGGAAAAGAAGTGTTGATCATCGAAGTGAAAGAAGGGACCTTTATTGTAAAGGAATATGAGCCTTTTCGCTTCAAGTAAGAATTCAAAATGAATAAAGGGGGAAATTGAACGATGGAATTGTTTATCATTATTGGGATTGTCGCATTCATTTTATTGGCAATCGTACTCGTCTACATTACGAAGTACAAGACAGTTGGTCCGGATGAAGCACTTATCGTAACGGGTAGTTATTTAGGAAGCAAAAACGTACATACGGATGATTCGGGTAACCGCGTGAAAATCATCCGTGGCGGTGGTACATTCGTCTTCCCGGTATTCCAACAATCTGAACCACTCAGCTTGTTATCAAGCAAGCTCGAAGTAACGACACCTGAAGTCTATACGGAACAAGGCGTTCCAGTCATGGCAGATGGGACAGCAATCATTAAGATCGGAGGTTCGATTCCTGAAATCGCGACGGCAGCGGAGCAGTTTTTAGGGAAATCGAAACAAGACCGCGAAAATGAAGCAAAAGAAGTGTTGGAGGGTCATCTACGTTCAATCCTTGGTTCAATGACAGTTGAAGAGATTTACAAGAACCGTGACAAGTTCTCCCAAGAAGTGCAACGTGTTGCTTCACAAGACTTAGCGAAAATGGGGCTTATTATCGTTTCATTTACAATTAAGGATGTTCGTGATAAAAACGGTTACTTGGATTCCCTTGGTAAACCTCGCATCGCACAAGTAAGACGTGACGCAGATATCGCAACAGCAGAAGCAGAAAAAGAGACACGTATTAAAAATGCAGAAGCAGCGAAGGAAGCACAAAAAGCTGAAATTGAGCGTGCAACCGAAATTGCGGAAGCAGAAAAAGAAAACCAATTAAAAGTGGCGGAATATCGCCGCGAGCAAGATATCGCAAAAGCACGCGCCGACCAAGCGTATGAGTTGGAATCCGCTCGTGCGAAGCAAGAAGTTACGGAGCAAGAAATGCAAGTACGGATCATTGAGCGTCAAAAGCAGATTGAACTAGAAGAGAAAGAGATTCTTCGTCGTGAGAAACAATACGATTCTGAAGTGAAGAAGAAAGCGGATGCCGATCGTTACGCGATTGAGCAAAACGCGGCGGCTGACAAATCCCGTCAAATGGCTGAAGCTGAAGCGGAAAAATACCGCATCGAAGCACGAGCTGCAGCCGAAGCTGAAAAAATCCGCTTAGACGGTCAAGCAAAAGCTGACTCACAACGTGCGCAAGGTGAGTCTGAAGCAGAAGTTATCCGACTAAAAGGTCTCGCTGAAGCCGAAGCGAAACGTAAAATTGCAGAAGCGTTCGAACAATACGGTCAAGCGGCTGTCCTTGATATGATTGTCCGCATGATCCCTGAATATGCGAAACAAGTTGCAAGCCCACTTTCCAACATTGACAAGATTACAGTTGTCGACACAGGGAGCGGTGAAGGCGGCGGTGCAAACAAAGTGACATCCTACGCAACGAACTTAATGTCCACTTTGCAAGAGTCACTTAAAGCATCCTCCGGCATCGACGTAAAAGAGATGATGGAAAGCTACGTCGGTAAAAACAACCTTCGCCCGAGCATCGATAATCTGACGGAAGAGTTACGCGTCAAGAAAACAGCACCTACAAAAGTCGAAGAGACGCAAGAAGAAGAATAATTTTTATAAGCAGAACACCCAGTATCGCTTTGGCGGTAATGGGTGTTCTTTTCCGTGCTCTAAAAATTTGGTTACGTAAAAATAGGTGTCTCGTTTACATAGCGGTATTTCCCGAGTCAAAATAGCTTCTCCCACGTCCAATGTGCAGCGTTCCAGGCAGCCGTTCCTTGCCTAAAGTAGCCCCTCCCGCATCCAGTGAAGTAACCCCCATCTCCCTCTATAACCTCCTCACCTTAAGAATTTCTTCATATTTCCCCTTACTCTCCCTTAAGATTCTCCCTGTACACTAGCATTTAGTTACTACGTTGGAGGGATTCGCATGATACAGGTACAGGAATTATCACATGCATTCAAAATAGGAAAGAAAGGCAAAGAGAAGCAAGTGCCGGTCCTAAAAGGCTTATCGTTTTCTGTTGAAAAAGGCGAGATTGTCTCGATTGTCGGACGGAGTGGATCGGGGAAGTCGACGTTGCTACATATTATGGCAGGCTTTTTAAAACCGGACAAAGGCATTATTGAAGTGAATGGGGTCAAAACATCGGTTTTCAAAGAAGCCGAAAGTGCCCAATTTCGACTTGCAAATTTCGGATTCATATTTCAAAATTTCCAACTCATGCCTGGATTAACGGCGTTTGAAAACATCGAACTGCCGCTTAAATTGAGAGGGGATAATAAGCATGTCCGGACACAAAAAGTGAAAGACATACTTCAGCATGTCGGCCTGACCGATGTACAAAACCATTATCCGAACGAGTTATCAGGGGGACAACAACAACGGGTCAGCATTGCGCGTGCATTAGTAACGGATCCACCCATTATTTTTGCGGACGAGCCTACCGGAAGCCTGGATTCAGAAACGGAACAGGATATCCTCCTGCTCATTCAATCACTAAACCAAACACGAGGTATCACGTTTGTCATCATTACGCATGACGATACAGTAGCAGAAACGGCAAACCGTATATATAGGATGCATGACGGAGAGTTAGTGGAAAGAGGTGTGACCTATGCAATTTAAAGATCAACTGAACTTCGTTGGCCAACATATTAAAAAGAACAAACTACGTGTCTTCATGACCATTCTTGCTGCGACAATGGGGACTGCTTTCCTAATCGTTCTCGCTTCGGTCGGATTCGGCGTGCACGATACGATGCGAAACGAGATTTTAGATAATCGATTGGTCAATCAAATAGAGATATATGGGGATGGAACAGAAGAAATAAACGTGGAAGCACTAAAAAAACGAGAACATGTCAAAGCTGTCGTCTACCGTCAATCCGTAGGGGTACGACAAGAATCAAAACTGGATGATTTCAGTGGCTCTCATGAACTGATTATCACAGACTTCAGTGAAGAGGAAAAGGTCGGTTTTGCCTTACAGGAAGGGCGTTTGCCTCAGAATGAACACGAAGTTGTCGTCGGGAGTCACTTTGCTGACAATCTTTATGAACAAAGTACCAAAGAAACGGATGATGAGGAACCAAACACTTATAAAGGTTCTTTAATTGGTAAGCAGTTTACATACAAAATGGGCTTGTATGATGAACCAGAGCTGTTCCCCGAAGAAACGCCCCTTACTATTGTTGGAATAGCAAAAGAGCCTGCAAAAGATTGGGAAATAGATTTGAAAATCTATGCGGACGCAGTAATCATCAACACATTAGAACCGATCTTTCGTACGCATGTTGAAGATGAATACAGCGGATTGTTCTATGGCAATGTGACAGTGTACGCCGATAACCTTGAAAACGTCACACGCGTGAGCCAAACATTAAAAGACGACGGCTACGCGGTCTATTCGATCGCCGATCAATTGGAACAAATTGACGTCTTCTTTCTAGCATTCAAAGCAGGACTTGTTTTCGTTGGAACGATTGCGATTTTAATAGCATCTATCGGCATTTTCAATACAATGACGATGGCTGTTACTGAGCGGACACGTGAAATTGGTGTCATGAAAGCGTTAGGAGCAAGCCCTAAACTCATTCAGCGCTTATTCCTTATGGAAAGTGCGTGGATTGGAATCGTCGGCACAATTATTGCGGTTGCCATTTCGTATGGTGTCAGTTTCATTGCGAATATGCTCTTGCCGATTATTGTAACAGCGGCTCTTGGGGAAGAGGAAATAGGTGAATTGAACGTCACATTTTCTATCATTCCATGGCAACTCGTCTTAATCGCTTCAGCCATAAGTATTACAGTCGCAATGCTATCTGGATGGCGTCCAGCACGTAAAGCGACCAAAATTGATGTAATCCAAGCGTTGCGACAAGAATTGTAGTATACTTATTGTTAATTTTTTATTCTGAAAAAAGTGATCTAGACTCGGGAAACCGGGTCTTTTCGCTTGCAAGGGGGAGACTATGAATTACATTCAAACGATGCGACAACTGATTGGAAATGAAACGCTATTGACGATTGGCTGTGGGGTTATTTTAGTTGAGAACGAAAAAATATTACTGCAACACCGAACGGATGAGGATAATTGGTGTATCCCAGGCGGCATGATGGAGCTCGGAGAAACGTTTGAAGAGACAGCCATACGAGAGACACTTGAAGAAACGGGTCTTACGGTAAAAGAGTTGAACCTATTTGGTCTGTATTCAGGCGAGTCATGCTTTGTAACGTATCCAAACGGTGACCAAGCATACAGTGTGCAAATCATATTTCAATCCGCACACTATGAAGGGAATCTAATCCATACGGGTGTGGAGACAAAAGAACATCAATTTTTTCACAGACATGAACTGCCACAAAATTTGAATCCAAGACAAGAACAATTCATTCGAGAATGGGCAAACGGAAAAACGAGTAAGTAAGAAAATTAGCTTTCTCAGTGATATAAGAAACGGATCAGCAATGCGCTATAGTATCTATTTTTCTATTAGACAAATCTGACCTGATCCCATACAACTTAAACGACAAAACGGGTCTTTTTATTTCATTCGCAAAAAGGTGTATGATGAAAGAAGAAGTTTTCTTTTATTTCTAATTAGGAAAGGCGGAGAAGTAATGGATTATCGAATTGAGCATGATACGTTTGGAGAAATTAAAGTCCCGGCAGATAAATTATGGGGTGCGCAAACACAACGCAGTCGGCAAAACTTTAAAATTGGAGGCGAACAGATTCCACTTGGCGTTATTAAGGCGTTCGCCCATCTGAAAAAATCAGCGGCCATTGCGAGTCACTCCTTTGGCAATCTTTCCGAATTGAAAATGAAAGCAATCGCAACAGCAGCGGATGAAGTACTCGAAGGGAAATGGGACGACCAATTCCCGCTCGTCGTTTGGCAAACGGGTAGTGGTACGCAATCCAATATGAATATGAATGAAGTGCTAGCGAACCGAGGCAATCAGCTATTGGAAGAATGGGGCGAAGTAGACCGCCTACATCCAAATGACGACGTCAACAAATCGCAAAGTTCGAACGACACGTTCCCAACAGCACTGCATGTCGCAGGCGTTATCGCTGTTGAACGTGAATTGTTGCCGGCATTGGCTCAATTAAAAGCGACATTACAAAATAAATCCGAAGCATTCATGGATATTATTAAAATCGGTCGCACGCATTTACAAGACGCGACGCCACTGACACTTGGGCAAGAAATTAGCGGATGGCATCGGATGCTTGAAAAAACGGAAAAAATGTTGAAGGACAGTGTCCAATCCATGAAAGAACTGGCCATTGGCGGAACGGCAGTCGGTACAGGACTCAATGCGCCAAAAGGTTTCGGTGAAAAAGTGGCCGAAGAAATCTCCAAGTCGGTCGGCATTTCATTCACATCAGCGGAAAACAAATTCCACGCACTCACGAGCTATGATGAAGTCGTCTATACACACGGTGCCATGAAGGCGCTGGCAGCGGATTTGATGAAAATCGCGAACGATGTAAGATGGTTAGCAAGCGGTCCGCGTTCAGGGATTGGGGAAATCACGATACCAGAAAACGAGCCAGGTAGTTCCATCATGCCTGGTAAAGTGAATCCTACGCAAAGTGAAGCGCTCACAATGGTTGTCGCTCAAGTGATGGGGAACGATGCAACAATCGGCTTTGCAGCAAGCCAAGGGAATTTTGAACTGAACGTATTCAAACCTGTTATCATCTACAACTTCCTGCAAAGTGCAAAATTACTCGCAGATGGAATGATTAGCTTCAACGATAATTGCGCGGTCGGGATTGAACCGAACAGAGAAGAAATTAATCTTAAAGTGAAAAATTCACTCATGCTTGTCACTGCATTGAACCCACATATCGGCTACGAAAACGCGGCGAAAATTGCTAAGATGGCGCATAAGGAAGGGACAACGTTGAAAGAAGCGGCTTTGAAAACGGGTTTATTGACGGAAGAACAGTTTGATGAATATGTAGATCCATCTAAAATGATTGGGCGATGACTGTTATGAAAGAAAAGAATTGTCCATACTGTCAGTTGACTGCAGATCCAGAACAACAAATTATCTTTGAGACAGCTACTTGCGCGTATATCCAAAAGCCTTCCGAACAAAAAGTGCTGGAAGGTAGCGGATTAATCGTACCGAAGCGCCATGCTGTGGATGTATTTTCGTTAACAGCTGAAGAGTGGCAGGATACGCAAGAGCTTTTGTTAAAAGCAAAAGCGTATTTGGAAGAGCAATTTGGTCATGAAGGCTATACAGTCGGTTGGAATACAGGTGAAGTAGGCGGTCAATCGATTCCGCATGCTCACTTGCACGTCATTCCACGATTTGCGGATGAGCCGCTTGCCGGAAAAGGAATTCGATATTGGATAAAACAAAAGGAAAATAGCCGGAATACATTGTCCACAAAATTGTAACCCTTTTTCCAATAAAAGTCCGTTATGATGAAGGGACAACTACGTATTAAAGGAGTAGACTTGAATGAAAAAGAGCCTCATGCCTATACTGTTAATTGTTATTCTTGTCCTTTCAGCTTGTGGAAGTAAGGCCCAACAAGACGAGCACAACGAAGAAATGGAAGTTGGTCATGAAAAGCATTTGCCAAATGGCGATTTGCAAGAAGTGACTGCGTCTGCAACAGAATTACCGAAGTTCTTAGCTGACAAACCGGAAGACATGCAACTGGTCTATCAAGTTGCAGCAAGTGCTTCTGACGTGCTCACATACATGCCTTGCTACTGCGGATGTGGAGAAAGTGCAGGTCACGGCAGTAACTTGAACTGTTTCGTTGATGAAATCCGAGAAGACGGTTCTGTCGTATGGGACGATCACGGCACACGTTGCCTTGTCTGCTTGGAAATTGCAGTGAAATCCGTACAGATGAAACAAGAAGGCAAGTCGTTGAAGGAAATCCGCGAATACATTGACGAAACTTACAATGAAGGATACGCAAAACCAACTGACACACCGATGCCTGCATAAATAGCTGAAAAGCTGCCCTATGTTAAAAAGGGGCAGCTTTTTGTATGGAGATAAGTAGGTCTTGGAATAGAGTTTTTTCAATTCGTAAGAACCTTTCCTCAAGGCGTTGATTAACCCACCGTAACCCACTCCCGCACGAATGCATAAACCTCAACATAGCATTAAGCAACCATACAATCGCCACATTCTACATTTTATTTTTCTGAATTTGTTTCTGGCACTTTAAATTTTCTTTAAAACATCGTATGCTGTGTGAGAGAAAATGAGTTTGATATTCCGTTCGGAAATGAGGGAGAGATGGAATGGTTTTTGAAGGGAATAATAAAGTCAGAAGAAAAATCTATCAAGCAATCGATGGATTAACGGATCATGAATTTAACGAAAAGCCCTCAACAGGCGGATGGTCACCAAAGCAGATTTTGGAGCACCTCGCATTGATGGAAACATATATAGCTGCAAGAATTTCAGGTGAATTGAAGAATCCTGATAGCCCGAAAGCTTCTAAAAGAATCATCATGTTGCCGGGAAGTGTGGTACTGAAAGATCAACTTCCTGAGCAAACGGAACCGACGGAACACTACAAAACAATATCGGAAATGAAAGAAGAACTTCACAATTCGCGAATTTATCTTCTTGATGTGTATGACGCAAGTTGCAAAGACGCCCTTAAAGAGAAGTCGCTTGAGCATCCGAATATTGGTTCGATTCCGTTACATCAATGGTTCCCATTTGTTGGAATGTATGAAAAGTGTCATTTGAAACAACTGCGAAAAACAATAGATTGCCTGCTAGTGCATGGTGCGTCGACAGGAAAAACAGATATTGTTGAGTAAAATCCCTATTGCTAAATGCTTAGGGATTTTTCCATTTTAACCTTGCCACGCGATGACGATAAAGGTCGTCCAGAAAATCGAGGTACCAACGAGTAATGAACTAAACAAATTAAACAAAATATCACTTCCTATTAAACCATTTTTTTGATAGGAAGTTACCATAAACACAACTGAAAGAATGGAACATCCATAAGACAAACCGACACCGATATAAAACCAATTAAACGATTGTCCTCCCCAATAGAACATGTTCTGGAATAACTGGCTGAACACGAAGCCGATAATGGCGAAAAGCATTGCCAACAACGTATGTTTTTTACTCATTTCTTCACCCCTTATTCATAACAACGAATGACTCCGTTAGAAAGTTTCGAAAAAATGTTTGCGCAAAAAAATGCGTGTCGCCAACTTAATTGACGCACGCACAGTTCGTAGTTGTTGCACCGATCTACATGCATTTTATTTTATATATAAATCACTGACGAGCAAATCGTTAAGAATTTCCGACGGTATTTCAAATGTGACGAGTCCCATATAACCTGGAGCGATTTCATATTTGTCGAACGAAATCACAAGCTTTCCTTTTTCTGTGATATAGAATGATTGATTGGCATCAATTGAAGTGAAACCTTCACCAAATTCTTCTTCTGTAAAATACGAAATATTTTCGTCTTCGGCCATTTGCCTTGTAATTTCATCTGAAATATAAGCGCTAATAACGGGAATGTACTGCTCATTTTTAAACAAACTTGGCAATGTAATGAGCACGTTATCGACTTTATCAATCGTATCGTATTGCATTGTCGTAGAGGAAGATGCGACAGTGTTCACTTGATAGCGTCCGATGGAAAGAATGCGATCGGTATCGGTTTTCACCTCATACCCTACATCCATTCCTAAGTGTCCGCCACCTGCTTTTTCAATTTCTTTCATCTCTAATTCAAATTGCTTATACAGTTCTTTGTTTTCCTCCAAATACTTTTCATTCAATGAAGCTTGTAATTCCTCATCTTCCAACCCTGTAATGTGTGGCGTAGATACATCGGCTTGGTACGTCTTCTCTTCAAATGCGACCTGATGGATTGTTAGCACTTCAACGATTGATCCTAACACTGGAACGTTACCCATCGCTTGTGCCAATGAAGGGCTGACGTTAATGCTGCCGATGAAAATTGCAGCCGCTGCAGCTGCTCCGACGCATGAATTACGTAAGCGATTCCCTTTTCGCTTTTGTCCTTTTGCTTGTCGAATGGCGTCTGAGACAACGCTGTTCAACTCTGCTGGAATTTCAATGTCCTCATAGTGCTTTTTCAATTTATCGATGTTTTTCAATGCGATTTACTCCTCTCCCAATTCAACACGTAATTTTCGTATTGCTGCATATAAACGGGTTTTTACGGTATTGACATTTTCCCCAGTAATCTCCGCAATCTCTTCAATTTTTAAGTCTTCAAAAAAACGTAAGAAGATGATTGTTTTATACGTTGGCGACAAGTTATCGACAGCGTTTTGCAAGTCAAAATCATGCACAGTATTTTCGGATGAAGGTAAATGCAAGTCCAGTATTTCATCCGACATAATGGATACACGTTGGTGTTTTCGGATGAAATCAATGGCGGTGTTTACTAAAATTCGGTAGAACCAGGTCTTCATATATGTTACTTCTTCGAGGCGATCGATGGATTTCAATGCTTTTACAATTGCCTCTTGGATAATATCGAGTGCATTTTCCTTGTTCTTTACATAACTGAAGGCCAATCGATAATGGGCTTGTTGGTTTTCTAGTATAAATCTTTCTAGTTGATCGAACTTATCCTTTTTTGTCATGACAATTGGGTCACCTTCTTGATTATTGACGTATCGCGATAGCGTCTCACTAGTATGGACGGTCAATGAACGAAAATAGTTTGATTTGGAAATAAAATATGTATGCTATAATTTTACAAACATCTTGAAAAGGACGTGTTGTGTGATGAAACAAGAACCATTCGTTGCTTCTTGGAGTGGTGGGAAAGACTCTGCGTTAGCCTATTATCGTGCTGTGAAGAGTGGTGGTGTACCAAAGCGTATTTGGACAATGTTTGAAGAAGATAAAGAGCGTTCGAAATCACATGCGCTTCCACTAGCAATCATTCAAGCGCAAGCAGAAAGTATAGGCGTACCGCTTATGATAAGAGGGGCAAATTGGGGAAGTTATGAGCAGCAATTTTTAGACGCTATGCAAGAGTGTGTGGAAGAAGGAATCCCAAACGGAGTTTTTGGAGATATCGATTTGGAAGATCATTTGACATGGGTGCAGACAACATGTACAAAAGTAGGTATGGAAGCGATCCACCCGTTATGGATGGAACCTCGACGTGCTTTGTTGGAAGAATTCATTCACGCTGGATTTGAAGCGTACATTGTCGTTGTAAACACGAAATTAATGCCTGCAGCATTTAACGGTCGAAAATTTACAATCGATCTTATGGATGAACTTGAAGCACTTGGCATTGATGCGTGTGGAGAATCAGGGGAATTTCATACAGTTGTTGTGGATGGACCGATTTTTAAGCAACGGATTCCGATCAAGTTTACTGGGCAGCATGAACATGGAGGTTATGTGTTAATGGAGGTAGGTGTGGATGAAGGAAAGTGAAGTTCTTCTCTAAGGATAACTGAAACAATGTGGGAAATTGCTGGATACGCCTTGAAAAACACGTGTATTTTTTATACAATAAATAAAGTTTAGTGCTAAATTTAAATGAATAAAAATAGAAAATCATAATACAGTCAGGGGAAGAGGATGTACGTTACAAAACACGAGATTTTCAGCATCATTAAGACTACGATGCGAGCCGTCAATAGGGACATGGAACTGAAAGATGAACACACTGGGGTTAACATGATGTACGATTTCATCAAGGATGAAGTACTTGTAGATTGCAACCGGGTGCAGGAAGCGTGCCAGGAGTTAGATAAACAGATACCGTTACGAACCTATGTAGAAATTATCACCATTCATGAACTTGGTCACGCCATGGACAGGGAAGCGCTTCTAGCTTCACTTGACCGTGCGGTTGAGTTGTACGAAGCGAAAAAAATGGTGGCAGCTGAAAACCGGGCGACTGATATACCGTTCATGACACTGCGGCTTGAGGAGCTTTCGACAGATATCGCCTTTGAAAAAACAGCATGGGCAAATGCTGAAATGTTGAATCGTTTTTTTGAAGTTGTCGACTGGGATTGTTTTGAGATGGTAAGGACTCACAGTCTATCAACTTATGAAAAGTTGTTTGAACAAGAATTGAAGTGCTATGAAGAACTGATGGAGCAAGATGCAGTACATACATTTCAATAGTATTTACGGTGCATAACCGGTTCAAGCAGGCGTTTATCTGCTTGAGGATCAACGAGGAGATGGGGAATCATCGTTAATGTGGAAGACGTGATTTTTACAAGTGTTTTTTTCATTGGCATTATTTTTCTTGTGGTGTTTCTTGTTAAGATTGCTAGAATCTCAAAAGACAATCGAAAGTTGAAAAAGACTATGATTGAACACCAAGTAGACGAGTTAACCAAAAGGGTTGAAAAGCTGGAAAAGAAGTAATTACACGGTTTACTGCGTAACAAAATAAAAAGCTGACATGAAACAGATTTCCTTCATGTCAGCTTTATTGTATTAGTTGCTCCCGAAAGGCGAACTTCACTCATCCTCAACATCAATTAAAAATATCCGTTCTTCAAACCCGCCACGTTTCTCTGCTTTTTGCTGACGTATTTTTTCTAATTCCTCCACGGAAAATCCTTGGGACATAGCGGCAGCGTGTAAAAGTTCCAGTAGGTCTGCGAGTTCTTCGATGGCATCATCTGGCGTTTCTGCTGCCTCATACTCAGCCAATTCCTCATGCATTTTTCGATTTACTTCGACAATGTACTCGTCTTCGCTCAACACCTTCGTCGAACAAAGTTTGCCTGATTTCTCGATAATAGTCGGTATGAAATCCCGCACTAGTTTATGATATGTCGGCAAAGATTCACCCCCTAAAAACTTTCCATAAAGTATCAGCAACTTATCGACTTCAACAACAGCATATCAACTTCATCAACCGTACCAATTTCCTCAAGTAAATCCCAAAGCATTATTTCGGACGTTTCGTTATTAATCAAAAACGGTTCGAGCTTATCAAGAGATGCGACGTAAACAGGATTATATTTGAAAGTGCCGTTCTCAAGTTTTTTCGCCTGTAAAAGACCCAGGAATGTTAACTGATCAACAGTTTGCCCGGTTTCTTCAAAAAGCTCTCGTTGTGCACATTCTTTTGCAGTTTCTCCTGCTTCTCTTTTTCCAGCAGGTAATTCCCATTGTTCTCTCCAAGTGTTGTAGCACATCAGGTATTTTTCAGAACAACTCAATATTGCTAATGAACCTGCGATTGGTTGAAAGGAATCCAGTTCTTCTTCCTTACACATCAAAAAATCCACAAATTCATACCCGTTGTTTTTCGTATTGATCAATGCCCTGCCTTCTTTCAGTCTGTTTTTAAATACCCGGCATCCGCAAGTTCATTCTCCAAAAACGGTTTTGCCTGCAACATTTCCCTGAAAGCTATATACTTTGCAAGTTTGTCATCGTTCGCTTTCTTCCCGGTAAAATAGGCACGAATCAATATGTTTTTAGGCGTATGCTCCATATCGATGAACTCGAGTAGCTGTGCGTCATATCCGACAAGTGCTAACAGCTCGGCGCGGATGGAATCGGTGGCAATGGCAGCGAACCGCTCCTTAATAAGACCGTGTTGTAACATGACGTCCAGAGCAGTTGATTCAATTTGGGAAAACAATTCGTGTTGGCAACAAGGGACACTTAGAATGACCTTGGCGCACCACTTGACTGCTCGAGCAAGTGCCATGTCTGTAGCAACATCACATGCATGCAAGGTGACGACCATGTCTACAGCAGTCTCGTCGTTGTAGTCATTAATATCACCAACGAGGAATTCAAGCTGTTCATAACCAAGATCATGCGCAATGCGATTGCATTCTTCGATGACTTCTTTCTTTAAATCTAGGCCGGTCACACGGATATCCATCCCTTTTTCAACATGTAAATAATGATAAAGTGCAAACGTCAAATAAGACTTACCTGAACCGAAATCTAAAATGCGAACTGGACGGTCCTTCGGCAAGTGAGCAAGTGCGTCGTCAATGAACTCGACAAACCGATTAATTTGACGGAATTTATCGTATTTCTGCTTCTTTACTTTCCCTTCTTGGGACTGTACTCCTAAGCGAATCAGGAAAGGATAAGGCGTTTCCTCATCCAATAAATAATTCTTTTTTCGATTGTGTGATAAATTTACGACCTTCTTCACCTCGGCCTTCTCAGCTTTCCAAGATACCTTGAATTTCTTGGTCAGTTGGATATGCACATTCTCGTCGGTGAACTCCGCTTGCATCTGTTTAAACTGCTCTAATTGTTGTTGTAAGGCAGAACGGATATCTTCTAGTTTTACGTTGTCATGCTTCAAAATACGATCATAATGGTATTCAAACTGGATATGCATGTCATTCTTTATTTGAACAGGTTTTAGTTTCACCTTTCCGAGTCCGGTCGATTTATAGCGGGGCTGACTAATTGTTCCTTTGATGAAGGTGCCCTCTTCCATCCGGCGGGCAATCGTTTCAATCAGTTCGTCAAAAAGCATCTTCTAGTACCTCATTTCGTGCGAGTGTGTATGTATTACCATACCAAAAAAGAACCCACAAAGGTGACTCTAAAGCATTGTGGGTTCTTGAAAGTATTGATCTTTAGGTTGCAGTGAACTTTATCATAGCCAATGTTTTGCCCAGTCTTGAATTGGTTTTAATGCTTTTCCTAGGTCTTGGCCTTTTTGTGTTAATGAATATTCTGTTCGAATTGGTCGATCTGTAATGACTTGACGGAAGACGATACCAATATCTTCAAGCTCTTTCACTCGTTCTGTAAGCATGCGGTTACTCAGTTCAGGGATTTGAGAATTAATTTCACTGAATCTTTTAGGTTCTTTCATTAAGGAACATATGATTGTGCACATCCACTTTTTCTCAATGATTTGATAGGCAGCATTGATTTTCGTGTAAACGTCTTCCGAGTTTCTTGTTTTGGTCAATCCAATCGCCCTTTCTTACATATTTCAAAAAACAATAGTAAATAACGAATAGTATTAACTTACAGTAGTCTGTTAATTCTATCATAATACCGTTAAAACTTGTAGCATATCAAGAGTCAAAAAATGTCCTATTTATGGTATTGACAACTAGGTTCAAACAGGCTATCATCGTTACGGAAAATAACTTAGGTACTATAAGTTACTTATAAACACTTTTGTTGAATAGCTGGGTTGACGAACACATGCTAGGACACGCTTTTGCGCATAGCTTGTCTACTATCACAACATAGTTTGTATAATTTAGTACTAGCAATAGAAAACACCAAAGAGAAGAAATGAGGATTTCTACATGAGTGTTCAAAAGAAAAGAATTCACTATGCTTGGTGGGTTTTAGTAGGTTTAGTTTTAATGGTTGGTCTTGCAAAAGGTGGCATAATGACAGCTGGTGGCTTGTTTTTAACACCTGTAACCGAAGACCTTGGAATAGGTATGGGGAGTTTAACGTTATATTTTAGTATTTCTTCCATCGTCACGATGTTGTTCCTTCCGATTGCTGGAAAGTTGATGGCGAAATATGATATTCGTATCCTGCTAATCGTTGCGATTGTCTTGCAAGGTGGAGCGTTTGCGATGTTTGGTTTGATGAACTCCGTATGGGGTTGGTATTTGTTCTCAATTCCGATGGCGATGGGATCTGTATTTACAGGTCAAATGGCTGGTCCAGTTCTTGTCAATAGATGGTTTAAAAAGCATAATGGTTTGGCAATGGGGATTATCATTTCTTCAGGTGGACTATTCGGTGCAATACTTCAACCAGCGGCAGGGAATTTGATTGCTAGTGAAGGTTGGAGAAACACGTATATGATTCTAGGACTTGGCGTAATGGCGATTGTCATTCCTGTTGTATTATTGACGATCCGTATGGCACCAAAGCAAAAAGGTCTTCAACCATACGGTATGGCTGAAATGCCAATTGATGCGGCACAAACTGCAGCATCAGTGGCTGAAACAGGTGTAACTTCAGCAGTCGCGAAAAAATCGAGTGCGTTTTATATGTTAGTGCTCTTCTTCTTCCTGTTGACGTCAATTGCAAGTTTTAATCAGCACGTCGCACCATTTGCAATGGGCTTAGGGTACGACATTAAATTTGCAGGTAATGCAATGGGTGGTTGGTCACTTGGTGTTGTTATTGGAGCCCTAGTATTAGGCTTCCTAAGCGATAAAATTGGTGTAAAGAACACATCAATCTTCTCTATGTTGTTAGGGGTTGTTCCGATCGTCATTTTGCTGTTCGTCCCTGGTAACAAAATGATGTTTACAATAGCTGTTTTCATTCTAGGCTTCGTTATTGCAGCACTTGGAACGTTAGGACCGTTGTTGACGACAGCACTCTTTGGTAACAAAGAATATAGTCAAATTTATGCATTAGCAGCAATCGGTTTAGCGGTAGCAGGTATTGTCGCACTTCCTTTATACGGTTTTATCTACCAAATGACAGGTAGTTATACAACAGTACTTTATGCGATTATTGCAATGTTTGTCTTAAACGTAGTCGCAATACTTTTCGCTTTCAAAGGGAAAAAGAAATTAGAGACTGCTGGTTTGTGGAGTTAAATCGAATACTTATAGGAATAAACCATCTGTCTGTTAGCTGAAGAGGCTAGCAGACGGATGGTTTTTCTTGTGCACACAAGCACTTGTCAGTTCATTTCAAAACCTTGTTGGATGAGGAATTCTTTCATATACGTACGTTTTGGCTCGGATAGGAAATCTGCCATTTGCAAGGACCATTCCGTATCCTTCTGGTTTGATCCGCGATTAAGATAATACGCATGCATCGTCTGATCATATGCTTGTAAAAGCTCCTCATATTTGTCGCTGTCATAGCCATTCTCGTGAATAACAGCTTCAACAGGTAACCTCGGTTTCACTTCATTCACTTCGTCAGGTACGCCGATTGTCATAGCGAACAATGGAACAACCCCTTTTGGTAATTGAAATAGCTCACTTATTTCGTGTGGTGCATTCCGGACGCCTCCGATATAACAGATGCCGTATCCTTGGCTTTCAGCAGCAATGGCGACATTTTGGGCAAATAAAGCAACATCCACTGCACCTACTAAAAGATTTTCGGTATACGAATAATGAATATCCTTTTGATGAAGCGCCCCTGCTTTTTCTAATCGACAATAGTCGGCACAGAACAGAAGAACAGCCCCTGCTGAAAGAATTTGTCGTTTATTCTTAGAAAGCTCAGCTAATTGCTCGCGCTTTTCCTGCTCGGTCACGTAGATGACAGAATAGGCTTGGACAAAGTGAGAGCTAGCGGCATGCTGTCCAGCGTGAATGAATTCATACACTTTTTCTTTTGGTAGAGTGAGATCCTTGTATTTTCGGACAGATGCATGTGCAGTTAATAATTCGATGACCATTCCGTTTCCTCCTAATTGTTTAAGTATTCTATAGTTAGTGAATAGATTAATGGTACACTACAAAAATCCGTTCGAAAAGGGGTGTCGAGATGAGTTGGTTGGAAAGTATTTCGATGACGACAACAGTCATTCTCCTATTTTTAGTCGTCATTCCAATACTGACAGCACTATTTCTTTATTTCTATGATAAAAGGCAAAAGCAGCATGCGATTCTACGGAACTATCCGATTTTAGGTCGAATGCGGTATGTGCTTGAAAAGACAGGTCCAGAACTTCGACAATATTTGTTTGACGATGACAATGACGGTGAACCGTTTAATCGGGAAGAATATTTACATATGGTCATGCCAGGCAAGTATTTAAACAATGTTATCGGTTTCGGATCCAAACGAAACTTTGATGAGGCCGGCTATTATATTCGTAATGCGATGTTCACAAAACAGAATGAGGAAATGCGTGTGGACAATGAAACACTCATCCATACAATGCGTTACAGGATTGATAACGATAATTTATTTTCCCGCAAGGAACATCGTGAAGAAATTCCAACGATGCCGTGGTTATTACCTGAAGAGGATGCAATTATTATCGGACCGAATTGCGAACATCCTTTTCACGTAAGAAGTTTGCTTGGACAATCTGGGATGAGCTACGGAGCGCTTGGTGAAAATGCGATTACAGCACTGTCGAAAGGAATCGGGTTGGCAAAAGAAGCGTGGATGAATACGGGTGAAGGTGGACTATCCCCATATCATTTGGCAGGTGATGCGCACATTATTGCACAAATTGGCTCTGGCCTCTTTGGATTCCGAACGGAGGATGGCGAATTCAGTTGGGAAAGATTACGAGAAAAAGCGGAAATCCCACAAGTGAAAGCTTTTGAAATTAAACTCGCGCAAGGTGCCAAAATGCGCGGTGGTCATGTCGAAGGAGAGAAAGTAACCGAGGAAATTGCTAAGATCCGGAATGTAGTACCGTATACGACTATTAATAGTCCGAACCGGTTCAAGCAGTTCTCGGATTATCCGACATTATTTGACTTTATCGAAAAGATACGAAATCATAGCGGAAAACCTGTTGGGATAAAAGTAGTGATTGGTGGGAAAGAAGACGCAGAAGAGCTGGCTTCATTCATGGATGAAACGGGAAAAGGGCCCGACTTTATTTCCTTGGACGGTGCGGAAGGTGGCTCCGGTGCTACGTACCAAGATTTAGCTGATAGTGTCGGACTGCCTTTGAAATCTGCACTCATGCTTCTCGATGATGCATTGAAGAAACATGGCGTACGTGATGAAGTGAAAATTATTGCATCTGGCAAAATTACAACGCCTGATAAGGCTGCATTGGCATTGGCAATGGGAGCCGATCTCGTACAAATCGCCCGCGGATTCATGATTTCCGTCGGTTGTATTATGGCGCACCGTTGTCACACAAACGATTGCCCTGCAGGTGTTGCAACAACAGATAAAAACTTGCAGAGAGGACTTGTCGTAGAAGAAAAGAAGTATCGGGTAACGAATTATATATTGACGATGCGTGAAGGATTGTTCCGCATTGCAGCAGCGGCCGGTCTTGATTCGCCGACGAAATTAGAACGCCATCACGTCGTTTATAAAGACGAGAGGGGTCGTGTCTTCCCGTTAGATAATTTGGGCGAATCGTATAGGTAATCGTGAATAAGGCTGACAATTGAATAAATTTACCCACTACTCCTTCCGAATTTTGTGATAATATGTAACTAACAATAGATTTTTAGAAAGGGGATAGGTGGATGTCTTTGTTAAATCAAACAGTTGGAGAAGTCGTGAAAGAATGGACACAAAAGAATCCGGACAAGGAAGCTTATGTGTATCCCGAACATGGAATTCGCAAGACTTATCGAGAGTTCGACCAGGAGACGGATGAACTGGCGAAGGCATTCATCGGGATGGGGATAAAAAAAGGGGAGCATGTCGCGATTTGGTCGGACAATAAGCCCCAATGGTTATTGAGTCAATTTGCTACCGGTAAGATGGGAGCCGTTCTCGTTACCGTCAACACGAATTATCAAGCCAATGAATTGGAGTACCTCTTAAAACAATCAGATGCAACGACATTGATCGTAGACGAGGGTTTTAAAGGAACAAGTTACATCGATATTATCCGTTCTATCTGTCCCGAGTTAAATGATAAGGAAGATGGCTTCGTAACAAGCCAACGATTGCCTAAGTTAAAAAGAATCATTCTGATGACGGATAAGCAAGAGGCGGGCATTTATAAGTGGTCCGAATTTTTAGCGCATGCAGATGGAATTACGGATGATGAGCTGAAGAAACGACAGCAATCCATGACCGCCGATGATGTGATTAACATTCAATATACGTCAGGAACAACTGGGTTTCCAAAAGGGGTCATGTTGACGCATCATAATATCGTCAATAACGGTAAAATTATCGGTGATTTTATGAAATTAACGAACGAAGACCGAGTTTGTATTCCGGTACCATTCTTTCATTGTTTCGGATGTGTGCTAGGTAATTTAGCAGCTGTGACACATGGAGCTACAATGGTAATTGTAGAGCAATTTGATCCGTTACGTGTACTGCAAGCAGTACAAGACGAAAAGTGCACTGCGTTACACGGTGTTCCGACGATGTTCATTTCAGAATTGAATCATCCTGATTTTAAAAAGTATGATACATCCTTATTGCGCACTGGCATTATGGCAGGCTCTACATGCCCGATTGAAGTGATGAAACGCGTCATTTCGGATATGGGTGCTCATGAAATTACAATTTGCTATGGACAAACGGAATGTTCGCCGGTCATTACACAAACGCAAACGGATGACCCAATTGAAAAACGCGTATCCACTGTTGGTAAACCACATCCATATGTGGAAGTGAAAATCATAGATCCGATGACGGGTGAAGAAGTGCCTGTTGGAGAACCAGGAGAACTTTGCACGCGCGGTTACCACGTTATGAAGGGTTATTATAATAACGAAGAGGCGACACGTGAAGCGATCGATGAAAAAGGATGGTTACGTACAGGTGATATCGCGGTCATGGATGAAGACGGCTATATTGATATTACTGGGCGGATAAAGGATGTCATCATTCGAGGTGGGGAAAATATCTATCCGCGAGAAGTCGAAGAATTTCTTTATACACATCCTGCCGTTTTGGATGTGCAAATTGTTGGAGTGCCTGATGAGAAGTATGGCGAGGAAGTCATGGCTTGGATTATTCCAAAGAAAGGTGCTGCCATTGACGAAGAATCTATACGTAGTTTCTGTAAAGGGCAAATTTCTCACCATAAGATCCCCCGGTTCATTCATTTTGTAGAGGAGTACCCAATGACGGCTTCTGGGAAAATCCAAAAGTTCAAACTTCGAGAAATGTCGGTAGAAGAAGTGGTGAGCCGGTAATTGAAAGAGTGAGTTGTGGGAGGTCCTTACACACTTGCTTAAACAACGAGGTAAATACAAACCGCCAGGAACCAATGATTATGAAAAATGGTTTCTGGCGTTTTTTTGTCGTTAACTAGATGTATGAAACAGTGGCTGAAGTCCATGCTACATACGGAATTCAATGTTATGCATACAATGTTTGTTCGTGGGAACCATCTTCATGGTAAATTGTAAGGCTGCCGTTATGTTCATTGACATAGGGTTTCGCTTTTTCTAACAGTTCATGCTTTGTCTTTTCTTTAAAGATTGCTCGTTCGCCATTTTTCTTCATCAATATCCAATCATCGTCTCTGGCAAAAGCTTCATAAGTCGTTTGAGTTTCCGGATTATCACCTTGTACGTATTCACGAGCTTTTGCAGTCGCTATGGATATCGCGCGACCTTCTTCGTTTCCTTCGCGCAACAATGCATTTGCAATTTCAATTGCTTTTTCTCTAACATCAGAATCCAAGTTTTTAAATGAATCGGGATAATCATTTTTCGTCCACGGCATACTACATCCCTCCTTACTAGACGATTCCCTAAATGGAAGACGTTAAACTTGAAAGGGAGTAGGTAGTAGTGGAGGCATTGTGACTTGGATAGGCGGTTATTGAGCTAGTTATGCTGATATTTGAGGAAGAATGCGGCGATTGAATGGTTTATGCTGATATTTGAGGAAGTATGCGGAGATTGAGTAGTTTATGCGGTTATATGAGGAAGAATGCAGCTTTTGCTCTAATTATGCCGTGATTTCAGGAGTTATGCTGAGTTATGGCCAGATCTGAGTAGGAATGTTTACCCTCTCCAGTAACGCGAGAGAGAAAAAATGCCTAACGAACGTTTGTTGCGCTAAATGCCGATAGCCATCTAAGATTTTATTAGCAGCAGACCGCCAAATGAAAACGCATCATGCTAAGTGGGAAATTACAGTAAGTATTGCAGTTGATTGACCAAAACTTCATAGTGATAATAGGAAATTGACTTGGCAAGTCAATTTCATGAAGTGGAACCATTCCTTTTTTGGAAAACGAGGAAGGGATCTAGGGCATTGTCGGTTTTTAGTTGGATAAACGGAACTGAACGTTTGTCAGGGTCTATAGATTGGTCTGGAAAGAAGTTTTTTAAGGGATTAGCAAAACCGGTCTCTTCAGCTGCTTCTACTTTGTTGCATGCATAATAGATTTTCCCTACTTTTGCCCAATAAGCCGCACCTAAGCACATAGGGCATGGTTCACCGCTAGCGTATAAAATACAATCGGAAAGATCAGTTGTTTGTAAGGTTGTACATGCTTCACGAATGGCAAGCAGTTCTGCATGTGCGGAAGGGTCTTGTGCGATGTGAACACGATTTGTTCCTTGCCCGAGAACATTGCCGTTTTTCACAAGGAGTGCAGCAAAAGGACCGCCACCTTGCTCAACATTTTCTATTGCCATCTCAATTGTCTTTTGTAACCAATGTTCGTGTGTCATTCTGTCTCCTCCTGTCGAGTTCTGTTCATTTCCCGGGAAATCTGTTGAAAATGATGGAAAAAAGTTAGTTTGTTTGGTTCTGCCTTTGTAGATAATTATAACGGAAAATTGTCTGTTCGTCAGATAGTACGCCGAATAGTAAAAATTCATAGATGTATCAGAGAAAACTTTCTTGTTTTTACCACTTTATATTTCAACACAAAATGCTATGATTAAAACGATAAAATAGATAGGGGGGACACTATGTCTACTGAACAATTGTATCAACTCATATCAATCGTTCTTTATTTAGCTCTTATGTTATTCATCGGTTGGTATGCCTTTAAAAGGACAACGAACTTAACCGACTATATGTTAGGTGGACGTTCATTAGGGCCTGCAGTTACAGCATTGAGTGCAGGAGCATCCGATATGTCAGGTTGGCTGCTAATGGGGTTACCGGGTGCAATATATGCGGGTGGCCTTGTTGAAGCCTGGATTGCTGTCGGTTTAACGATAGGTGCGTATTTGAACTGGTTGCTTGTAGCGCCGCGTCTACGCTCGTATACGCAAGTGTCCAACGATTCCATTACTATTCCTAGTTACTTAGAGAATCGCTTGAAAGACAAGTCCAGATTATTGCGGATTGCATCAGGACTAATCATTCTTGTGTTCTTTACGTTCTATGTGTCATCAGGTATGGTAGCAGGTGGAAAGTTCTTTTTAAGTTCTTTTGGCTTGGATTATCATGTCGGTTTATTAATTGTATCGGCAGTTGTAATCGCATACACGCTTTTTGGCGGATTTTTAGCGGTAAGTTATACAGATTTCATTCAAGGATTAACGATGTTCTTGGCACTTCTGTTAGTTCCCATTGTTGGGCTGTTTTTGACGGGTGGTTTGGCAGAAACGTCAGCAAGTATTACAGAAGTAAATCCTGACTTCTTTAACATTGTAAAAGGAGCAACAGCTGCAGGTATAATTTCATCTCTTGCTTGGGGCTTGGGTTATTTTGGTCAACCACATATCATTGTTCGATTTATGGCGATCAGTTCAGTAAAAGAGACAAAGAGTGCACGTCGCATTGGTATCGGTTGGATGATATTGAGCTTATTCGGTGCAATCGCAACAGCGCTTGTAGGTGTTGCGTATTACAAACAAAATCCGGATGTCAGCTTAGCTGATCCTGAGACTGTATTCATTGCACTTGGACAAATCATTTTCCATCCACTCATTGCGGGGATTATGCTAGCTGCAGTATTGGCAGCTGTTATGAGTACGATTTCTTCACAATTGATTGTAACGTCGTCAGCATTAATTGAAGACTTGTACAAAGCCGTGATGAAGTCGGATGCGACAGATAAGCATTATGTCTTTTTAGGTAGGATGGCTGTACTTGTCGTTTCATTAATTGCGATGGTGCTTGCTTGGCCGAATAAAGAATCGATTTTAAAACTGGTATCGTTTGCTTGGGCTGGTTTCGGTGGTGCATTCGGACCGATTATCATCTTATCCCTTTATTGGCGTAAACTTACGTCGCAAGGCGCGTTATGGGGAATGGTGGCAGGAGCAATTACGGTCGGTATTTGGGGGAACGTTGAAGCGTTGTCCGATATGCTGTATGAAATTGTACCTGGGTTCATCATTTGTTTAATCGTAACGTGGATTGTCAGCTTGATGACATTTAAGCCGAATGCAGACATTGACAAAGAATTTTACGATGCTGTGGAAATGGTAAAAAAAGAACGATAATGCTAAAAGAATGACTTAAAAAGAACCGTGGGTAACCAATTTGTAAACGATTGGCTGCCGACGGTTTTTATTTTATCTTGTCAGGTGCCACTGTTCGTATACATATGATACGCTATTGAAAAGAATGGTAATAGGGGGTCGTGCAGTTGAAGTTGGATCATGTCGTATACTTTACGCATAAAAGTCCGGATGAAATCGTAGATCAGTTGCAACAAGATGGACAGCATGCAGTTGTTGGAGGACGTCATGAGAAATGGGGTACGCATAATGCGTTAATGTACGTCAAAAATGCTTATATTGAATGGTTAGCAGTTGAAAAGCTTGAGCTAGCAGAACGCGTTGACCATCCGCTAACAAGACTGTTGTTACACGATGTAAAGATTCAAGAGGGTTGGGGAACACTTTGTTTATCTGTCGAAAATATAGAAGCCTTTAACGAAGAGTTGCAAAATAAAGGATTCTTGACATCTGGTGTGTTGGACGCCCAACGAAGAACCACGAGTGGAGAAATAAAAAGATGGAAGATGCTTTTTATTAATCAACCGATTTCAAATGAACTTCCTTACCCGTTTTTCATTGAGTGGGAAGAGCCGGAGCAGCTCCGTTTCGACAAACTGAGAGCTGAAGGAGCACTTGTTGAATCCAATGAGAAGAAGGTTATACAGCAATGTGTATTTCATGTTGAAGACCCATTAGGTGTGACGGGTGAGTGGGCGGTTTTATTATCCGCGAAAGTCGACGATAACCATACAATCTCGCTTAACAATGTGACACTACGATTTATTGAACATGAAGGTGGGGTTGAGCGGTTAAAAGAAGTGGTGATTTCCACTGACAAGTAAGCATAGACAAGTTGATGTGGAAGGGGTTTTGGATGTATGGAGTTGTTAATTGAACGGGCGATTCTTGTTGGCGTACAAGAACAGAATGCTGAGCATTTTGCGTATGAGATGGAAGAATTGAAAAATTTAGCGGAAGCGATTGATGTGGAAGTTGTCGGCATGGTCACACAAAACCTTGAGCGAAGGCACTCGTCCCTTTATGTCGGAAAAGGGAAAGTAGAAGAGGTAAAACGTTTCTATGAAGAGACAGAAGCCAACTTGGTCATCTTCAATGATGAATTATCGCCTTCACAAATTAGAAATCTAGAACAAGAACTTGCGGTGAAAGTCATTGACCGGACGATGCTTATTCTGGATATCTTTGCAAGGCGAGCAAGGACGCATGAAGCGCGGATGCAAGTGGAACTAGCCCAGCTACAATATACGCTTCCCCGATTAGTCGGATTACGTGCTTCATTAAGCAGGCAAGGAGGCGGTACAGGGGGCGGTTTCCAGAACAAAGGTGCCGGAGAAACGAAATTGGAACTCGATAGACGGAAGATTGAAGATCAGATTGCAAAGTTGCGAAAAGATTTGGAGCAAGTGCGGGACCGTAGAGATACGCAGCGTAAGCAACGGAAGAAGAGCGGTATTCCTGTCGTGTCGATTGTTGGGTATACGAATGCCGGGAAATCGACGTTAATGAATGGATTATTACGGTTAATGGATGAAGAAAGTGCGAAGCAGGTGTATGAGGAGAACATGCTCTTCGCTACGCTTGATACGTCCGTTAGACATTTGAAGCTGGCAGATAACAAAGAGTTTTTACTTACAGATACAGTCGGATTTGTTTCAAAGCTTCCTCATCATCTTGTCAAAGCTTTCCGTTCGACATTGGAAGAGGCAAGTGAAGCGGATCTTTTATTGCATGTTGTCGACGTATCCAATGAAGAATACCGGTATATGATGGATGTAACGAATGAGACGTTGCAAGATATTGGAGTAGAAAACATTACGACGATTAATGTCTATAACAAGTCTGACTTAGCGAACGTACCTTACCCGAAACTAGAAGGGGATAGTGTATGGATTTCTGCGAAAGAAACGGACAGTTTGGTTGAATTAATCGGCGCCATAAAGAGAAAGATTTTTGAGCAATACATTACGTGCAAGCTGCTCATTCCGTTTGATCGTGGTGATATTGTTTCTTATCTAAATGACAAAGCCAATGTTAAAAAGACCGAATACGAAGAAGAGGGAACGCTTATGACGGTTGAAATGGATGCGTATGAAAAGAAAAGGTTAGAGGCGTTCATCGTTAGTCACTAATTCAGCAAATGTCTGTACACAACAAAAAACTGCACTGACAAGGTTACATGTCAGTGCAGTTCTTATCTATAAAGAGAAAGGGGGGTGGGATGGTATTAGTATGCCCGATTTACATAAAGTTAAACATTGATACTCCAAAGTGTACTGAAATGCTGTGTTAATGTATCCTGCTAAACAGGATTTTAGTAAAGCGGATTTTAAATGTAGTCTGACTTATGTTGTCGCACAGAAATGCCTTTTGCGATAGTGGTTTGTTGGTAAGAAGGAACAATGAATCAAAGGTCCCGAATTGGCGATAACTTTGTCTATCCGATCGATAACTCGAGCTATCCAATCGAATAAATTGTGAATTCGATGGATAACAAACGCACATTCCATAAATCGACAAGCGCATGTTGAGTGAAGCGAAACGTAGGATGGAATGTTGTATGGATTGGTCATTTGGAGTAGGTAAGGCTCGCTTAATTGAATGAAAAAAGTCATGAATTCATGCATAGGATGAAGGATTCAAATAGTAGAAATGTGAAGAATAATGGAACCCTTTTCGTTCCGCTCCGTATGATTAACTGTAAGAAAAATAGAAAGCTGAAAGGAAGCGAACAAATTATGAAGAAATGGCTAAAAGGGTTAGGTATTGGCGTTCTCGCAGTAGGTTTAGCTGCTTGTGGATCAGCTGCAGAGCCGAAAACAGATCCGGAAACGGGCAAGAAGGTAGAAGTAAAAAACGAAAGTAAAATGACAGCGCAAGAAGTATATAGTAAAGCAATGGAAGTTTCAGCTGAACAAAAGAGCATGAATGCGGTAATGGACATTGAACAGAAGATGACAATTCCAGGTCAAGATCTAAATATGGATAGCAAAATTAAAATGGATATGGATATGATTGTAGATCCAATAGCAATGCACCAAAAGATGAGTATGGACATGGGTGATCTTGGTGCAATGGATATGGAAATGTACATGACTGATACTGGATTTTATGTGAATGATCCAGAAATGGGCGAATGGATTAAGATGCCTAAAGAGATGTATGATGAACTGATGGCGCAAATGGGCGGGGAAACAGATCCGACGCTAGATATGAAGATGTTTAAAGAGTTTAAGGATGATTTTACATTTGAACAAACAGATGATGAATATATTTTGACACTTGCTGCTTCAGGAGATAAGTTAAGCGGGTTAATAAAAGAACTAATTGGCCAAGCGATGCCTGCTGAAGGTGGATTTTCTGAAGAAGAAGCCGAAGTATATGAAAATATGGATGTCAAAAAATTGAATGTGACGATTCATATCGATAAAGAAACCTATTATACAAATGCATTTGACATGGATATGGATTTAACAATGAAGGTTGATGGCGAAGAAATGCATATGGTACAAAAAATAAAATCTGTACTTACAAAAATCAATGAAATCGAAGAAATTGCCGTTCCACAAGAAGTCATTGATAACGCAGTCGATCTAGAGGAAATAATGCAAGAGGAAGGGCAAGAATAAGATTACTTGAATGATGTTATAGCTAATACGATTGGACGCTAGTATGATCAGCGATCCATCGTATTAGCTTTTTTCGTTTGCAGAGCGTTTTGTTGATAAACTGACATAACTCGTAGAAGACTGTTGTAACCAAGGAGGTGTTTAGTTGTTTGAGATAGTTGTATTATTCATTGATAATCATTTTCAAGTAGAGGTTGACACACTATATACAACTGATATAATTGGATTTGCACCTAATTGATAATCGTTTTCAGTAGATTAGTCAACTTGGTAGCAAATAAAACACTGGAGCCCTCTATGAAGAAACGTTATTTAGTTATTGCACTTATTCTATTCTCATTTCTCTCGTTATTCGTTGGAGTGAGTTCTATTAACCCGTTAGATCTCTTGGATTTTAAATCGCAGGAGACTGAAATTTTCCTAATCAGCCGGGTTCCCAGATTAGTATCAATTCTCCTTGCTGGAGCAGGAATGAGTATTGCAGGTCTAATTATGCAGCAGCTAAGTCGAAACAAATTTGTGTCACCAACTACTGCAGGTACATTGGATGCAACCAAGCTAGGCATCTTAGTATCCATGTTGTTGTTTACGAGTGCTACAACGCTTGAAAAGATGATTGTTGCATTTGCTTTTGCACTAGCGGGGACGTTGCTGTTCATGAAGATATTGGACCGTATTAAATTCAAAGATGCTATTTTCATACCACTTGTTGGGTTAATGTTTGGAAACATCTTATCGTCCATTACGACATTTTTCGCATACAAAGCGAACGTCATTCAAAATATGTCATCGTGGCTACAAGGTGATTTCTCTATGATTATGAAAGGACGATACGAACTTTTATACATAAGCATTCCCGTGCTAATCATTACGTATTTGTATGCAAATCGGTTTACAGTCGCGGGGATGGGAGAAGACTTTTCCAAGAACTTAGGTCTCGCTTACAAACGTATTGTCAATATTGGGTTAATATTGGTGGCACTTGTTACGACGACTGTCATTTTGACGGTCGGAATGATTCCGTTTTTAGGATTAATTATTCCGAACATCGTGTCAATCTTTCATGGCGATCATTTGAAAAAGACATTGCCACACACCGCACTATTAGGGGCGATATTCCTCCTAATATGCGATATTTTAGGAAGGGTTCTTATTTATCCGTATGAAATCTCCATAAGTTTAATGGTAGGCGTCATCGGAAGTGGAATTTTCCTCTATTTGTTGTTTAGGAGGAAAGCGTATGCGTGATGCGACTAAATTGACAATCCTTTCTGTTTTAGCGTTAGGTTTTTGTGCCTTATATTTATTCCATGATTTAAATGGCAGCTTTGATTATGCTTTGCCACGACGGGCCATCAAGGTGATTGCGATGGTGTTGACGGGTGTCGCGATTGCGTACTCGACGGTAATCTTCCAGACGATCACACATAATCGTATTTTGACGCCGAGTATAATGGGATTGGATTCATTGTACTTGTTACTTCAAACGGTCGTCATCTTTTTCCTAGGTTCTGACCACATTACAATCGTCAACCGACATGTCAATTTCATCTTATCTGTGTTGACAATGGTAGTGTTTGCGCTTATTTTGTACCGTTTTCTATTCCGTGGAGGGAAGCGGCCGATTTACTTCCTGTTGCTTGTCGGAATTATTGTCGGAACGTTTTTCCAAAGCATCTCAACATTTCTACAAGTGCTCATTGATCCAAATGAATTTTTCCGGGTGCAGGATAAAATGTTTGCGAGTTTCAACAATGTAAGTGGAGAGTTGGTATGGTGGGCATTAGGAATTGTCATCCTTACTTTCATTGCCGGTGCAAGATCATTTAACGAGCTAGATGTACTATCACTCGGTCGTGATACCGCCATCAATCTCGGGGTGAGTTACGATCGACTCGTAAAATCAATGCTCATCATTTCGGCAATCCTTATTTCGGTTTCGACGGCTTTAGTTGGCCCGATTACATTCTTTGGATTAATCGTTGCGAACTTATCGTATCAATTCTTTAAAACCTATAAACATTCAATGCTGATTGCAGGGGCATCGGTCATGAGTGTTATTGCGTTAGTTGGAGGCCAATGGGTTGTTGAACGAATCTTTACGTTCTCGACTACACTCAGTGTCATCATCAACTTTGTCGGCGGTGTCTATTTCATTTATTTACTATTAAAGGAGAGTCGATCCTCATGATCCAAGTCCGTGAGTTGTCAAAGTTCTATGGGAAAAAAGTGGTCGTTGAGAAGGTGAATGTCGATATACATCGTGGGAAAATCACCTCTTTCATCGGTCCGAATGGAGCAGGGAAATCGACTTTACTTTCAATGGTAAGCCGACTAGTCGATGCGGATACAGGAGAAGTATTATTGGATAACAAACACGTTGACAAGATGAAATCCAATGAATTCTCAAAGCGCGTATCCATCTTAAAACAGTCCAATTTCATGAATGTTCGACTGACAATCCGTGAATTGGTTTCTTTTGGTCGTTTCCCTTACTCACGTGGTAAGTTGAATGCCGAAGACATCCGCATGGTTGAACAAGCGATGGAATATATGGGATTAATGGATATGCAGCATGAATACATGGATGAATTGTCCGGCGGGCAGCGTCAACGTGCATTTATCGCAATGGTTATTGCGCAGGATACGGACTACATTCTATTGGATGAACCATTGAACAACCTTGACATGAAGCATTCCGTGCAAATTATGAAGATCTTGCGCCGCTTAGTTAGCGATCTCGGCAAGACGGTCGTCATTGTTTTGCATGACATCAATTTCGCTTCTGTCTATTCAGACCGCATAGTGGCACTGAAAGAAGGTCGCGTTGTCAAAGACGGTCCTACGGATGAAATCATTAACTCTGAAGCATTAAAAGAAATTTACGATATGGATATCCCTATTAAAAAGATGAATAACTGTAATATTTGTGTGTATTTCAACTCATAACCTACAAGAGAGCATGTTCGCCAATCATGGTGAGCAGCTCTTTTTTTTGTTGTTTGTATGTAATGTAGGTGTTGGTTCAAACTAAAAATAAGGGTTGTCTAACGATCTCGATTGAGAGTATAATGACAAGTGTCATGACAGCAAACTATGCAGCGAGGGGTAAACAAATTGTGAAAAAAGAACAACCGGGGATTTCCCGGAATAAATTACTTGTGATTTCTGGAACGGGTTGGATGTTCGATGCAATGGATGTCGGTATTCTTTCGTTCATTATTGCAGCGATAGCAGTTGAGTGGCAACTGTCGCCTACTGAAATGGGATGGGTAGGTAGTGTCAATTCTATTGGAATGGCAGTCGGTGCATTAGGTTTTGGCATGCTAGCAGATCGCATCGGCCGAAAAAATGTTTTTATGCTGACACTCATCCTCTTTTCGTTAGCAAGCGGACTATCAGCACTTACAACAACACTAACCGTTTTTCTTGCACTCCGATTCGTCATTGGGGCAGGGCTAGGTGGGGAATTACCAGTTGCTTCTACACTCGTAGCGGAAAGTGTATCCGCAAAGGAACGAGGACGTGTTGTTGTATTATTGGAAAGTTTCTGGGCTGCAGGTTGGTTGATTGCTGCGCTCATTGCATATTTCATCATTCCTGAATATGGTTGGAGAATTGCGCTTGTCTTAACTGCGCTTCCTGCATTTTACGCCATTTATTTGCGTCGCAACTTGCCGGATTCACCGAAATTTGAGCGAGCAGGAAAACCGAAACAATCATTCGGTGCCAAGATAAAGCTCATATGGTCCAAACCATATGCACGGAAAACGACGATGTTATGGATTGTATGGTTCACAGTCGTTTTCTCCTATTATGGTATGTTTTTATGGTTGCCAAGCGTCATGGTCATGAAAGGCTTTGAC
The DNA here is from genome assembly GCF_041414805.1 of Sporosarcina sp. OR05. Lineage (NCBI taxonomy): Bacteria > Bacillati > Bacillota > Bacilli > Caryophanales > Caryophanaceae > Sporosarcina > Sporosarcina sp. OR05. The sequence continues at coordinate 41,548 of NZ_JANKJL010000015.1, read as the reverse complement.
ATGATTCACAGCTTCAAATATGTTCTCATTATGACGCTGGCGCAATTACCTGGATATTTCACGGCAGCATGGTTAATTGAAAAGACAGGGCGTAAATTTGTCTTATCGACCTATTTGCTCGGCACCGCGATTAGTGCGCTTACATTCGGAAATGCAGAATCGTTGTCCATGCTTCTACTGTCGGGCGCTTTTCTTTCTTTCTTTAACTTAGGGGCGTGGGGTGCTTTGTATGCGTATTCACCTGAACAATACCCGACATCCGTACGGGGGACAGGGTCAGGGATGGCCGCTGCTGTCGGAAGGATTGGAGGAATATTCGGCCCGTTGCTTGTTGGTTCGCTAGTGGCTAAGGGGTTCGGCTTCGGAATCATATTTGGCATTTTTTGCGGAGCGATCATTATTGGTGTCCTTGCCGTAATCATACTCGGAACGGAAACGAAACAGCTTGAATTAGAATAAATTACGTAAGCCGCATAATGTAAGGGATTCATGTCTCTTATGTATGCGGTTTTTTATATTGGTGATTTATTTTTTTTACTAATACTAAGATTTTTAAATGAGCCTCGAAAACTATATCGCGGGCCTATCGTGATCCCTGTCTTAAACAATCAGCCTAAACGAAACCAATTAACAGTCTCTTTCGTAACATAACTAGATAAAGGGGGCAATCATATGTCTATTAAAAATTTCAATGTCCGTATAACACCTCGCGAAGCAGTAGATGCTATCCAATCTGCTATCCTTCAAGGTAGTATAAGTGGTACATTAGTAGATCATTATGAAAGAGCAGTCGGTGAATCGGAAATGCATGTCTTAATCATGGAAAAATACTATATGCGTTCAAATAATCGGGCATCTATAACGGCGACAATCGATAATTTCGATGGAGTAACTCGTGTTCACGTTGTTGCAGCTGGCAGTTCAGAAGGCGTCTTCTTTAGATTTGATTGGGGAGCAGGCAGCAATTTTGCAAACAGTGTTGAACGCGCATTGGCACATTCGATTATAAGTGAATAGTATGTTCACTTTTTTATTCAGCATCGTTCGTACAAACTATTCGAATCGAATTCCACAAGTAAAATTAAAATCGAGTAGAAAGGGAATAGACAGGTACATCTGTTAGAAACAAGGCTGAAAGGGAGTGGATTAATGTTTCGCATACCTGAAAACATTGCGCAATTGGGCAAGGAACGAATTGAAGGATTTCCGGTCGAAGGGTTTGTGTATGGAGAAGGTCCACAACATCCTAAACTGATGCTTATTGGTGAGGCTCCTGGAGAATTTGAGGTTGTCGATGGTATTCCCTTCATTGGACGTGCAGGAAAAGAGCTTATGAAATCTCTCGCAACAATCGGATTAACACGTGAAGATGTCTATATTACAAGCGCTGTGCGAAGTAGACCGTACAAATGGGGAGAGAAACGAGAACGAGATGGGACAAAGACGACAAGAAAGTACAATCGTCCGCCAACGCAGAAGGAGATTATTGCGCATGCGCCGATCCTTGACTATGAAATCGCGAATGTTCAGCCCAAGCTAATTGTAACGTTAGGGAATGTCGGTTTACAAAGGTTGCTCGGTAAAGAAGCGAAAGTTACGGAATTACACGGTCAATTACTTGAGCAACCCGTCCGCTGCTTGCAGTCATTGGATGAACCGACGTTTAGCTGGACGGAAAAGGCCTATCGACTTGTACCTACTTTTCACCCTGCATCTGTATTCTATCGCCCTTCTCATCGACCGGATTTGGAAGCAGATTGGTTAGCAATCGGCAAACTGTTACAGCAAATAGAGGAGGGACAAGATGGATAGTAAACGCATCTTGCTCATTGGTTGTAGTGGTGCAGGGAAGTCCACACTGTCCGTGACACTCGCCGAGAAACTGAAGTTGCCTGTCATTCACCTGGATGCCCTCTTTTGGAACGAAGGATGGGTGCCGACCCCAAAATTCGAATTCCGGGAAAAGCTTCAGTGTGAGTTAGAGCAGCCGGCATGGGTCATCGATGGCAATTTTAATTCCACAATTGAAATGCGAGCGCAGTACGCCGACTTGGTCATTTTTCTCGATTTTCCAAATTGGCTTTGTTTAGCCCGTGTATTCAAACGTAGATGGCAAAACCGAGGGAAGACACGGCCAGATATGGCACCAGGATGTCCAGAAAAAGTGGATTGGGAATTTATAAAATTTATATGGACGTATCCGAAAAAGAAACGGCCAGGTGTCTACCGAATGATGGAACGTGTCAATGCAGATGTGCTCGTGTTACAAAGTCCTGCAGAAGTGAAGAAGTGGCTTGAGAAGTTGGAAATTGAAAGTAGTGTCGAGGTTCGTAGCACAAGAAAGAGATAATTGATAAATGTGTACGAACTTTTACAGTAACCATTTAAATGAAATCCTGTTTACTATTGAATGTATTTTTATAGGAGTTGTGAGGTGTCAACATGGATAGTACGGTCCAAACGAAAGGATCGATGAAGGAATTCTTTGCTTTATTGCAACAGTTAAAGTGGCCGAAAGGAAAGACAGTGCTTGCGCTTTTTCTTGCATTGCTTTCTACAGGGGCAAGTCTTGCTGTTCCGCTCGTGACAAAGCAATTGGTCGATTCTTTAACAACAGCGTCATTTAATTGGCAGACAGCGATTTTTTTGTTTGCAGTTTTTATTCTCCAGGCGGTATTAGGGGGTGTATCCTTCTACTTACTGGCGTTCATCGGTGAAACGATTGTCGCTGATTTACGAGGGAAGTTGTGGTCGAAGATATTGAGACTCCCGGTTTCGTATTACGATGACAATGAAACAGGCGAGACGATGAGTCGGATTACACAAGATACGACGATGTTGAAACAATTGGTTTCCGATCATCTCGTATCTTTCATAACGGGTATCATTTCAATTATCGGTGCTGTCGCAATTTTGTTTGTGTTGGATTGGAAAATGACGCTGATCATGCTTGTCAGTATTCCAATTAGTATGGCAATCATTTTCCCGCTTGGTCGGATTATGCATAAGATTGCAAGAGCGACGCAAGGCGAAATGGCAAAGTTCTCGGGGCATCTTGGACGTGTATTAGGAGATATCCGTCTCGTGAAAGCATATCGTGCTGAAAAGAGTGAAGGGGAAAAAGGTGAACAGGCCATTCGCTCTTTGTTTACCTTCGGATTAAAAGAAGCAAAAATTCAAGCGATCATATCCCCTGTAATGACCCTCGTCATGATGAGCATTTTAGTCGTCATCCTTGGCTACGGTGGCGCTCAAGTGGCCAAAGGAGATTTAACTGCAGGGACACTCGTCGCTATCATTTTTCTTATGTTTCAAATCATTATTCCGTTTGCACAAATGGCTCAGGTCTTTACAATTTTTCAAAAAGCGGTAGGTGCAACAGAGCGTATACAACAAATATTGCGTATGGACAGTGAACGAGCTGAAGGGACTTCCGTCATTGATAAGAGCATCCTCGAGTTTCGCGCTGTTGACTTTGCTTATGAATCAGGCAAGCAAGTGCTACAAAATATCACATTCCAAGCTAGACCAGGTTCTGTAACCGCTTTTGTTGGACCAAGTGGTGGAGGGAAAACAACAATCTTTTCACTGATTGAACGATTTTATGTGCCAACTGAAGGTGGTGTATTCATCGGTGACGCGCCCATTGAAGCTATTGCGTTAGGTGATTGGCGAAAACGAATCGGCTATGTATCGCAGGAAAGTCCGTTGTTAAGCGGTACCATTGTAGATAACATCGCTTATGGACTGGAAAGACGTCCTTCCTTGGATGAAATCCGTGGAGCAGCCGAAGCGGCAAATGCGCTTCAATTCATTGACGAGATGGAAGATGGTTTTGACACACTTGTGGGCGAGCGGGGTATGAAACTGTCTGGAGGGCAACGCCAGCGTATTGCAATTGCAAGAGCATTGTTGCATGACCCTGAAATCTTGCTGTTAGACGAAGCGACGTCCAATTTGGATAGTGGTTCTGAGACGCATGTGCAGGAAGCATTGCAACGGTTAATGGAAGGTCGAACAACCCTCATCATAGCCCATCGCTTATCGACTGTTATTGACGCCGATCAACTCATATTCCTAGAAGCCGGTCGTATTACTGGGATTGGCACGCATAGTGAGTTGATGCATTCGCACGCCATGTACAAGGAATTTGCAGAAGGACAAGGATTGTCATGAAAGAATGTTCATGTAGTTGAATGAACGATAAATCTAATCGCATGAAACCAATTCGATACTTGGCTTCATGCGATTTTTGGCTAAACAGCTTCTAACGAGAACTTGCAGTAGGCTTTGTCCGCCATGCACGAACTACTTGCCTCATCACCCGCTCCTCAATCAACCAATCGGAAACCGCTCTGCATTTTTAGCCATTTTGGCACGGGCTGCTTCAAGCAAGTCGATATTCAGCGCATCTGCAAACTGTACCAAATAGATGAGTACATCTGCTGCTTCTTCTGCAATTTCATCTCTTCTTGCAGCCACCGCTTCCTCAGGTGACTGCCATTGAAAGTGTTCAAGGAGTTCACTCGCTTCAAGTGATATGGAAATTGCCAGATTGCGTGCATCTCGGTTGCCTGTCCAACCACGTTCTTCAGAAAATTTTCGTAGTGCTTCTTGGAGTTGTTCCATGTATCTCATCCTTCACCATTTTTCTTGAGTATACAGGATGGTTTTTACATAATAAAGGGACGTGAAGGGGGAATTAACATGTACGAACGACTCGATCAAACGTTTTTTGAAGCGCCTGTGCTTGAACTAGCGAAGCGACTTGTTGGACAGTTGATTGTCCATGAGACACCTAACGGGCTAATTGTTGCCAGGATTGTTGAGACGGAAGCCTATCACGGCCCGGAAGATCGAGCTGCACATAGTTATGGGAATCGACGGACGAAGCGGACGGAAATTATGTTTGACGAACCGGGGTATGTGTATACGTATCAAATGCATACACACACCTTAATGAATGTCGTCTGTGGACCGAGGGGGATTCCTCATGCAGTTCTACTTCGTGCAGCTGAACCAGTAGAAGGGCTTCACTTGATGCAAGAGAACCGGGGTGAAAAGTTGAAAATGAAAGATTGGACGAATGGCCCTGGTAAACTGTCAAAAGCTTTAGGTGTGACGATGCATTATTATGGACATCGATGGACAGAACAACCATTGTTCCTTGCGAAAGGATTGGAAACATTGGAAATTGAAACAGGCCCGCGCGTAGGGATCGGTAACTCTGGGGAGGCGGTTCATTATCCTTGGCGTTTTTTTGAAAAAGATAATCCTTATGTCTCAAAATATCGGCCATAAGTTTAGATGATGGATACTGTGGAATAGTAGTAGGGCTTACGAAATATGAAAGGATGATTAGTCAAATGGCGAAAATAGCTACAGTCATTACAAACCTATTCGAAGACTCTGAGTACACACAACCTGCTGACGCTTTCAAAGAGGCTGGTCACGAAGTAGTGACCATTGAAAAAGAGGCAGGCAAGGAAGTGAAAGGAAAGAGCGACGGAACGACGGTAACGATTGACAAAGGAATTGACGAAGTTAACGCAGCCGACTTTGACGCACTTTTCATACCTGGTGGTTTTTCACCGGATCAGCTTCGTGCAGATGATCGATTTGTCCAGTTTGCGAAGAGATTTATGGACGATTGTAAACCGGTTTTTGCAATTTGCCATGGTCCACAGCTTCTCATTACAGCAAAAACGCTAGAAGGGCGACATGCGACAGGCTACAAATCCATCCAAGTGGATATGGAATATGCAGGTGCGAAGTTCTTAGATAAAGAAGTTGTCGTTTGCGATAACCAGCTCGTGACGAGCAGGACACCTGATGACTTACCGGCGTTCATTCGCGAATCAAAGCAACTACTAAATAAATGATGTGTAGTGGGCTGCTCTTTAATGGAGCAGTCCTTTCATTTCGCTCGTTAAATCTGTCAATTGAAAATGATTGAAAGGGACGTATAATACGTAATGTTCTTGAAATGAAAGCAAATGCATGGTAGATTAAGACGGGATTGCTAAATATGTACTAAAATTTCTAATTATTTCGTACATACATAGTGTGAATTGCTAACAACATAGGGGGGACAAAATGTGAAAAAAGTGTTAAAAATGGGAAGCGCTTTCATCGGGATTATTGTCGGTGCAGGATTTGCTTCCGGTCAAGAGATTTTGCAGTACTTTACTAGTTTCGGTTTCATGGGGATTGCGGCGGCAATAATATCTACAGCTTTATTTGCGTACATAGGAATGATATTGACGAGACTTGGTAGTCGGATGCAGACGAAATCACATAAAGAGGTCATCTATAAGATTAGTGGTTTCTACATTGGACTGGTGATTGATTTTATTATTATCTTGACACTTTTTGGCGTAGGTGTCGTCATGGTTGCTGGTGCGGGTTCAAACCTTGAGCAGCAATTCGGATTACCGTCATTTGTCGGTAGTTTACTAATGGTCATTCTTGTATTTGCAACAATTCTATTGAATGTCGATAAAGTTGTAGGAGTTATCGGTAGTATTACACCTTTTCTAATTTTAGCGGTCATTGTTGTATCCGTCTATTGCTTGACGACGATGGATCAATCGTTTGCTGCACTTAATCCAATTGCCAATGAAGTGGATACGACATTGCCAAATTGGTTTATCTCGGGTATCAATTATGTATCCTTTAATATTGCAGTTGGGGCGTCGATGTCGCTCGTCATGGGTGGCGCAGAGAAGGATGAAAGAACAGCTGCACTTGGTGGGTTAGTTGGTGGTCTTGGACTTGGTATTATGATTTTACTATCTCATTTGGCGATATTCTCAAAAGTCGACGTAGTAGGGGACGCGGACTTGCCAATGTTAGCGATCATTAATGACATCTCACCAATTCTTGCAACCTTAATGGCATTTGTGTTGTACGGAATGATTTTTAACACAGCTGTAAGTATGTTTTATGCATTTGGAGCACGTTTTACAACAATTGGTACAAAAACGTTCAGATCATTCGTACTGATTACTTTGATTATTGGATTTGCATTAAGCTTTTTCGGATTTAAAAACCTTGTCGCGCATCTCTATCCATTTATCGGCTATATCGGATTACTGCTTTCGGGAATCTTGATTTATACATCATTCAAACTACCAAAAAAAGCAAATCGATACTAGTCAATGAAAAACAAGATTGCTCCGGATTTTGTCTGGTAGCAATCTTTCTTTTTGTCAAAAACTCGACATAACTTCACTTGTGGGACTACACAATTGGTTGTCAGTCGAAGTCGCACGATGGTTTAATGGTAAAGGAGTAGTGAAAACTACAGCTATTCTCAAATGATGTCTTGCATAGATCTCTATTCGCTTACTTGAGTGAAGGATAGACATGTGATACGACATCCATTTGGCGAAAGGATGAAGCATTTGATTCACTATCGAACGTATGTAAAAGCAGAAGAAGCTCCATGGGTTACATTTATTCATGGTGCTGGTGGAAGTTCTTCGGTTTGGTTCAAGCAAATACGTGAATATCGGAAACACTACAATATACTGTTAGTCGATCTTCGTGGCCACGGGAAATCAGAAAGGGGTCGCTGGAAAAAAGGCGACAGCTTTGCAGATATTTCAAAGGAAGTTATTGATGTGTTAGATGAATTGCAAGTGCCACAGACGCACGTTGTCGGAATGTCATTAGGAACAATAGTTGCCCAAACAATGGCGGACAATTTTCCAAGCCGAGTGAAATCGCTCGTATTAGGTGGCGCTATCATCCGACTGGATGTCCGTACAAAATTTTTGTTGTTTGTCGGCAATGTGTCTAAACGAATAGTGCCTTACATGTTATTGTACAAGCTGTTAGCATATATTATCATGCCGCGCAAAGAGCATGAGGAATCGCGTATGGTTTTTGTGAATGAAGCAAAAAAGATGTGCCAAAAAGAATTCGTCAAATGGTTCTCATTGACCCACCTCATAAATCCTTACTTGTCGCGATTGCAAATGTCAACAACGTCCATTCCAACCTTGTTTTTAATGGGAGATGAAGACTACCTTTTCATCCCGCCGGTAGAAAAAGTTGTCAAAATGAGTAAGACCTTTGAATATATTGCAATTAAAAATGCCGGGCATGTATGTAACATCGATCAGCCTGACGAGTTTAATCGAATATCGATTGATTACATTGCCAAAATCGAACAACAAAACGCAGCCGTCTTTGTGTAAGGAGGCTGCGTTCAGCCTGTTGACAAACGCTCGCATCCGTTGTTGCTCGTCGCGCTCGTCCGCTCATGAACTTTAGTTCTATTCGCGTCTTCGCTTGACTTCGGGCGGGCCTGCACGATGCAGGTCATGCAGTCGTTGGGACAGGACGTCCCGAACTTAGACTGCCTTCCAACTGACAAGCGTTTTCAATCAGGCTGAAGGACTTTATATGTATCACAAATTTCATTAAATAAGTGTAGGCAAAGTAAAAAATCAACTTTGTCTACACTCTGAGCGCAGCAGTCTTTGTTTAAGGACGCTGCGCTTTGTTTTATGCAGTTACAAGTGTTAGTTCTTCAGCAGGTCCAAAGAATTCATAGTGAATCTGTTCTTTGGCAACGTCATTCGCGACTAATCCGGAAATGACCGCTTGCATGAATGGAGTTGGACCACAGACATAGACATCGCTGCCTTCTAGCATGTGTTGCGCTAGGAATTCGCGTGTGATGAACCCATCTCCTTCTTCAGAGTAAAGCGTTTCGTATGTGTAGTTTGTTAAGTCTTGACCCATATTGCGCAGATCTTCATCAAATGCTTGGTGGTTCCGTGTGCGTGCAGAATGAAGGAATGCAACAGGACGTTCAGGTGATTGTAGTGCAATCGACTGAACCATTGCCATCATTGGCGTAATGCCTACCCCTCCACTAATTAACGTCACAGGTGTCTTGCTGTCTGTATCAAGATAAAAATCTCCTGCAGGTGCACTGATTTCAATCGTGTCGCCGACATGTAACTGCTTGTGAAGGTGAACGGATGCTTTCCCCATCGGTTCGCATGCATCTTCTCGCTTAACAGAAATACTGAATGTATCTTTCCCAGGAGCTTGCGATAAGCTGTATTGACGATTAATCATGTATTCCTCACCTGGAATGGTGAATCGCACTGTAATGTACTGACCAGGTTTAAAAGAAGGTAGTTCCTTACCGTCAACGGGTTTAAAGTAGAAAGAAGTGATGACGTCGCTTTCTTGTACTTTATTGACGACAGTGAATTCTTTGAACAGTCTCCAACCACCTGCTGTATCTTCCGCTTTGTCGTACATGTCTTTTTCGATACCAATAAATGCATCGGCTATAATTCCGTATGCTTCGCCCCAAGCCTCAATAATCTCAGAAGTTGCTGCATCACCAAGAACTTCTTTAATGGCTCCGAGAAGATGATATCCCACGATTGGATAATGCTCGGGCAGAATTCCTAATGAACGGTGTTTGTGGCCAATTTGAATAACCGCAGGAATAATGGCGCCAAGGTTATCAATATTTGCTGCAGCTGCATATACCGCATTGGCAAGAGCAGTTTGTTGACGCCCCTTTGATTGGTTTGCATGGTTAAAAATATTTAATAACTCAGGATGCGCTTCAAACATATTTCTATAAAAAACGGTCGTAATCGTTTTTCCGTGTTGTTCAAGAACGGGTACTGTTGACTTTACAATATCGATTGTTTGTTGAGAGAGCATGTAGTGCACAACCTTTCTTGTTTTGTTAATTCCACAATAAACGATTATGTTGTTTAAAGATATATTTTATATATAACTTTAATGTAGAGTTCTATTTTTAGACACATACCTTTCACCTTCCTGTCATAATCGCTATAATAAAATGTGAAAGAGCGGTGATGTTATGCGTTTGACTTTATATACGGATTTTTCATTGCGCGTACTGATCTATTTAGGTACTAAAGAATTTGGTGAGCTATCACGCGTTCAAGAGATATCGGACACGTATGGCATATCAAAAAATCATCTAACAAAGGTTGTTCATGAATTAGGCAAGATGGGGCTAGTTGAAACGGTTCGTGGGCGTGGCGGCGGTGTCCGGTTGAATGTGAAACCGGAACATATTAATGTTGGCGAGCTCGTAAGGAAGACAGAAGACGACTTTCATCTAGTAGAATGTTTTAAACCTGAAGGCAATCTTTGCGTCCTTACGCCTGCTTGTCGACTAAAAGGTGCTCTGCAAGAAGCACTCTTAGCCTATTTAGCAGTATTAGACCAGTACACAATTGCGGACTTCATCGTAAACAAAGAAGAGCTAGCAGCAATTTTGTTCAGCAAACCTTTGTGATAGAATATGTAGGAAGATAAACAATAGTAGGAGGATACTTATGAGTAAAGTATTAGTATTTGGACATAAAAACCCTGATACCGATTCCATCACATCGGCAATCAGCTATGCGTATTTAAAACAACAAATCGGAATGGATGCAGAAGCGGTTCGTCTTGGCTCCATTTCTGGTGAAACTGCTTACGCTCTAGGGCAATTTGGTTTTGAAGCACCGAGATTAATTGAAACAGCAGCTTCTGAAACAAAACAAGTCATCCTTGTCGATCACAACGAAAAACAACAAAGTGTGGATGACATTGAAGAAGTTCAAGTGATTGAAGTCATTGACCACCACCGTATTGCAAACTTCCAAACGGCAGATCCACTGTACTACCGTGCTGAGCCAGTTGGTTGTACGGCAACGATTTTGAAGAAACTTTACAAAGAACATGATGTAGAGATTCCGAAAGAAATTGCAGGCCTTATGCTATCAGCAATTATCTCGGATTCCCTGTTATTCAAATCCCCAACATTTACCGAAGAGGATCGCAAAGCAGCTGAGGAACTTGCAGCAATTGCAGATGTTGACGCAGAAGTGTACGGCTTGGAAATGTTAAAAGCGGGAGCGGATTTAAGCGGCAAGTCCCTTGAAGAACTCGTTTCTCTAGACGCAAAAGAATTTACAATCGGTGATGCAAAGATTGAAATCGCTCAGGTGAATGCCATTGAAGTGAACGATGTATTAGACCGTCAATCAGAGCTTGAAGTATTGTTAAACAGTATTATTGAAGAGAAGGACCTGTCACTTTTCCTATTTGTTGTGACGGATATTCTAAACAATGATTCAACTGTCATTGCGCTTGGACAAGCTGCTGAACGTGCGTGTGCAGCATTCAATGTAGGGCTAACAAACAATACTGCAATCTTTAAAGGTGTCGTTTCCCGTAAGAAACAAATCGTCCCGATTTTAACGGAAGCATTGAAATAAAAGTGATATGAGGGACAAAAATACCGCATGAAGCTTGGTTATCATAACCTCGTTTCCATGCGGTATTTTACTTTTGCAATAAGTATAGTGGTGTTAGAAATTTAGTTGAATAAATGACGTAAATAGCGATCGGGTGTATGCAAAAAATCTCTCGTTAACTGAACATGTGACAGTTCATCAAATATAGCCGGCTCCAGAACACCATTTTGCACTTCATACAAATCGGCGTACGGATAAGCCATCATGATGGGGGAATGAGTAGCAATAAGGAACTGAGCTCCTTCTTTCGTCATCTCATGTATCATCGCAAGAAGTGTCAGCTGATTTTGCGGCGACAAAGGTGCTTCCGGTTCGTCCAGAATATAAAAACCTCCAGGTCGAAATCTTGCTTGAAATAAGTCGAAAAAACTTTCTCCGTGTGAACGTTTTTCCAATCCTTCTCCGTAAAGACTACGTAGTTCATGGTACGTTTTTGCATACGGCAAAACTTCTAGGCTATATGGATCTCGTTGCTTTATTTCCTCTATTTTTGCTCGTGCATCTTCACGCATTGTTGCAACACTTCGCGTATATGTAATGAAATCTGCTGCGCGAAAAAAGAAGCCATTATTCGATTTCAAGGACCAAATAATCTTCAAGTCTTCTGCAAGTTCAAATGCTGGAGAGAGCGAATGGTCCTTTTCCATATGCTCTCCGCTAATCAAAATGCTTCCCGCTGCAGCAGCAATTCCTTCTAACAACGTCGTCTTTCCACAACCATTATCACCGACAATAATTGTCACGGGTGCGGAAAATGCTAATCCGTCAAACCTACGAACAATGTCCAAATTAAATGGATAACGGTCGTCCATCGTCGTGTACTTTCTTTTAATCTCTCTGACAGACATCCCTTACACCCCTTTTCGTCAGTATACTTGAAAAGTGGCTCAATTCAAATCGAGTGGTTTAGTAGCAGGTCCTTCTAGGACAGAACCGTCTGTACGAAAGCGGGAACCGTGACATGGGCAGTCCCACGTCTGATCCGCTTCATTCCAACGTGTCCTGCACCCCATGTGTGTACATATAGGAGAATCGGTTCGTGTAATATGGCCGCCCGTAAACTCTTTTACTACAAGTCCAGTATTGCGCAAAGCTTGTAAAAGGAACGATCCAAAACCTGTGCGATCCGGGGCATATAAAGATATCGCTTTGTTTTCACGTCCAACGATTTGGTCAGTAATAATGCGCGCACTGGCAATGGCGTTTGACAAGCCCCATTTTCGGAAACCCGTATTAATGTATACATACGGCATGCTAGAAGAAATGATACCCGCATAAGGGATTAGGTCAGGTGTAGATGGGTCTTGGGCAGACCAGCCATATTTCAAGGCTTCTAGTTGGTACGTATTCCGTAATTCAAACGATAACGTTTCATAATGAATTTGAGTCGCTTTTTCCGTTCCTGCTACATGGGATTCGCCGGCTAGTAAGAAATGGGTCTTTCCGTCAATATATACGGTACGGACTGAACGTTTCGGGTTATCTACTGAAATATACTGCCCTTGAAGTGGCATGTTTGCATAGCATGACACGATATAGGAGCGATTGACGCTTAACTTTAAAATTTGCAAACCTCGCAGCGCTTCAATTGGATAATGCGTGCACAATAGGAGGTTGGAGAATTGAATTTCGTGCTCACTACTTGTGTACACTACGCGTTTTTTTAAATCCATTAACCGGACATCCGTCTTTTCATAAATACGGGCACCAGCTTGCACTGCTAATTTAGCTAGATGCTGACCGAATCGTACAGGATGTAGTTGTGCTTCGCGTTTAATTGTCAATGTAGCTTCTGTTTTTAGTGGAAGTTCACTGTTCCTTCCGAGTTCTCCCGGAATACCAATCTCCTCATATGCTTTCATCTCGTCTTGAAGTTTTTCAGTTCCGTATTTTGATTGCGAGAACAAGATGGAATCTGCGTTTCGAAGTTCATCACCTTCAGCGATGGATTCCCCAAACAGCACAGCTTGCCGATTCGCTTCATAATACAACTTTGCATTTTCACGACCAAACTGTTTAATTAAATCGGCATACACTACATCATGTTGCACGGTCAATTTCCCTGTTGAATGACCGGTTGCTCCACAAAGAATCTCATCTTTTTCTAGTAAAATGACATCTTTCCCTTCCTTCGCAAGGAAATAAGCATTGGCAAGTCCACTTAACCCACCGCCAACAATACAGACATCACATGTTACATCTTTATCCAGTGGGGGATAGGCGTTGCGTTTATAGGCAGTTTGTAACCAAAGTGAGTGTTTCATTAATAATCCTCCAATTTATTGTTAACTACTGCGATAGCAGGCATATTCATTGTTGCCATAATGAATGAAATCTAAAATAGAAGTAGAAAGGTGGGGGCTGTTAATGAAAATTGAGATATGGTCAGATTATGTTTGTCCTTTTTGTTACATCGGAAAACGCCGGTTAGAAGAGGCACTTGCATCTACAAATTTAGCCGGTCAAGTCGAAGTGGAATTCAAAGCGTATCAATTGGACCCAAACACACCAACAACATCGGAAGCGCCTATGCTCGACGGATTGGCAAAGAAATACGGTGTCAGTTTGGATGAAGCGAAAAACATGATGGCGAATGTCGCGGAACAAGCGAAGACGGTTGGATTGCACTATGATGTGGATGGCATGAAGGTAGCCAATACGTTTAACGCACACCGGCTTGCAAAGCTTGCCGCCACTGAAGGGAAGGCGGATGCGGTTTCTGAGCGATTAATGCAAGGGTCCTTCCTAAAAGGCGAAGCGCTTGGCAAGGAAGAGACGCTATTGAATATTGCTGAAGAAGCAGGCATGTCAAAAGAACATGTATCTGCCATGCTCCAATCTGACGAATTTGCCGCAGATGTTCAACAAGACATCGAAGAAGCAAGGCAAATCGGGGTTCAGGGCGTACCGTTCTTTGTCATTAATCGCAAATATGCTATTTCAGGAGCGCAGCCTGCACAAGCATTTGCAGAAGCATTAGAGAAAGTCGCAAAAGAAGAAGGCATTCAACCCAAATTGCAAGTGCTCGGCAGTGAAGGAAAAGGCGTTTGCACAGACGATCAGTGTGAAATATAAGTTACAGATAGAGTAGGAATACCATTTGCCGCAACTCAAATATGCATGAAGGGCTATTCGTCCTCGTGCATATTTTTTGTGTGGATTGCGGTGGAAGGCTCCTCGATAGAGGGAGTAAATGAGAATGTAAGATGCGAATCGTTTCATTGGAATATTTTCAATGCCCGTGGGCGTTAAGAATTAATGCAGTCGGTCAAATAGAGGTGTTCTAAATGCCCGCGAGCATCGGAAAATGGTGCGTACGGTCAAATAGAAGTGTTCTAAATGCCCGTGAGTGCCTGAAATTGGTGCATACGGTCAAATAGAAGTGCTGAAGAAAAAGAACCAAACTGAGGATAAAGGGTGTTTATCTATCAATAGCGATCTATTCCGTTCCATACAATTGCAAGCGTTCTAAAAAAACTTTTTCCAGCCGAAGTCGTATCAATTTTACAACGCAGAGCACTTCATGCGAACGATACAGCACAAAATTCATATATTTCATTTCAGTAACATTGAAATACAAATAAAATAGGCAGCCTAAGAAGAATCGCTTGTCAAAAAAGCGGATTGCAAGCATACTTATAAGAGTGAAAGGATTTTCTGATCGTTTGGAAAAATAGTATTTGGTGGCGTAGAAACAATTCATTAGCATTGCGCCATAACTAGTAGGGAAGGCATCACACCGTCTTCGTGTATCAGATTTTCACTACCTCGAAAGGATTGTGTTTAGATGTCAAAATATATTTGGTTAGAAGCATTACAAAAGCACTTACATGACGGCGAGCTGCTGATTGATGAGCCGTTACATAAATATACGAAAACGAAATTAGGCGGCGCTGCAGATCTTTTAGTCATTCCGGCAACTATGGAGGAAATGGCTACAACAGTCCGCTATGCTCATGAAAATAACATACCACTACTTCTATTAGGGAATGGGTCGAATATGGTTGTACGTGATGGCGGTGTGCGAGGCATTGTGCTTCACATGTCGAAGCTTGATCGCATCATCATTGACGGAACGCGTGTCCATGCAGAAGCAGGTGCTCATATTATTGAAGTTTCACAAAAAGCGGCGAAAGCATGTCTCACGGGCTTGGAATTCGCTTGCGGTATTCCTGGGAGCATTGGGGGCGCAATGGCAATGAATGCGGGTGCCTATGGCGGGGAAATAAAAGACGTAATTGTGCAAGCGACCGTTATGGACCTAGCTGGGAACGTGTTTGTGTTAACGAAAGATGAATTGGAACTAGGTTACCGGAAGAGCATTATTGCGAAAAAAGGGTACTTTGTCTTATCGGCTGATTTTCAATTGGCTGACGGTGTCCAAGAAGAAATCGATGCAAAAGTGGCCGATTTAACGTATCAACGTGAATCCAAACAACCCCTCGAATATCCTTCAGCAGGCAGCGTGTTCAAACGACCTCCAGGTTATTTTGCCGGGAAGCTCATTCAAGATTGTCAGTTACAAGGTAAAGGTTTTGGTGGTGCTGAAGTCTCCATAAAGCACGCAGGCTTCATTGTGAATAAAAATAATGCAACTGCATCTGACTACATTCAAACAATAGAAATGGTGAAAAAAGAAGTGAAAAGTCGATTTGACGTCGATTTAGAACTCGAAGTGAAAATTGTAGGAGAAGAACCACAATAAGAGGAGGTTTTAAACCTCCTTTACATAACGCAATGAAAAGTCGGTGTCGGGAAAGGGGTAAAGAATGAACGAATTTTCTATAGATGGAATTATTCTTTTAATGGGCTTCTTTTTACTTAGTGGCGTCCTCATGACAAAACTCACTTCGCGAGCAGGCGTACCAGCACTCGTTCTCTTTATGATTTTAGGAATGGTGTTAGGGAGTGATGTGTCAGGCCTCATCTATTTTTCCGACGCCCATTTAGCGCAAACAATCGGGATTGTCGCGCTCATCATCATTTTGTTTGAAGGTGGGCTCCAAACTGAATGGAAAAACGTTCGCCCGGTCTTAGGCGGTGCAAGTGTCCTCGCCACAGTTGGGGTAATTATGACAGCAGCGGTCGTTGCAATTGCTGCACACTATGTATTGGGATTAGGTTGGCTCGAATCATTCCTCCTAGGTTCCATCGTTGGTTCAACCGATGCTGCTGCTGTATTTTCTGTCATGTCCGGACAAAACATCAAATCTAAAATGTCTTCTACATTAGAAATGGAATCGGGCTCCAACGATCCAATGGCGATGTTCCTCACCGTCGCCTTCATTGAATGGCTTACGCTCCCAAACTTCTCAATAGGCAACTTGATTGTAAACTTTTTCGTCCAAATGGGACTTGGTCTCGTGTTAGGACTCGGTTTAGGCTATTTAGCATCCATTTGGATGAATAAAATAAAACTCGATGCGAGTGGTTTATACGCAGTACTCTCTATGGGGTTTGCCATTGCGATCTACGCGGTTACCTCCTCATTGGGAGGGAGTGGACTGTTAGCTGTATACGTGGCCGGTATATTAATAGGTACACGTGAACTAAATCATAGCCACGCAATCTTTAGATTCCATGAAGGCTTTGCATGGCTGATGCAACTTATTATGTTCGTCATCCTCGGCTTGCTTGTTTTCCCGAAAGAGTTAGCAAACTTGGACCTTATTTGGAAAGGTCTCGTATTGTCTTTCATTCTAATGTTCGTAGCAAGACCAATAGCTGTATTTTTATGTACGATGTTTTTCAAATATACTTTCAAAGAAAAGTTATTTTTATCATGGGCAGGCCTACGAGGAGCAGTTCCAATCGTCTTGGCAACGTTTCCGTTATTAGCAGGTGTCCCTGATCCCTATTTGTATTTTAATATGATCTTCTTTATGGTCATCACATCCGCGTTATTGCAAGGCTCAACAATCTCAAATGTTGCGAGATGGCTCGGCTTGGAAGCACCAGCAACTCCGAAACGGATTCATCAGCTTGAACTGATTTCCATGGATAAAGCAAACGCAGAAATGCTGGAAGTCGAAATCTCAGCAAACTCGCCATTCCTTGATCAAAAAGTGCAAACACTTGGCTTACCGAAAGAAACCGTCATCTCCGCTATCATTCGTGAGGGAAAACTCGTTATGCCTACAGGTCGAACGAAACTGCAAGCGGAAGATGTCCTCTTCATACTCGCTGCAAAAGAACAAGTACCAAAAGTAAAACTTGTCCTAGCAGATGAAAATGGATTTGAATAAGAAATTGAAATAAAGCAGAAATGCATGAAGGTCAACTCGCCATCATGCATTTTTTTCTGCTTATAAAATGGTGCCAAGTGCTATAATCTCGCATTACCGCTCTTAATCAACCAGCGCTTCACCGTTCGATTGTTACGCCCAATCGTCGTTTCTGCATGTAACAACGATTGGAACACAGCTTCTTCTGTCGCCTCGATCGTCGCTTGGAACAATTTGTTCATCAGCGGTATATCATCTCTCAACATAGTGTGTGTAACCGTCAATTGCTCACTCGTGTGGGGAATTGTATAGGCCGTTGAAAAGGCGATAATGATATCTCCACTTCCGTTATGGATATGCGTGCCTGTCCTGCCAAGTCCAATCGATGCACGTTTTGCCAGTCGTTTCAATTGACGTTCATTCACCGGTGCATCTGTTGCGACGACAATGATAACTGAGCCATCGGGTTTCTCTTGAAGTTCATTTTCCGACGCCAAATCCGTTATTGAACCTTCATAACCATTTCGAACAAGCCATTCATCTAGCAAACATTCTTCTTGGTTTCCGAAGTTTGTTAATGTCAACACACCGACTGTGAATGTCAAATCCCCTTCAGAAGCAACTCTTGAAGAAGAACCGATCCCTCCCTTGTGTCCAAAACAGATCATGCCTTTACCAGCCCCGACAGCCCCTTGCTCAAATTTCCCGCTTTCCGCATTTCGAATTGCTTCAACCGCGTGCGTTGGTCGGACTTTCATTTCCCGCATCGCATTTAAATAGCTATCATTGCACTCACCTACAACGATATTTAAGGAGCTCGTTGAATCACCAATAGTAGGATTTTCATCGAGCATATAGTGCAAGGTACCTTCCAATACAGCCCCGACACTAAATGTATTCGTCAACATAATTGGAGATTCGATTAGTCCCAGCTCTTCAACTTGAATAAGTCCTGCCGTCTTTCCAAATCCGTTCAACACAAAACTTGCGGCAGGCACCTTTTGTTCGAATAAATTCCCCGCATGCGGCAAAATAGCAGTGACACCCGTACACGCACTGTCTACCGCTGTCTCTTCCTGTAACGTGACATGTCCTACTTTCACACCGGGGACATCTGTCAGCATGTTCAACTTTCCTCTTTCCATTTAAAACGCTCCCAACCTCATTTGATGATTAACACAGGTGCAGCAACTCTCTTTGCCACTTTATGACTAACACTTCCTAACAGCATTTCTTGGAATGAATTCAACCCTCTACTGCCAATCACGACTAAATCGAATGGCTCTTCGTTTGCATAAGCCACGATCGTTGGACCGGGATCTCCATGGCGAATGACAAAGTCATATGCTGCCTGTTGGTTGTCCAAAACCGCTAAAATCGGTTCAATCCGCTTTTTACGATCGTTGTGTAAATCCTCAACAGCTGCGTCTTGGATGACATCCTTTCGCGTTCGATCATAATGAAGTACATACAACGCAACGATGGACGCATGTGGGCTAACGGTTGCAAGCCAGGCAGCATGTTCAGCTGCTCGTCTCGAATTTTCTGACCCGTCGATTGCTAGTAAAATGCGATTATACAATGATATCATCCTCCTCTAGTCATTTACTATATGTCAGGTAAACAGTGTCGAATGCTAATCAAATTCAATATAAATCTTCATTATCCTTTATTTCCGATAAAAAAACACAAGTAGGGAAAGTAATTGCTTGTTCTACTTGTTAAGAACGTTAAAAAAACATTCAAATGTCTGTTTGTTTATCCTTGCATAACAATTTTTTATTGCATATACTAGGATATAATCAAACGAACATTTGAATGAGGTGGCTAATATGACGAGTAAAGATACATGTGAAGTGTTCATAGTCCGAGACGATGTAGTGGACCATGTCCAGAAAAGTTTGCCAGACGTGAGTGGAATGGTACAAATATTTAAAGCACTTGCGGATGAAACACGTCTAAAGATTGCGTTTTCGCTCACACTGGAAAAAGAGATGTGTGTATGTGATGTAGCGGCTGTTATCGGCTCTTCCAATGCAACCGCTTCTCATCATTTGCGCTATTTAAGAGAGCACGGTCTGGCGAAATCGAAACGGAAAGGGAAAATGGTCTATTATGCTTTAGCCGATTCGCACGTATACGACTTAGTCAACATTGCACATGATCATGCGCGAGAAGGAGTGGACGAAACGGATGACAACGAAAACTGAGTATAGATTGGAGAATTTATCGTGCGCGAGTTGTGCGATGAAATTCGAAAACAATGTAAAAAATATTCCTTCTGTAGCAGAAGCGACGGTCAATTTCGGGGCGTCCAAATTATCGTTTACAGGGGATGCAACAGTTGAAGAGTTGCAAGCAGCAGGTGCGTTTGATGGCATTAAAGTTGTCCCGTTAACAAATCGACAACCTGAACCGAAAATACCGTTCTATCGACGCAAAGAGAATATCGTCACCTTTTTATCTCTCATTTTCGTCATTGCGGGAATGACGTACACTTACAAAGAAATCCCAAATCCAACCGTTGCAACAGGTCTTTTCGCTGTAGCAATCATCATCGGAGGAACAGGAATGTTCCTCACAGGGCTAAAAAACCTTGCAAGACTAGACTTTGATATGAAGACGTTAATGACCATTGCGATTATCGGTGCGGCGATTATCGGAGAGTGGCAAGAAGCAGCAGTCGTCGTTTTATTATTTGCATTAAGTGAAGCGCTAGAGGCGTATTCAATGAATAAAGCCCGACAATCCATCCGGGACTTGATGGATATTGCCCCACCGTCAGCGGTCGTTAAACGGAACAATGAAGTGTTAGAACTACAAACTGAAGACATACAAATCGGAGACATTCTACTCGTCAAACCAGGACAGAAGATTGCAATGGACGGAATCGTGAAAAGTGGAAGGTCGACTGTCAATCAAGCGCCCATTACAGGTGAATCTGTTCCAGTCTTAAAAGAAGTAAACGATGAAGTGTTCGCGGGCACATTGAACGAAGAAGGTGCACTTGAAGTGACCGTTACAAAACTAGTAGGGGACACGACGATTGCAAAAATTATTCATCTTGTAGAAGAAGCACAAGCTGAAAAAGCACCTTCCCAGAAGTTCGTCGATAAATTTGCAAAATATTATACGCCAATCATTATCGTCGTCGCAATCTTAGTTGCTATCGTTCCTCCGTTGTTCGGTGCAGAGTGGCAACCGTGGATTTATCAAGGTCTTGCTGTCCTAGTTGTAGGTTGTCCATGTGCGCTTGTTGTCTCAACGCCAGTAGCAATCGTGACTGCAATTGGAAACGCAGCCCGCCAAGGTGTCCTCATTAAAGGCGGCGTTCATTTGGAAGAGATGGGACGTATTACAGCTGTTGCATTCGACAAAACGGGAACGTTGACAAGAGGATATCCGGAAGTGACAGACTTCATTGTTGGTAGAGGTGCAAACGCGGATATTCTTCAATCTGTTGCAGCTGTAGAGTCAATGTCTCAGCACCCGTTAGCAAGAGCGATTGTTAACTATGCTAAAGGACAAGGCCCAATTACAAAAGAAGTGAGTAATTTCCAATCTGTAACAGGGAAAGGTGCCTACGCTGATGTAGATGGCGAGCTCATTCATGTCGGAAGTGTGTTATGGGCATCCGAACTAACGGAACTGCCAGATGACATGAAACAACATGCGGTGAAACTGCAGCAAGCGGGAAAATCTGTCATGGCAGTGCTAGCGAATCATACTTTCCAAGCACTGATCGCGGTAACTGATCCATTACGGGAGGAAAGTGCAAAAGTGCTACATCAGCTAAAAGCAATTGGTATCCGCCACACTGTCATGTTGACAGGTGATGATCAGCGGACAGCTGAGGCCATTGCTTTGCAAACTGGTGTTACAGATGTGCGTGCGGGGCTCATGCCAGAAGATAAATTAACTGCGGTAAAAGAGTTGATTGGCGATTACGGCCGTGTAGCAATGGTCGGAGATGGCATCAATGACGCGCCTGCTTTAGCAGCTTCCTCCATCGGGATTGCAATGGGAGGAGCGGGCACAGACGCTGCGCTTGAAACAGCAGATATTGCACTTATGGCGGATGACCTGTCCCAATTGCCGTATACAATGAAATTAAGTCGAAAAACGTTGCAGATTATCAAAGAAAATATTATGTTTGCATTAGGCTTAAAAATTGTGGCGCTGTTATTAATCATCCCAGGATGGTTGACACTATGGATTGCAATCTTTGCGGATATGGGAGCAACATTACTTGTCGTGCTTAATTCGCTAAGATTACTGCGGATTCATAAATAACGTAAGCAGCGGAACGGGGGAACTATCATGCAGTTACGTGAATGGACGATGGAAGAACAAGAACAACTTATACATTTCTTAACGACAAATACGTGGCCGTTTCACGGAAATGCCCATCCTGAACGCGATTTGATTGAAAAGACGATTGAAGAAGGTGGCTATGAATCAGACGAAGTCAAAACATTTTGGGTGCAAAATGAAGATGAGGACATCGTTGGCATTGTGAAAATCTATGATTTACAAGATGAAATTCCGCTTTTCGACTTACGAATTGCGGATGAATATCGAGGATTTGGTTATGGAGCGAAAGCACTCAAGTTAATTACTGAATTCGTCTTCGGCTTACCTGAACGTAAAATCCGTTTGGAAGGACATACACGTCAAGACAACTTGGCGATGCGGAAGACATTCGAGCGTGCAGGCTTTGTAAAAGAAGCGCACTTACGGAAAGCATGGTTCTCGCCGAAAGAGAATTCCTATTATGATGCGGTAACGTACGGTATGACGCGTGAGGACTTTTTAGCTGGAACAACGACACCTGTCATATGGGAAGATGCGGGGCATGGCGAGAAAGGGAAGAAAACAAAGCGTATCCCTAATTTTCCTATAGAATTCGAATCTGAACGGTTACGTATTCGTAAACCCGAAATGGGAGATGCATTAGACGTCTATAAAGCACTGAAAAACTCCCTACCCGCTTTGCAACCATGGCTACCATTTGCGCAACAAGAACCTGAACTGCATGTGACCGAAGAGAATCTCCGTGAATCCATCGCGGATTTCATCACACGGAAAGATCTGCGGTTGCACATCTTCTTAAAAGAAACAGGCGAGTTCATAGGATCCACTGGCTTACACCGTATTAACTGGGCGATTCCAAAGTTTGAAATCGGGTATTGGCTGGATACGAAATATGAAGGAAAAGGCTATATGACGGAAGCAGTCGAGCGTCTAACGAGTTTCGCTTTCGAAGAACTAGGTGCTAATCGTGTTGAAATTAGGTGTGATGAAGAGAATGGGAAAAGTCGTTCCATCGCTGTACGGAACGGATTTGAGCTTGAAGGAATTCTGAAATCTGATTCTCTTTCAAGCGATGGCCAACATTTACGCAATACATGTATTTATGCGAAGGTAAAATAAATGAACATAAAGGGTGCCATGGAAGTGGCGCCCTCGGTCTGTTGGTGAATGTGTAAATGTGGTGTATTTCTACCGCGTCCCTAAAATTGGTTCATTTACAAAGTTTTATAGATAGGCTGTATTTGTTTAGCGTAACGTCGATTAATTGTCATGAAAAAGAGTGCAGACAAAGTCAACTCTGGCTTTGTCTACACTCTTACGTTATACAGACCGCCTTCCAGTGAGAAGCTGGATGACAAAAATGATTCCTGCAATCACTAATAGAAGGTGAATCAAACCGCCGCCAACCTTCATAAGGAATCCTAGTAACCAAAATGCTAGTAGTGCTACGATAATAATCCAAAGTATTTTGCCCATTTTTTTCACCCCTTTGTAGTGGTATAGTGAATGTACCCGATAGTTAGAAAATGTAAACCGCCATCTTAAAAGATGGACGACAATGCATACGGGAGGTGCATCGGTTGGCAACACCAAGTATGGAAGATTATATTGAACAAATCTATTTGCAAATTGAAGCAAAAGGTGAGGCGAGAGTTTCTGACGTTGCCGAAGCCTTATCTGTTTTGCCTTCGTCTGTAACGAAAATGGCACAACGGCTCGATCGCGAAGGATACGTATCTTATGAGCGATACCGTGGCTTAGAATTGACGGATAGAGGATTGAAGTTTGGGAAAAAATTAGTTCGGAGACATGAATTACTTGAACAGTTTTTGCGAATCATCGGTGTCGAAGAAGCACTCATTTATCAAGATGTTGAAGGAATTGAACATCATTTGAGCTGGAACGCGATGGACAGGATTACAGATCTTGTGGAAGCAATGGAAGAAGATGAAGACTTTGTACGTAAACTGAAAGAACGGCAAAGTTTTGAAATGGAAGGGTAGATAAAAATGACAACATACAAGCCAGGGACAATTGCCAAATTGCATGTCAAAGGTAAAGAAGGATCTAGATGGATATTAGACGGAGGAGATGAAGAAATCTTCGTCAACGCTTCTGAATTTGAGAAGCCTCTTGAAGAGGGAGATGCTGTCGAAGTATTCCTCTATATGAATCGTCGTGGTGAATTGACTGCAACTGCCAATTTGCCAAATATGACGTGTGATACATTTGGATGGGCCCGTGTACTTCGAATTGATGAGAAAGAAGGGGCGTATGTCGACATCGGTTCTTCATTCGAAGTGCTGGTCAATAAAGCCGATTTGCCTCGAGTAAAGGCATTATGGCCGAGAACAGATGATGAGCTCTATATGACGTTACGAATGGATTTAGGTGGAAATATTTTTGCGCGCCTTGCAACAGAAGAGAAAGTACAAGAACTGATTTTAGAAGCACCTGCCACAGTGTTCAATCGTAATTTGCAAGCAAGAGCGTACCGTCTGTTACCTGTAGGCTCGTTCTTTTTAAGCACACCCGAAAATTACCGGATCTTCGTGCATCATACAGAGCGTGAACAAGAACCGCGTCTCGGTGAAAAAGTGGAAGTGCGCATTATCGATGTACGGGAAGATGGTACGTTAAATGGATCCCTACTTCCGAGAAAAGAAGAACGAATCGGTGATGATGCCGAAACGGTTTATCGTTATCTTGCTGACGTAGGGGGGAAAATGCCCTTCACCGATAAATCGACCCCTGATGAAATAAAAGAAATGTTTGGTCTGAGCAAAGCCTCCTTTAAGCGTGCGCTTGGAAAATTGATGAAAGAAGGAAAAGTGACGCAAAACGACGGATGGACAAGTTTGAAGTAACTGTAGATTGGGAACTTTTTCAATGATGCATCGTACTACTTCTTAGATAAGGAGGGATTGCTTATGAGAAAATTATTGATGACAGCAAGTGCAATGTTACTATTCATTGGAATGTTATTTCCTAGTTTAGCGAAGGCTGATACTGCAATTGACGAAAAACTAGGTGTGCCGATTGTTGTGTTAGGTGCGAACCTGACAGATGCTGAAAAAGAATCCGTCAAACAGAGTTTGAAAGTCGATAAAGATACGGAAATAGAAGAAATCATCGTTGACGGTAAAGACCTTGTAAATTATATAAAAGACGGGAATAGCCAAGCGCGCATGTATTCCTCTGCAAAAATAACGCGGCAAGATGCTGGCAAAGGTCTCGTTATTAAAATTGTCACACCAGACAATATTACTCAAGTGACGAACGAAATGTATGCAACAGCAATGTTGACCGCTGGAATTGAAGATGCAATCGTTGAAGTGGCAGCTCCTAAACCAGTGACGGGACACTCGGCCTTGGTCGGTATTTACAAAGCGTATGAAGTATCTGGTGAAACGCTAGACACCGAACGGACGGATGTTGCAAACGACGAATTGAATCTTGCAACGAAGTTTGCGAAGGATTCAGGCATTGATCAAGACAAAGTTGCCGAGCTACTGACGGAAATTAAAAAAGCGATTGCTGATCAAAACCCTGCTACGAAAGAGGAAGTCGAAAAAATTGTAAATGAGCAATTGAAGAAGCTGAATATTGAATTGAGCGACGCGGACCGGCAATTACTTGTTGATTTAATGGATCGAATTCGAAATTTGGATATCGACTTCGGAAAATTATCAGATCAATTGTCGGATATGGCAGCAACCATTAAAGAGAAGATTGGAGAAATCGATCCAGGCTTTTGGGATAAAGTAAAACAGTTCTTCGAAAATTTAATGGACTCCATCAAGTCTTGGTTTAACTAAGTAGGCATCGGAATATGATAGAATATTATAAAAGGAGAGGATTTCATGGAATTTACATTTGTTGAGCTGGGCGGAGATGCATTTGCATTTCGCAATGAACAAGATGGAAAACTGCTAGCCGAAATTACATGGACGCTTCTCGCCGATGTTATGGTCATGGACCACACCTATGTGTCTGAAGACTTGCGTGGGCAAGGCGTTGCAAAGGAATTGTTGGGCCGGGCAGCAGCTTATGCACGTGAAAAAGATTACAAAATGGAAGCGGTTTGCTCGTATGTAGTTACTGCATTTAATCGCTACAAAGAATACGAAGACGTAAAAGCATAAACCATCGAAAAGGCGACTCCTAATTGGAATCGCCTTTTTTATACGTATAAGTCCAAAGTGACAGGAAATTAAAGTCCCCAAGCTAATGTAACAGCGTAGACGATACTTGTTAAAACAGATGCGCCTGCGACGGTATAAAGCATGTCCGTCGAGGTGAACAGTACTTTTTTCCCCATGTTGCATGCTCTCCTTTCGCTCAGTAGAATTTGTATTTGTTAGTCTTTTATTACCCCCGTGTATGAGATTAAAACGTACTTATCTCACAAAATGAAAGAAATAAATTGAAAATGAAACTATTTAGTTTGAATGTACGTATATTTTGGTATGATAGAAAATAGTTTAAAAGAAAGAGGTGTTTGCATGAACAGAACGGCTGAAAGAGTCTTATCGATTATTGCCGTAGTCATGTCAGCAGTAGGAACGATTTTTGCATTTATCGGGATGGGCTTTTTTAATCTCATGAAGAACGATCCGGCGATTCGTCAGGAAATGGAAATGGAATTCATGGCAGATCCGACAATGACACCAAGTGACATCGAAGCAATTTTCACGTTTTTTGATGTAATTGGTGGGGTTATGTGGTTAATCATCATAGCGATGATTCTTAGCATCATCCTGAATATCATCGGTATCGTCAATATTTGGAACAATAAAAACGCCAAACTTGCAGGAATCATGTTCATCATTGCAGGTGTGCTAGCTGGTATCTTATCATTGTCATCTATTCTGTTGTATATCGCTGCAATCCTATGTTTCACAAAGAAACCGCCATTGCAAGAAGATATCCAATTTGCTAATCAGCCGCATGACGGCGACACAATGAGACCGTTGTAATGTTAAACGAGCAAAAAGAGCAATCGAGTATACTCGATGCTTTTTTTGTGCGTTGTTGAGATATCGCGAATGCCTAGTAGTTGCGCTGGAATTGAAGGACTGTAGAAAGTAAGCCTTTAATGACGCGTTGAAGAGGAAAAGTGCTGCACGCGCGTCAATAAGTAGTGTTTAATGACACGTTGAAGAGGAAAACTG
Organism: Sporosarcina sp. OR05; assembly: GCF_041414805.1. Classification (NCBI taxonomy): domain Bacteria; kingdom Bacillati; phylum Bacillota; class Bacilli; order Caryophanales; family Caryophanaceae; genus Sporosarcina; species Sporosarcina sp. OR05. The sequence goes on along the minus strand of NZ_JANKJL010000015.1, from coordinate 14,521 downwards.
CAGCTTGCACGTCATGAAGTAGTGTTTAATGACGCGTTGAAGAGGAAAAGTGCTGCACGCGCGTCAATAAGTAGTGTTTAATGACACGTTGAAGAGAAAAACCGCTGCTTGCGCGTCATGAAGTAGTGTTTAATGACACGTTGAAGAGGAAAACCGCAGCTTGCGCGTCATGAAGTATTGTTTAATGACGCGTTGAAGAGGAAAAGTGCTGCTCGCGCGTCATGAAGTATTGTTTAATGACGCGTTGAAGAGGAAAACCGCAGCTCGCGCGTCATGAAGTATTGTTTAATGACGCGTTGAAGAGGAAAACCGCAGCTCGCGCGTCATGAAGTATTGTTTAATAACACGTTGAAGAGGAAAACTGCAGCTCGCGCGTCATGAAGTAGTGTTTAATGACGCGATGAAGAGGAAAACCGCAGCTCGCGCGTCATGAAGTATTGTTTAAAGACGCGTTGAAGAGGAAAAGTGCCGCTCGCGCGTCATGAAGTATCCTTTAACGCCCCGTTAATGAAATAAACCGCTGCACGCGCTGTCAATAACCAGCTTTTCACGACACGATGAGGAGAAAAGAAAAAATTCGCGAGAAGCCATAGTAGTAAATCCTAGGCTCCCGCGAATCATTCATTTATAAATCGTATCCACCACACTAATTTACAATTAAGCCATGACGGGTTGATGGAGATAATAGACGTATTGAGCTGTTTCAACAGGGCAACCTTCAAAATTCTCCTGGAATACATCAAGCAATTCAAAACCTTGTTTTTCATAAAACGCTCGTCCACCCGTATTTCTGCTATCCACATACACAAACAGTTGCTTAGCACTACTTAACATCGAAATGGCGTAATCGACCAACATCTTGCCATAACCTAAATGCTGATGAGAAGGAAGAATGTACATTGAAGTGACTTCAGCATCTCCGTCTTCATCTTCCTTTGTGAAGTTAAGGAAGCCGACAGGAATACCTTCTTCGCACTCAACGACTAACATATGTGTTTTTTCCATACGCTTCATCATCATTGCGTTGGAAAAAGAGCGATTGAGATAAGCTGTCTGAATGTCTTGAGGAATGATGTTGGCATATGTATCACTCCAAGTGTGATGAGCGATATGTTGGATATACCCAATGTCTTTACAATTCATAGGTCTAATCAAGCCGCTGTCACCTCCGCTATCCTTTTTGCTATCATAACAAAAAATAGGGCATGAAACTATATTTGTCATCGAATTGAAATATAAAAAAGTAAATTATCTGATAAAATTAAATGAGTGCACTCTTTAACAACGAAATTTGAAAGGAAGTTTCTAAACGACGGCAAAGGGTATACTAGCCGTATAATACGATTTATCAGATCAATGGAGGATTGATAGGTATGGCACGTAAACGTGGAAATGGATTGCTTTTAGCTACATTAGCAGCAGGTGCGTATGCGTATTTCAGTAAGAAAGAAAATCGTGACAAAGCGATGGTTGCGGTCAACAATATGAAAACAAAAGTCGATTCGTTCGTAACTTCACAAAAATTAAACAGAAACGATGCAGCAAAAGCTGGATTCTCGGACCCTTATGATTTACAGGATAACAAAATGGTGAGTGAAGGTGCACAAACGAGTGTTCATTACTACAACCAGGAAGTGGAAGACAAGTCGAAGGAATCTAAAGAAGACGGTCTCTACAAAAAGAAAGAAAACTCAACTGATGCTCCTGATAGGAATCAAAAAGAAAATGATAATAAGTGACAAAGACGCCTCTGAATCGGGGCGTTTTTTTATGCGAGAATACAAAAGTGCCATTTGAAGAAATCTGAAATGCTTGAATGAATACAGCCTACATTTTGGCCTATTTCGTCCCTGTCATCGTTCGAACATGCCCTAATAATGCAATGATCGTGCGTCGAAAACAGTTCAAAAACAATTATGGAATGAACCGTATCGTACCGCTGTCACGTGCTTGTCGATAACTTTTGTGATGAAATCAAGGTTTTTACGAAGATTAATTGTAATTAGGTAGTGAATTGATGTATACTTTTCAGTAGTTTGAAATAGTGAAGGTGAATCTATTGAAGAAGAAACTTGGTTTATTTACGATATTGATGACCGCCACTTTATTTTTGAGCGGTTGTTCTGGTGTACAGAACAAAGAAGGTACGTTTTATAATATTTTCGTCAAACCGATGGAATGGCTCCTTCATTATCTTGGGGAGGCATTTAACGGAGGTTATGGTTGGGCAATCGTATTAATTACCGTTGCAATCCGTCTTGTGCTCATGCCACTTATGTTGAAAAACTATAAGTCGCAACAAGATATGAAAATCAAAATGGATGCACTACGTCCTGAAATGGAAGACATCCAAAAGCGGTTGAAAGAAGCAAAAGAGAAAGGCGAAAAAGAAGAGCAAATGAAGCTGCAACAAGAAATGATGGGCTTATATTCTAAGCACGGTGTGAATCCATTAAACATGGGCTGTCTCCCATTAATCATTCAAATGCCGATCATCATGGGGTTGTATTTTGCAATTCTGTATGCTCCGCCGGAAGTAAAAGAGCACCAATTCCTTTGGTTTAACCTCGGTGAACCAGACAAAATCATGATGCTCGTTGCAGGAGCTGTCTATTTCGTCCAAGCACGTGTCTCCCTTTGGACAATGCCTGAACAGCAAAAGCAACAGATGAAGCTGTTCATTTACATGTCACCAATCATGATTATGTTCATCTCATTCTCTGTCATGGCAGCACTACCGTTGTACTGGGCTGTCGGAGGGATCCTTCTAATCCTTCAAACGTATATCGGACGCAAGTTCTATTACAAGAACACAGAACCGATTCCGGAGAAGAAATAAGCGATAATGTCATAATGGAGGCTGGAGAGCAATCTCCGGCCTTTTTTGGAGGAATTTAGTATGAATCAAAAGAAAATCTTCATGACAGGCATCGTACTCATTACGTTGTTAACCTTGTATTTCGTCATCCGAGGACAACTCGATTATGCGATCCTTACAATGATGGCACTGTTCACGCTAACGAATGCATCTAGAGCAAGGTCCTTTAAAGAACAAGGATTTGAGAAAGAATCAAAATGGATGCGCTATTTATCAATGATTTTTGCATGTGCATTCGTCGTCGTATTCATTTTGATTTTCTTTATCTGATAAAAAAACGTTTTCCGGAAACTGAACAATCCGGAAAACGTCCTTTTAATACGCCAAGCGTTTTCGAGTGACGAGCACAATGACAACCGCAGGAATTGTGCACACCGTCATACCAAGAAAAGCGGCACCTGGCGATAAATCATATAAATAGCCTGCTGGAAATGTTAAAATTGCGGCACTCAGACTCATCGCGAAAGCTGCGTAAAACCCTTGAGCTGAAGCGATTTTTGAATGTGGTAAGTTTTTAGAGATATATTGAATGAATGCATAATGGGCGATGCCGAAAGATAAGGCGTGCAACCCTTGGGATAACACAAAAATCGCTGCCGTTGGAAACAAGAAAATGATGACCCAGCGGACGGTGGAGCCGACTCCGGCAAGCAAAAACATTGTGGAAATGCGCATGTTCGATAAAAAACGATCTGCCTGCGTGAAGAAAATAATTTCAAACAAAACGGCAATGTTCAGAATGACGCCGATTGTAAACCCGTTAACATCTAGGTCGTCTAGAAAAAGATAGCCATAATTGTAATAAGAGGCATGTGCTCCTTGTAAGAGAATGGCTAATAGCATAATGACCGGAAAACCTTTTGTTGCAAATAAAGAACGAATACCAGCTTTTTCAACTGGATGAACAAGTTTTTCAGGAAGTTCATTCAAAACGGCTGGGGCAGGTCGCATAAAGAAGATACCCGCAGCTGCTAGACCAGCGATCATCATATAGAGAATGGCTTGTTCATTCCAAATAGCAGTAGCGCCTCCAACGAGTAGTAAAGCAATCGTATAACCGATCGATCCAAATGAACGACTTTTTCCGTAATGGATACGCTCTTTTTGCATCAGAACAGACGCACCACTTTCCACACCCGGTAAAATAATAGGATAAACGATGCTAAACAACACCGTGATGATGAGTAACGTAGTGAATGTGGATTCAGGAATATAGAAAATAGCAATGACTACTGACAGCAACGTCATCCATTTGATGACGCGTATATACGATGTACGACTTGTTAAATAGGGAAAAATAAGAAACGTGGAAAACGCTCGGACAACCATTCCAGCACCCATAATGATGCTGGCAGCTTTGACAGACATTCCTTTTTCGTTTGTCAGCCAACCTGTCCAATAAGGCACAAAAACTCCCCACGTAAAGAAAAAAGCTAAAAAGCTGATGGATAACCATCGTTGATTATTCATTACTTAACCTCGCAATCATTCAAACACTTATGAAAATAAATGATAGCATACACCAGCTTGAAAGAGAAAGATAGATTGCTGGCTGCTACTCATTCTCCATAGAACAGCAACAAAAAGTGATACGCAAAGTAGAAGGAAGGCCAACAAAAAATGAAACGGAAAAGCAACAATAAAACCAATAAAGCCCTTACCATCACCTTACTCACATCAAGTATTGTCATGACAGCACTTGTCGTGTGGATCGGATTAAATGGCTGGGATGTAACGAAAACGCTAAAACAAGTAGGCATCGGGACTGAAGTGGAACCACAAGAAACGCCATTGGAAACACCAGACGCAGTAGAGGAGCAAGAGAAAGATCCCGAAGAAAATGACGTGACAAATGAGACTGAGACTAAAGACCAGAAGGATACAGAAACGACAACACCTACTAAAGAGCAGCAGAAGCCTGTCACACCAGCTCCAAAAGAAGAAGACAAAGCGCAAGTGACAAACAAGCCACCTGTGAATAAAAACAAAAGTGGCTATATAGAAGGGCAGGAATTGCCAAAAGAGCCAACGTACATTAACGGAATACTGCTAGCAAACAAACAATATCCATTACCAAGCACGTTTGCTCCAGGTGAAAACACAGAAGCTCGAGATGCATTTGATGAAATGGCTGCAGAAGCAAAACTATCAGGTTTTAATATTACGGCCTTCAGCACCTACCGTTCATACGAATACCAAGTATCACTCTATGATCGCTACGCCAAAAAAGACGGCGTTGAAGCAGCAGATCGCTACAGCGCACGTCCGGGTTACTCCGAACACCAAACAGGACTCGCATTCGACATCGGTGAAGTGAACTACGAAAAGCACTGGGCGTCCTCCTCGTTTGGCGACACCGAAGCAGGTAAATGGGTAGCTGCAAACGCCCATCGCTACGGATTCATCCTCCGCTATCCGGAAGGCAAAGAAGCCATCACGGGGTACATGCACGAATCGTGGCATTTCCGCTACGTCGGAAAACCTGCATCAGAAGAGATTTTCAAACGCAACATTACACTAGAAGAATACCTCGGCGTCCAATAAATCACACATCGCATCCACGAAACGGTTCAACCGAAAAAGTGGATGCTTTTTCTTTTTGGCAATCGCGTCATTGGCTTTTCAGTAGTACTTGCAGACGCCCGCATGCCCTCTGTAGAGTATCCCGATCAATAGGATGCCGGGCGCCCCTTTTGGTGAGCTTCTACGCCGAAGCAAAGCTCCCCACGTCCTAAGTGGAGCCCACCACCCATGGAAACGAACCGTACAGCGCACAAAGCAGGCCAACACACCACATCCCGTACCCCAAACACCGTAATCTGCTCCACCAAAAAAACGATGCAGTACCAAAGGGCACCTGCATCGCCAAAAATCATCATAAAATTGGTGACAACAATCTTGAAATGGACTCTTTAATCTTAATACCGCGCGTCCGGTTCATGTACATCTCATACGTCAACTCGGTTGACAATTGCATATCTTGTTCAAATAATTCTGCGAGCTCATGGGATTTTTCTCGGTCGTAAATGAAAGCATTAATTTCAAAGTTGAGCTTGAAACTACGGACATCGATGTTCGCTGTACCAACCGTTGACAGCTCATCGTCCACGACAATTTGTTTGGAATGAATGAAGCCGTTCTCGTAAATATACACTTTGGCGCCTGCTTTCAACAGCTTTCCGACATTTGAATAGGTCGCCCAGTAAACGAACATATGATCAGGCTTATTTGGAATCATAATGCGGACATCGACACCTGACAAACAGGCTATCCGAATTGCGTCTAAAAAGCTAACGTCCGGAATAAAATAAGGTGTTTGAATGTAAATGTAGTCTTTTGCTAAGAAAATCATTTTCAAATAGCCATCTTTAATCTGTTCCCATTCCTCATCTGGTCCACTCGAAACAATTTGTAAGCCGACAGAACCTTTTGTGGGAATAGCAGGGAAATACCGTTCTGCGTATTCAATGTCATCGCTATTTGTCGCTTGATTCCAATCCATCAAAAAGCGTGTCTGTAGCGGATGGAGTGCACTTCCTTCAATTCGCAAATGCGTATCGCGCCAATAGCCGAATTTTTTATCTAACCCTAAATACTCATCCCCAACGTTAAAACCTCCCACATAACCAATCCGTCCATCGATGACAACAATCTTCCGGTGGTTACGATAGTTTAGACGGGGATTAATTAATGGTAAAATTGCCGGGAAAAATGCAGCGACTTCACCGCCACAATCCGTTAATTCCTTCAAATGCTTAATACGTAAACCGCGTGATCCGATATCATCATACAAGACACGCACTTTGACGCCTTGTTTTGCTTTACGAATCAGTACATCCAAGATTTTTTTACCTAATGAATCCAAACGCAAAATATAATATTGAAAATGGATGTGGTCTTTCGCATTTTCGAGATCGTTTAATAAAGAATCAAATTTTGCGGCGCCATCATTAAAGATTTTGACATCATTGTCTTGTGTCAGCACTGCGTGGTTATTCCGAAGATGTAAGTAGATCATGTCATAATAATGCGCGGTATCGTCCAATTTGAAGTCGAATGTTTCATCCTCAATCGCGTCCATTTGGTAATCAATGAGCGTTTCAATTCCGATGCGATTTTTCCCTTCCCACCTCGAAGCGTGTTTATTTCGTAACCTTCTTCCAAATAGCAGGTAGATGAAGAAACCAAACAAGGGGACGAAAAATAAAACAAGAAGCCAAGCCCACGTTGCTGTCGGGTCTCTACGCTCCAAAAAAATAAGCGCAATTGCAAGTAAGGTATTTAAGATATAAATAATTGTTATTGAGATGGTGATTAAACTTGCCATATACGTCCTCCTTAAATGACTCTTTCTATTAGTATACAGAAAAGTACCCGAAAAAGAATAATATACTCCTTCTCCACTTAAAACCTACTTGACTGATATGAATTAAGGGTATATAGTGTTTCTAACAAATAAAAGTAGGGAAAGAGGAATTCAAATATGAATAATTTGTTGGTCGTCATTAACGTTTTAGGCTTTTTAATCTTAGTCGGCTTGCTCTATTCTATGCACCGAAAGAAGATTTCGTTTTCAAAACGAGTATTTACCGGTTTAGGACTCGGAATTGGATTCGGATTGATTTTACATGTTGCTTATAGTGCAGAATCAGAAATATTAGCTCAATCGGTCAGTTGGATCAGTATAGTAGGAACTGGCTATATTAAATTTCTTCAAATGATTGTTATTCCCTTAGTATTCATTTCAATACTTGGCGCATTCACCAAAGTGACGATCGGCAAAAACTTTGGGAAGATGGCCGGTTTGATTTTAGGGATTTTAGTAGGAACAACCGCAATTGCGGCCGTTATCGGAATTGCTTCTTCTATGCTTTTTGGTTTGGATGCATCCGAAATCGTACAAGGGGAAGCGGAAGCGGCACGTGGACTTTCCATTGAAGAACGTTCTGCGTCAGTTGCTGATAAAGCATTGCCGGATCAAATCTTAGATCTACTACCGGCGAATCCGTTCTTGGATTTTACAGGCGCTCGTCCAACATCCACGATTGGCGTTGTCATTTTTGCAGCTTTTCTTGGTTTCGCTTATTTAGCACTTAGAAGACGGGATGAGGAAAATGCGAATCTCGTGAAAAAGGGGATCGATGCGCTTTATTCCCTCATTATGGGTGTCGTGCGAATCGTATTGCGCTTAACACCTTATGGGATTTTGGCAATCATCGCAAAAACTGTAGCAACATCCGATTTTGCAGCCATTTATAGCTTAGGGAAGTTTGTGCTTGCTTCCTACGTCGCACTACTCGTTATGTTTGTCATTCATCTCATCATCATTACGCTATCAGGTCTAAACCCGATTACGTATGTGAAAAAAACAGCGGAAGCGCTCTTGTTTGCGTTCACTTCCCGCTCAAGTGCTGGAACACTGCCGTTGAACATTAAAACACAAACAGATCGGCTCGGTGTGCCAGATGGCATTGCGAATTTCGCAGGTTCGTTCGGTTTATCAATCGGACAAAATGGCTGTGCAGGTGTTTATCCAGCGATGCTAGCTGTCATGATTGCACCAACTGTCGGGCAAAATCCATTAGAACCTACATTTTTAATTACCCTCATTGCCATTGTTGCCATCAGCTCATTTGGAGTTGCGGGTGTTGGTGGAGGAGCAACGTTTGCAGCAATTCTCGTTTTGTCTGCGCTGAATCTACCGGTTGCATTGGCGGGGCTGTTAATATCGGTAGAACCGTTGATTGATATGGGACGTACTGCTTTGAATGTCAGCGGCTCCATGACGGCGGGCGTGACGACTGCACGTGCAACTGGAGAGTTGAACCGAGACATTTATAACGATTCCATTGAACACCAATCTATTGAAGCATCCTAACGGCAGATGCCACAAAAGCAACAATTCATTGTTTACAATTCGTACGATCGGTTCAACTACGGCCGGTCGTTTTTTATTTTCTTAAATATTAGATAAAAATGAGTGGGTATAATATAATGGTGGAAAATGTATATTTTCTTCAGGGAGGATGATCATCATTGAAACGGTAGTGAAAGTTCAAAGGGGTAACAAAAAGGAGTGGTGGATCCTAATCGTCACACTGTTAGCCTTACTTTTGTTTTTCTTACTTACTCACTTCTTATCGATTTACCCAGGCGGCTACTCGTTTGATAAACAGAGTGGCGAAGTGTTAATTGGAAAAGGTGCTGACATACAACGTGTGGCATTGTCTACTGACAATGAACTGAAAATCGCTCTTTTAGAAAGTGAAATAATCTACCTTAAAACGCTCTGGTATGTAGGTTTACTATTTACAGCAACATGTTTAATAGGAACGCTCACTTTTAGAAGATTAAAGTTAAAGAAAGTTATTCTACTGACAGCATCGATATATGTAGTTCTAGCTATTTTGCTGAGTATCTCGTATGCAAATTCACTATTCTCTATAGAGAGTTTAATTAATAATCTACTCAAATAAAAAGAGTTCGAGCGAAGCCGAACTCTTTTCTAATCTAAACGTTCTTTTATAAATACAAACGTCTCCATAATAAACTTTTTGTAAGGTGTATAAGGCATTGGATCGACATTAGCCACCGCTATTCGTATCGCTGTTATTGCTTTCTTATTGTCTCCCAACGATAGGTAACAAAGTGCAGCATATGCATCTTTTTCATAGAAGATGGATAAATCGAATGGATGATGTACATAGTCAGCAATTTTCACTTCTTTAAAACAGCTCAGTGCTTCCTCGTATTTCTTTATGCCGAATAATGCCTTACCTTTTTCCAAATGAGCATAAGGGAGAAACGCATTGGGAACAACTTGCTTATCAAATTGAGCATTGATGATCGCTAAAGCCTCTTCAAAATCTCTCTTATAGGAGGTTAAATAATGAACACTTGCAAATTTAGTGAAAAAGATTGCATCCTGATCATCCGCGAAGTTTCCGTAATGTAAAAGTTTACGCTCATAATACTCCATTGATTGTACATCATTATTCATCATGGCATGGAAAGTAGCAATTCGGTACAAATGATCAATACGATAGAAAATCTGTTTTTCCTTCGAAAATTCGATTCCTTCGTTCAAGACTTGTATGGCCTCAACTGCGTTTCCTACTGCGTAGTGAAGAACCCCTTCTAAATAATAAAAATCGAGCCGTGTTAAAGGATCAATAAATGCATTGCGACTTTCAATATCGGAACGCTCCCTCAATAAAAGTTTAAGAGCCCTGTCGTAATCATGCGCAGTGAATTTCACCATAGCGCGGAAAATACCGACTGCTGCAAGTCGAGGAGTAATATTCATTTGATCATAAATTGCGCCAGCTTTGTCTAAAAGTTCCTGCCAACCGTCTTTCTTTTCGTAGTACAAGGAACGGCTATAAATGTCTAACAGTCGAGCAGCTTCATAGCCGTGTGACAATTTCTCGATATAAGGTTCGATTAGCACAATAATCTGCTCATGCTCATCGGTTAACTCATCGAATTCCACACTAAATAGTTTTTCTGCCACTTTTAAAACTTCCCTTAATTCCTTTAGACTCACTTCCTCCATCAGCTCAGCCACTTCAACTCCAAGCCGCTCAGCGATATACGTCAGGCTATCCATCGAAGGATTCGCTTTGTTGTTTTCAATTAAACTGAGCATTCCTTTCGTCAACTGATTGCCAGCTAACGCTTCCAAAGTCATTTTCTGTTGTTTGCGGAATGTTCGGATACGCTCTCCTAACGTAGACAATTGGAACACCTCCTAAAAAGTATGTATTGAGACTCATTTTAACATCATTTGTGTTGAATCAAACGTATCTACTTCTGTATATGTTTAATTATATTAAACTTTTGGTTGAAAAGAAAGAGTGTGCGTGTTATTATTTGTTTAACCTCATTAAACTTACTGAAAGGATTGACTATTTTGAGTGAAGCGATAAAGTTAAAGAGAGCAACCTATCATCTATGGACCTTCACAATTAGTAAGATGATTTCTTCGTTCGGGGCACAAGTTTACGCATTTGCCATCAGCTTTTACATTTTACAAGTGACGGGATCAGCTACAAGTTTCGCAACGAATTTGATATGCAGCATTTTGCCACGGACAGTATTAGCGCCGTTTGCTGGATATGTAGCGGATAAGTATTCAAGAAAGACAATCGTCATCGTCGCTCAAATTGCGACGACGTTAGCAATTGGGGGATTGCTGGCAGTGAGTCTGACGTACGGGCTGTCACTCATTGCCATCTATGCGACAACTGTTGTGTTAGCGATGACCTCGACGTTTTCCGGTGTCACCTTCACTTCGTCGATAACGGGTCTCGTCGATGAAGCGCGCATCCAACGTGCAATGTCCATGAACCAAATGTCTATTTCATTCGCTGCCATTGGAGCCCCTGCATTAGGCGGATACTTATATGGTGTAGTGTCAATGCCTATGTTTTTAACAATGTATATGGTTGCTTCTGTAACAGCAGTCATTTTAGAGTCGACAATGAACTTCAATCTTTTTGCGAACAGGAAAGAAGTTGTAGAGGGAGAGCCAAAAGAATCAATGCTTCAAAGTATGAAAGCGGGAGTTACTTATTTGAGAAAGCAACCAATATTAATGACGCTTATTTGGATTTCGCTAGTCATTAATTTTCTATTTGGTGCATTTCAAGTTGGTTATGCCTTCATACTCATAGAAAAGTTAAAAATGATTTCGACACACTTTGGTTATACGGAAGGCGCAACAGCAGTTGGAACGTTGCTAATGTCCATCTACTTATCTATCAGAAAAGAGATTAAATATCCTTTATGGATTGGTAAATGGGGGATAATTGCAATGGGAATTGTCATGGGAGCAGTGGCAGTACCGCTACTTATCCATATTCCTTATAACGGTATGTTCGCTTTTTACTTAGGTCTTATGCTTAGTTTTGGCTTGCTATCCATTCTTGTTAACACACCGTTGTTTGTTATGATGCAAAAAATGATTGATGACGATTACAAAGGTCGCGTCTTTTCTTTGTTAGAAACAATGGCGATGGCACTCATGCCACTCGGAATGGTACTGTTCGGCTTCCTATACGACGTGGTACCTGCACAATGGATTCTCCTTGCATCGAGTTCGATATTAATTGTCGTGGTCCTCATAATGGCCCGTCCATCTGTCGTACGAGAAGCACATCCAGAATTAGATCGTACAAAAACAGTAAACGTAGAAACAGTGTAGTAAATTCCATTTTGGTCAGTGCGAAAAGGGATGAAAGAATTCAGCTCATGTATCCGACGTCAAGGTTATCGCGGATTGATAAAGGTGAGGGAATGACGGGTGTTGGCATCACGCCGCATGTTCATATACCGTGGACGCCTGAACATTTGGAAGAGGATGTCGACATGAAGAAGGCGCTGGAGCTTTTATCTACAGAAAAAGTGAAATGAAACGCGAAAAAGCGAAGTTCAACCTTTTAAAGAAGGTGAGAACTTCGCTTTTTTCACGCACTTCGTAACGTCTTATGCGATTTTGCAAACAGCATTACAAGTATAATTGACAAGATTGCAAGTGTGGCAGAGACGTAATAAATGGCACCGTCCATTTTTGTAATGAGGAACGTGAACAGTAAAGGTGCAAGAATTCGTCCCATATTATCCATGGAATACGTCATACCGGCAGCCGTTCCGTACTTGCCTCCGGATTCCTTGGAAGTGAGTGACACAAGGATCGTCCGAGCTAACGCATTCCCAGCTGTAAACACGCTAAGTGCAAAGCCCGCCCAAAAAAGATTTGTCGTAAACGGTATTAAGACTAATCCGATGGCCGTAATAATTTGCGCACCAATAATCCACTTCGTCTCCGAGCCGTCTTTTACACGGCGGACAACCCCGCCTTGTATGGCCGCATCCACTAATCCGCTTGCCATGAATAAATACCCGATTTGAATCGGTGTAATTTCAATTTTTGAAATCTGGAACAGTTGGAACGTCGATTCAATGCCTGATAGAATGAATGTCACCATGAACGATAGGAGAAATAAGTTCCGGATCCGATACTTCCAAAACATTGCACTCCCTTTTGGTAATAAAGCACGTTTCGTCGCTTCACCTTGTCGCTCCGGTTCTTTCAAAATAATGCCCGCGTAAATAAGAATGAGCAAGGTCAAAATTCCTGATGCGATGAACGGAGTTTGTAAACTGATGTCTCCTAAAATACCGCCAAGAGCCGGTCCGAATATGAAGCCAAGACCGATAGACATACCAAGAAAGCCCATATACTTATTGCGATTTTCTTCCGTCGTCATATCACCGACGAACCCAGTTACTGCTGTATAGAGTGCACCTGAGAAAATCCCTCCAACAATACGTGAAACATAAAGCAATGGCAGATTTTCAATGAAAAGAGCAAACAGGAAAAAGCTTAAACTAAATCCAGTCAGCCCAATCATAATTAACTTCTTCCGACCCGTCCTGTCTGACAAGGAACCCCATAGCGGAGCAGTAAAAAACGAAGCTAAAGCATATATCGTCAACAAACCTCCGACATGCACTTCGGATAAATTCTGTTGAACAATGACTTCAGGAAGAACTGGAATGATAATACCAAATCCAAGGTAAACAAAAAATTGTACAGACATCAAAAGAATAATGGCCTTTTTCATCACAAAACCTGCTTTCTATAACAATCCATATAGCCATTTTACCCTTTGAACGAATCGCTTACAAAACATATGTATCTCAACAGGTGACAGCGTACTTTCAAATGCAAAAGCTTCATTTATCAAATCCAGCACATCAAGCTTAAACGCGGCAAAACTCCACGAAACGCGGCAAAATTCCTCCTAACTCAGCATACTTTCTTAAAACGCCGCATAACTCCTCCAATCGCCGCATAACAATTTCCCCGAAACAAACCCATTGGATTGTCAAAACCCATTCGGCGCGATTTAAATCGTTTTAAAAAAAGAACCTTCCACGTGAAAAGTACAATTTGGTAATATCAGTATGGAAGATCTTGATAGTAATCAAACGCGGCAAAATTCTTCCTAACTCAGCATACTCCCTTAAAACACCGCATATCAAGCTCAATCGCCGCATAACAATTTCCCCGAAACAAACCCGTTGGATTGTCAAAACCCATTCGGCGCGATTTAAATCGTTCAAACACAAAGAACCGCCCACGTGAAAAAAGCAATTTGGTTATATCAGTATGGAAGATCTTGATAGTAATCAAACACCGCATAACTTCATCAAACGCGGCATAACTCCACAAAACGCGGCAAAATTCCTCCTAACGCCGCATACTCCCTTAAAACGCGGCATAACTCCTCCAATCGCCGCATAACAAGTTCCCCACAAAACCCGTTAAATTGTCAAAACCCATTCGGCGCGATTTAAATCGCTCAAACACAAAGAACCGCCCACGTGAAAAAAACAATTTGGTAATATCAGTATGGAAGATCTTGATAGTAATCGAACACCGCATAACTTCATCAAACGCGGCAAAACTCCACGAAACGCGGCAAAATTTCTCCTAACTCAGCATACTTCCTTAAAACGCCGCATATTTCGCTGAAACGCCGCATAACTGTAAGCGTTAATCGAAATACACCTTATTCTATTTGTTTGTCCATGCAATACTGGTAGTAACTTTTAGAAACAGAGAGGTGTTTGAGT
>NZ_JANKJL010000014.1:0-88593 GCF_041414805.1 Sporosarcina sp. OR05 | reverse complement strand
TTTGGCTAGTCGATACGCAGCGCATTGCGTTGTCAGCTTCAGTCGATCCGTCAGTCACGTACTAAAGTACGCTCCTTCCTTCTCTCCTTCGCTTCCTAGCACTGCACTACGTCTCGACCGCCAAAATGTCTTCTATAATAGAAAACACAAGAGAAACTTGAATAAGCTCTAGTTTCTTGCTGGCATCATTTAAGATGTCAATTTTGAATCCGAAGATTCGAGTTGTTCGTCCACCGACAAGTCGGCTTCAGAACTTTATTTGTTGACGTTTTGCTGTTCAGTTTTCAAGGTTCATGTTTGGTCACTTCGTTCAGAAGCAACTTTTATATAATAGCATGTCGCATCATTCGATGTCAACAACTTTTCTAAAAAACTTTTTCGCCCACTTGCTAAGTAAGTAACTTCCCAAGCGACGTTTATTATAGTAGCATGGAGTTCATTTAGAAGTCAACACCAAAAATAAAAAAAGGCGAATAAATCGCCTAACCCCCTATACAATCACTACTTCACCGTATATTCTCGGTGAAACACATACTCGTTTTTAGAATCACTTTGCACGATTTGAATAAATCCCTTATCAATTAGAAACTCAATTAGCACTTCGAGATTAGTGGAATACATTTGTAGTTCCTCATGTTCGTGTAGCTGCTGAATGGTCCATCTATCCATTTCAGACATGACGTCCATAATATGCCTAGCACCATCCAACGTTCGGTTATGGATGAAGAACTCACTTGCTAGGAATAATAGTTCCAGTCTTTTTTGAATCGGTTCGTCGCTCATGATCAACTCTTCATATAATTTATAAATCGCAGGATCAATTCGCTTCACTTGGGACCAGACAGTCACCTCTGGAGAAAAACCTTTCTCAATAACCGTTAACCGCGCAAGGTGATGCAATGATTGAATGGCATGTTGATAAGCATCCATGTAATTTTGTTGCTCAAAAAACATCTTTCCTTCCATATAGACACGCACTAAACGAGAAAGTTCAAGTCCCATTTTAATTTTACGGCCATAGAAAGGATACTCTTTCAACTCTTTTTTGAGACCTTCTACAAATTCATTGCGATCAAAGAAAATCTTTCCGTAAAACAACCAATCTACGACTTTTCTTCTTGTCCCTAAAAGCAACCATCTTCTCAACTGCTTTTCACTGATGACGTGCATCGCAGCTTTTCCTGTACCATCTGTATAATGCTTCGTATATATAGGTGTTTCTTCATTAGATGTAATGATTAACATAATTTCATCGAACGTATCAGTAATCGGATCGCCCGCGCCTCTCTTTTCTACGAGAATAACGCCAAGCGTTTCAGGAGAACTTGCACGTTCCTGATAGATCGGTCTAAGCACTTGTTCCATAGTAAACACCTCCATAGTATTCTTTTCGACGGTCTTTCATGAAAATCCTTCTAGGTATATTTCAAAAATAGGATGTGACTTGTTTTTTTATGCTATATTAGTTGAGGAGCCTATACACGGTCCTTTTCGCACTGTGGAAGGCAATCGTACCTACGACCATCACTATTTACGAAGGAGGATTATTCGTGAAACCTTATAAAAATAAAATTAACCGCATCCGTTCTTTTGCGCTATCCCTTATTTTCATCGGCGTTGTCATTATGTATCTCGGCATATTCTTCCGAAGCAACGAAATCATTATGCTGATTTTTATGGTTCTTGGACTACTTGCTATTTTAGGGAGCACCGTCGTATATGCATGGATTGGTACTTTATCGACAAAAGCCGTTCAAATCGTATGCCCAAATTGCGGGAAAGCGACAAAGATGCTAGGCAGAGTCGATATGTGCGGTCATTGTAGAGAGCCGCTTACACTAGATCCATCTTTAGAAGGTAAAGAGTTTGATGAATCATACAACCGACCTAATCGTCAAAACGAGCAAACGGATAAGAAATAAGAAAAAACCGGTTCCCGATTAAATGCGGAACCGGTTTTCTTATTTTACTTCCATAGCACTTGATGCACATTCAGGACACGTTCCATATACTTCGAGTCGATGCGAGTTGACTTGGAATCCTGTCACATGAGAAGCCAAATGTTCCACTTCTTCAAGCCCCGGGTGATGAAAGTCAACGATTTTGCCGCATCCATCACAAATGATATGGTAGTGATCGTGGGTGACAAAATCGAATCGGCTTGAGGCATCTCCGTATGTGAGCTCTTTTACTAATCCCGCATTGCGGAAAACACGTAAATTATTGTAGACAGTGGCAACACTCATGTTCGGAAAATCATTCTCGAGTGCTCTATATATTTCATCAGCGGTTGGATGCATTTCAGAAGAAATCAGGTACTCTAAAATTGCATGTCTTTGCGGTGTAATACGTACTCCGCTTTCCTTTAATGTGACAAGCGCGTCTTTAAGATAGACCTCAGACATCGCCAACACTCCATTCCATAAGGATTACTTCTTTATAATCATTATAATTAGTTTACTGAAGAAGTGGCGTAGTTGTCAATCAAGAAGCTGAGGAGCAGCCGCACTCTCTCGTACTAGTAGCCTCTTTTTGGTTCAATGATGTTGAGTAAATCCCTATCTCCTTGTTGCCATTTTACTAAGTTCCGTGTGAAGAACTCCAATGCCCGCTCTACATATTTACCAGAGTGACTGGATACGTGTGGTGAAATCGTGACATTGTCTAATTCCCACAGCTTACTTTCTGCCGGCAACGGTTCTTGTTCAAATACATCCAACACTGCGTGGCGAATTTCACCATTCCGCAATGCATCTACTAGTACGGACTCTTTAACAAGATCTCCACGACCGAAGTTCATGAACATTGCCGTGTTTTTCATTGCAGAGAAATGACTTTCATTCAATAAACCTCTTGTTTCGCTCGTGCTTGGCAAGACTGAAATTACAAAGTCTGCATGCGGAAGGACGTTCAACAGCTCATTGAATTGAACCGTCTTATCCATGAAATCAGCACTTGCCCCCGACCGGTTACAACCGATTGTTACTACGCCGAACGCTTGCAACAACCTTCCGATTTCAGAACCGATTGCTCCTGGTCCTAAAATCAGTGCGGTAGAACCAAGCAATTCCGTTTGTCGGACTTTCATGTTCCACTCTTTCCGTTTTTGTTGTGCATGTAGCACGGGCAATGCACGACCTTCTGATAATATGTGCGCTAATACGGATTCCGCCATCGGTGTTTTATGAATCCCACGAACGTTACTCATCACGATTCCGCGCTCAGCAATTTCAGCAAGCGGCATTTTTTCCACACCTGCCGATGCAACCATTAGCCATTTAAGTGCTGTTGCGCTGTCAAGCACTTCAGATGTAATGTCCTCTCCATATGTAACAATGACTTCATACTGGGCAATCGGTTCATTCGCCAAATCTTTCGTAAAGGAAAATTGTATGTCAGGAAAATCATTTGTCAAAGCTTCTAATTGATGATCCTTAATCTTAAATGTGAATAAAACGTTCATATGCCATTCCCCCATTACCCTTTTGTCAATTGTTCCAACGTCGCCAAAGCATCTTGAATATGCCCATCCACTTTCACTTTACGCCATTCTTTCACAACCGTCCCTGTAGGATCAATTAAGAATGTTGATCGCTCAATTCCCATGTACTCCTTGCCAAACATTTTCTTCATCTTCCAAACACCATAGGCTTCAGCTACTTCATGGTCTTCATCGACGAGTAGCGAGAATGGCAAGCCTTGTTTTTCAATGAACCGTTGATGGGACTTCTCATTGTCTGGACTGACACCTAAAATGACCGCATTTAATTCGGTAAAGTTTTGAAAAGCATCTCTAAAATCACAAGCTTGTGTCGTACAACCCGGCGTTGCATCTTTCGGATAGAAATAAAGAATGACGTATTTCTTCCCTTGGTAATCGTTTAATGAAACGGTTTCCCCTTTTTCATTTGGCAATGAAAATTGAGGTGCGTGTAATCCTTCTAGTTTCTCCATGCAGATTCCTCCCACAATCGTTTCTTTCATCGTACCGAACTACGGTGGGAGTTTCAATTTCTTTGGCGTACGAGCACTTTTTTGTTTAGAATAGATACGGTACTCATTTGAACGGAGGAATTAAAATGATTAGAACAAAGTCAGAAGAAATCTACAAAGAAGCATGTGAACATATCGTAGGAGGCGTCAATAGCCCTTCACGTGGATATAAAGCCGTCGGTGGCGGTGCGCCAACTGTAATGGAACGTGCAGAAGGTGCTTATTTTTGGGATGTCGATGGGAATAAATATATCGACTACCTCGGTGCATATGGCCCCATCATTACGGGGCATGCACATCCCCATATTGCAGAAGCAATTACAAAAGCGGCAACTACAGGTGTTTTGTATGGTACACCTACTGCGCATGAAGTGAAGTTTGCGAAGATGTTGAAAGAAGCAATCCCTTCCATGGATAAAGTCCGTTTCGTTAATTCAGGAACAGAAGCAGTCATGACGACAATCCGCGTAGCTCGAGCTTATACAGGAAGAACGAAAATCATGAAATTTGCAGGTTGTTACCACGGACATTCCGATTTAGTGCTTGTCGCAGCCGGTTCAGGCCCTGCTACGTTAGGGACACCTGATTCTGCAGGCGTTCCTGCATCCATTGCGCAAGAAGTGATTACGATCCCATTCAATGATCCAGCAGCCTATAAAGAAGCGATGGACAAATGGGGTGACGAATTAGCTTGTATATTAGTCGAACCGATTGTGGGGAACTTTGGAATCGTTGAACCGAACGAAGGCTTTTTACCACTTGTGCATGACCTTGCGAAAGAGAAGGGCGCACTTATCATTTACGATGAAGTCATCACGGCATTCCGTTTCCATTATGGAGCAGCTCAAACGCTTCTCGGAACAACACCTGACTTAACAGCATTTGGAAAAATCATCGGCGGTGGACTTCCAATTGGCGCTTACGGTGGCAGAAAAGAAATTATGGAAACTGTCGCGCCGTTAGGACCCGCATACCAAGCTGGAACAATGGCAGGAAATCCTGCATCGATGCTTTCTGGAATCGCTTGTTTAGAAGTGTTGCAACAACCGGGTATCTATGAAGAGATGGACCGTCTTGGCGCCATGCTAGAAGAAGGCATTTTAGAATCTGCGAAGAAAAACGGCATTACGATGACTGTCAATCGACTTGGCGGAGCCCTTACACTCTACTTCACGGACTGCAAAGTTGAGAACTATGAGCAAGCCGAGGAGAGCGATGGAGAGATTTTCGGGAAGTTCTTCAAGTTGATGTTAGAGAAAGGCATAAACCTTGCCCCTTCCAAATACGAAGCGTGGTTCTTAACAATTGCGCATAAAGAGGAAGACGTCATTCATACATTAGAGGCAGTCGACCGTTCATTTCAAGAACTTGCACAGCTCTTGAACAGTTGACCAGCTCGCCGAGATACGGTACAGTAGCGGAAAAAGCATGTTTGTGTATATTGAAAAACCGTTTGTGGAAAGGAAAATCCTATGAAACTTGGTGCCCGCATCTTTAAAACGGGTATAGCGATTGTTGTCGCATTGTTTGTAGCAGAAATGCTGCAGTTACCAAATGCCGTGTTTGCTGGCATTGCCGCCATCTTTGCAATCCAACCAACCTTATATCGTTCGTATTTAACAATTATTGAACAAATTCAAGGGAATCTGATCGGTGCCATCACAGCTGTCACATTCGTGTTAGTGTTCGGCCATCAAATTGTAACTGTCGGTCTAGCAGCTGTTATTATCATTTTGATAATGTTGAAGTTAGGGTTAGAAAAGTCGATTTCTCTGGCACTTGTAACTATGATTGCCATTATGGAAATTAAAGGAGATGAATTCCTCTCCTTCGCCCTGCTTCGGTTAGTAACCATTGTGATAGGTGTCCTTTCAGCCTTCATCGTCAACTTGCTATTTGTGCCACCTAAATATGAAACAAAATTGTTTCAGGCCATCCACCAAGCACAAGATGAAATCATCAGGTGGATTCGGTTAGCTGGCAGACAGGCATCTGAACATATTGCCACAAAGAAATCTTTAGATAAATTGAGTGAGCGTTTGACACAAGTCGACCTGTTGTACTCATTATTCAAAGAAGAGCGTAGTTACTTTAAGAAAAACACGGTGGCAAAAGCAAGGAAACTGGTCATTTACAGACAAATGATTGCAACTTCCAAAAGCAGTCACGAAGTGCTATCACGACTCCATAAATTCGAGAATGAACTGAGCAGTTTACCAGAGCATTTCAGGATGATGATACAAGAACGCCTCGATGCCTTACTTACTTATCACGAGCAAATCCATCTGAAGTTCGTTGGAAAACTGAAGTCGGATAAAATGATTGACAAGATGAGTGGAGAATTCATTCAACGACAAGAAGTAATGGACATTTTCGCAAAGGAAATCGCGATTACGAAAGAGGAAGAGGAATTTTCCGCCTATCACTTGCTCCATGTCCTTTCTTCCATATTAAACTACGAAGAGCAGCTGGAGCATTTAGACCGGCTCATTATTTCAAGCCAACGTCGTCATGGACACGAAGTGAGTACGGAATTGCAGGATGAGATTTATTAATGAGTCGAACACATTCAATTGAAAAACCGCGTGAAGTCCAATGAGTATGGGCTTCACGCGGTTTTTCTTATATATTTGCTGTCCAATGACTTAATTTTTCATTTTGGGATCCAATGCATCTCGCAAACCATCCCCCATCAGGTTGAAGCCTAAAACGGTCAGCATAATTGAAAGTCCAGGGAAGATCATTGTCCATGGGGCGGATTGCAAATAGGATTTGGAATCTGCCAACATTTTTCCCCATTCAGGTTGAGGGGCTTGTGCACCCAACCCTAAAAACCCTAATGCTGCCGCTTCCAAAATAGCTGTTGCAACCGCAAGTGTCCCTTGTACAATGACAGGGGCCATCGAGTTCGGAAGGATATGCGAAAACAGGATTCTTGCATCCTTCATACCTATCCCTTTGGCGGCCATAATGTATTCATCTTCCTTAATACTTAATACTTTCGAGCGAATCAACCGTCCAAAGTTCGGTATATTAATAATCGCAATAGCAATCAAGGCATTTTCCAAACCAGGTCCTAATACCGAAACGATGGCAATGGCAAGAAGGATGGATGGAAATGCAAGCATAATATCAAATATCCTCGAAATAATCGTATCAATCCACCGACCGTAATAACCCGCAATGATTCCTAAAAAACTACCGACAATGACCGATAGAATGACCGATAAAAAGCCTACTGACATTGAAATTCGCGCTCCATGGATAATACGCGATAAAATATCTCTTCCAAAATCGTCTGTGCCGAGCCAATATTCTGCTGAAGGGGGTTGTAGACGGTCAGCTGCCATTTGCTCATTGATACCTTCTTTGGCAAAAATCGGCCCGAATAGAGCTAAAGCTATAAAAAAGAGTATAATGACCATTCCAATAACTGCCGTTTTACTTTTTCTGAAGTTACGCCATGCTTCTCCCCAAGGTCCTACTGTTTTTTCTAATTCAGCATCTGCAATCCCATCTACTTTAGGCATAAACTCTGACATGTTTACCGTCCCCTTTCTTTAATCATATTTAATCCTCGAATCAATCAAACTATAAAGGAGATCGACGATTAGATTAATCATGACAAAAATGAAAGCGACTACTAATATGCCAGATTGTATGACAGGATAGTCCCTAAAATTGATTGCATCGTAAATATAACGACCGATACCAGGCCATGCAAAAATTGTTTCCGTCAAAATCGCTCCACCGAGTAACAACCCTGTTTGCAATCCGATAATTGTCAACACAGGGATCAATGCATTTTTAAACGCATGTTTGTAAACAACCCAAAACATTTTCTGCCCTTTCGCTCTTGCCGTTCGAATATAATCGGAACGCATCACTTCCAACATGCTTGAACGTGTCATTCTCGCAATGATTGCCATCGGGATTGTCGCTAACGCCATCCCTGGTAAGATGAGGTGACGAAGGACTTGTAACAACTGGTCGAACCGTCCTTGAATAATTGTATCCACAATATACAGATGAGTGATTGCATTGACTGGATCGCGAACTTGTTCGCGACCGGTCGTCGGAAGCCAACTAAACTCAATTGCAAACGCCCATTGACCAAGTAACCCAAGCCAAAAAATTGGCATGGAAACACCGACAAGCGCTAACACCATTGCAATGTAATCGAACCAAGAATTTTGGAACCAAGCTGAAATGACTCCAGCATTAATCCCAACAATAATAGCAATAAGCATTGCAAAAAAAGCGAGTTCAATCGTTGCCGCAAGATGTGGCCATATTTCATCGGCTACGGGCAAACGCGTTCGCATCGACTCGCCTAGATCCCCCTGCAAAATACCACCCAGATATTTGAAGAATTGAATATACCAAGGCTGGTCCAATCCTAGTTTTGCATTCATAGCCGCAACCGCCTCAGGTGTCGCTTGTTGGCCTAATATTACTTGTGCAGGATTTCCAGGAATTGCACGGATCATCATAAATACGATAAATACCATACCAAGCAATACGGGTATGAGTTGCAACAACCTTCTTCCTATGTAACTCAGCATGCTTTTCACCTCACAGAGTCTCGTTCATTCGATGCCTGCTCGTGTTTCTTGCCAATAGGAATTATCTAAAACAAGGGGAAATCAATGACCTCCCCTTGTACTTTTATAAAACCTTACTTCGTCAGCTCTACCTTTGATAAGATGTCTGATCCTGTCGGGTGTGGTTTGAACCCTTTCAATCCTTTAGCTGCTGCTAGCAAAGGTGTAGAGTGAGCAATTGGAACCCATGGTGCTTCTTCATGGATAATTTCTTGTGCACTCTTATAAAGTTCAATCCGCTTGTTTTCATCCACTTCTGTTTGTGCTTCAATGAGCAAATCATGCATATCCGTATTTTTAAAGTACGTGTAGTTATTGCTGCCGATATTGTCTTCATCAAGAAGGACATAGAGGAAGTTATCAGCATCTCCGTTATCCCCAGTCCAACCTAGCATGAAAGCATCCGCTTCTCCTTTACTCGCCTTATCAAGATACGTTGGCCATTCGTAAGAAACAATTTTTGCTTTCACGCCAATATCCGCCAAGTTACTTTGAATGACTTCAGCCACTTTAGCGCCATCTGGCATATACGGGCGTGGAACTGGCATTGCCCAAAGTTCCATTTCAAACCCGTCAGGATAACCTGCTTGCGCAAGTAACTCTTTCGCCTTTTCTGGATTGTATTCGTATGGTTCTATGTCTTCGTTATAACCCGAAATAGAAGGTGGCATCGGATTTTTCGCGATGTTTGCACGCCCCTCGAAGAATGAATTAATAATTGTTTCTTTATCAATTGCATAGTTCATCGCTTGGCGTACTTCCTTCTTATCAAACGGTGGTCGCGTAACTGTTAACCCTAGATAACCGACATTCATGGACGGTCTTTCAATCAATTGCAGTTCTTCATTTTGTTCAATCTTCTCACCATCTGCCGGGTTAATGCCGTCCGCAATATCAATTTCACCTGTCATTAATGCATTAAGACGTGTCGAGTTATCAGGAATTGATTTGAAAATGACTTTATTTAACTTCGGTAAACCTTCTTGCCAATACTCATCAAATTTCTCAATTGTAATCGTTTCGTTCGGTCTCCACTCAACAAATTTAAATGGCCCTGTTCCAACTGGATTTCTTTCGAATTGATCGTCACCCTTTTCAAACGCATCTGGACTTGCAATGGCAAACATACTCATTGCAATGTTTTTCAAAAATGGTGCTTGCGGTCTCTTCAACGTGATGACGACCTTATAATCTCCATCGGCCGTCACCGACTCGATGACATGACCTTCATCCCCTTTAAAACCACCAAACATGGAATTATAATATGGGAATTTATCCGCATCTCCATTCGCCCATCGTTCAAAGTTTTTCACAACGGCATCTGCATTGAAATCTGTGCCGTCATGAAATTTCACGCCTTCTTCCAATGTGAATGTATACGTCAATCCATCATCTGTCTTCCATTCTTTCGCCAAACCTGGCTGGATTGTTGTATCGTCTTCTCCAAAGTTCAATAACGTTTCAAAAATATTGACCGTCACCTTAAAGGTTTCTCCTTCAGTTACACGCGACGGATCCAGGGAAGTTGAATCCCCACCACGGCCAAACACTAATGTATCCTCTTGACTTCCGCTACTTTGCGATCCGCCTTCGTTACAAGCAACAAGTACAGTAGACAGTACTAGTAATAATACGAACGCAACA
The DNA here is from genome assembly GCF_041414805.1 of Sporosarcina sp. OR05. Lineage (NCBI taxonomy): Bacteria > Bacillati > Bacillota > Bacilli > Caryophanales > Caryophanaceae > Sporosarcina > Sporosarcina sp. OR05. The sequence goes on along the minus strand of NZ_JANKJL010000014.1, from coordinate 78,352 downwards.
GACCACATTCTCGTTTTCCTCATAGAGACCCCTCCAATTGTTTTATATCATTGTCGACTTGCTGCTCATAAAGATGGCAAGCGACAGAATGACCATCGAGTTGTTCTTGGAGCTGTGGAGCTACCTTTGTGCAAATCTCCATCTTATATGGACAACGTGTGTGGAATGCACATCCAGTTGGTGGTTCCGCCGGATTCGGGATATCTCCTTCTATGATGAGTTGTTCTTTTGAATAGTTCGGATCAGGTATCGGCACAGCTGATAATAACGCTTGAGTATAGGGGTGCAGCGGTTTTTCATACAGACTTTCACTCGTCGCGAGTTCCACGATTCTCCCTAAATACATAACACCTACACGATCACTAATATGACGGACGACACCTAAATCATGTGCAATGAAGATGTACGTAAGGTTAAATTCTTTTTGAAGATCTTGCATGAGATTCAGTACTTGCGCTTGAATCGACACATCTAAGGCGGATACGGGCTCATCTGCAATAATTAACTTTGGATTCGTCATAAGAGCCCGTGCAATCCCAATACGCTGTCGCTGTCCTCCACTAAATTGATGAGGATAACGTTTTGCATGAAATGGATGCAAACCGACGATTTCCAAAAAACGATGGACCTTCTGCTTTCTTTCCTTCGTATCCAAATCAGTATGAACAAGTAACGGTTCCTCTAAGATCTTTCCAATTGTATGCCGTGGATTCAACGAGGCATACGGATCTTGAAACACCATCTGAATATCCCGACGTACTTTTCTCATCTCTTCGTCACTTAGCGATGTAAGTGTCTTCCCGTTAAATTCTATTACGCCACTCGTTGGTTCCAATAGCCGCATGAGTACACGGCCAGTTGTCGATTTTCCACAGCCACTCTCCCCAACAATTCCAAGTGTTTCCCCTTCATTTACATGAAATGTGATATCATCGACCGCTTTCACATAACCAACTGTCTTGCCAAACATCCCTTTCTTAACAGGAAAGTGTTTCTTTAAGTTTTTAACGTTCAACAAAGGCGTTGTCTCCAACTCGCTCCACCCCCTCTGTTGCATATAAAAAACAACGTGTTTGATGCTGTTCGGAAGTTTGGATCAGTTCAGGATCCTCTACTTGACAACGTTCGAATGCAAACGCACATCGAGCTGCAAACCGGCATCCTTTCGTTATCGAACCTGGTTTAGGGACATTCCCTGGAATCGAATAGAGTCGTTCTTTTTTAAACCGCATATCCGGCACAGACTGGATAAGCCCTTTTGTATATGGATGTTGAGGATCTTCAAACAGTTGTTTCGTCGGTGCTTCTTCAATGACTTGCCCTGCATACATGACGATAACCCGCTCACATACATCTGCTACAACGCCTAAGTCATGTGTGATTAACAAGATGGCAGTCCCGAGTCGTTCATTCAAAGACTTCATTAGTTTTAAGATTTGCGCTTGGATTGTTACATCAAGCGCAGTAGTCGGTTCATCCGCAATAAGTATTTTCGGATCGCACACCAATGCCATTGCAATCATAACGCGTTGTCGCATGCCACCTGATAATTGATGGGGATAATCACTTAATAACTCTTCCGCTCTTGGTAAACCGACTAGTTTCAGCATTTCAATTGCCCGCGCTTTGGTTTGCTTTTTGGACCAGCTCTTTTCATGTATCCGAATGGCTTCAATCATTTGGTTACCGATTGTAAACAGTGGATTTAAAGATGTCATCGGTTCTTGAAAAATCATCGCAATCTCATTGCCTCGTATTTGTCGCATCTCTTTCTCAGACAAAAGGGTCAAATCGCGATTTTTATACAAAACTTCGCCACCGACAATTTTTCCAGGAGGCGAGGGAACGAGCCCCATGACAGATAATGACGTGACACTTTTTCCACATCCCGACTCGCCTACAATTCCTAAAATCTCTCCGTCTTGCAGATGAAAATGGATGTGATCCACTGCTGGAATCTCTCCTGAATCTGTAAAAAATGTCGTTTGTAAATCGTTCACCTCTAACACACGATTCGGTCCACTCATTAAGCATCACCTTTTCCTATGGCATATTTAACGGAAACATCTGATTATACCTATTATACTTTCAATTCAATAAAATTCAATACTAGATTTCCAGCTACGATCAAAAACAGTGGGGCATATACATCCCACCGAGTACGTGTGTTGATTTCTCATTCTTTTACAACCACCGTTTACAAATCCCTTTCCATCAATAAAAAACCGTATAAAACCAAATACTCGCGGTTTCATACGGTTCTACTATTTCTCATGAACGGCAGCGATCAGCACATGCCGCTCACTATATCTTCAAATCCCTTGCACCTGATACAAATCGTAGTAAATGCCTTTCTTCTCCATTAACGATTGATGTGTGCCCATTTCCTTTAACGTACCATGATCAATGACGAGAATTTTATCGGCATGGGTAATGGTTGACAAACGATGGGCAACGATGAATGTCGTCCGATCACTGGCAAGTCGTTCAAGTGAATCTTGAATGAGTGCTTCACTTTCTAAATCCAATGCAGAAGTCGCTTCATCCAAAATGAGCAAAGGTGGATTTTTTAAAAATACGCGTGCAATGGCGATACGTTGTTTTTGACCTCCCGATAATTTCACACCTCGTTCGCCAACTTTTGTCTCATACCCGTCCGGCAATGATTCGATAAAGTCATGCGCGTTCGCCGCTTTAGCTGCAGCAATCACGTCTTCTTCCGTCGCATCAGGATTGCCCATTCGTATATTGCTTTTAACGGAATCACTAAATAAGATGCTATCTTGTAGCACTAGCCCAATCTGATCGCGCAACGTTTTCAGTTGCACATCGCGAACATCATGCCCGTCAATTCGGATTGCGCCTGATGTGACATCGTAAAAACGGGGAATGAGGCTGACGATCGTTGACTTGCCACCACCACTCATCCCGACAAGCGCAACCGTTTCTCCTGGCTTGACATTAAATGAAACGTTTTTCAACACATGCTCATCTTTTTCTTCATACGTAAAGCTCACATTATCAAACGAAATTTCTCCACTGATCTCCGGCAATTTATTTGCCCCTGTTTTATCTCGAATATCATACGGTTCTTCCATCAATTCAAATACCCGATCCATCGACGCAAAAGACTGTGTAAGTGTGGTAGACGCATTCACCAATCGTCGGAGCGGATTATAGAGTCGATCAATATAAGCAATGAACGCAACCATTACCCCAACAGACAAATCACCATTAATTACTTGATACCCTGCATAGGCGATGACAAGTAAAGGCGCGACATCTGTAATTGTATTCACGACGGCAAACGCTTTCGCATTCCAACGTGTATGGTCTATTGCCTTGTCCAGGAATTCACCATTCGTTTCGTCAAATCGCCGTTGTTCTCTGTCTTCCAATGCGAAGCTTTTTATGACGCTAATGCCAGAAATTCGCTCGTGTAGGTAACTCTGCACATTCGCAAGAGCTTGCGATCGTTTTCTCGTCAAATCGCGTAATTTCCCAAAGAAATGCTTCACACTATACGCGTAAAACGGAAACGCCAGCAACGTCACAAGTGTTAGCGGGACATCCATCGATAGCATAATCGCTATAGCAATCAGAATAGTCGCTACGTCTAACCAAACATTCATTAAACCGATCACAACAAAGTTCTTCGTCTGCTCCACATCATTAATGACGCGCGAGATGACTTCACCCGCTCGTGTATTGGAATAATAACGTAGGCCAAGCCTTTGCAGATGATGAAACAAGTTTTCACGAATGTCAAAAAGAATTTTATTGCTTACATATTGCGCAAAATATTGGCGGTAATATTCAACGGGCGGTCGAATGATGAAAAACAATAACGCCGTCCCGCCTAACCAATAAAATAATTGACGCGTCTTTTCCACATCCGATAAGCCCGGTCCATTAATGATATCGTCAATGACAATTTTTATAAGATAGGGAATGAATAATGGGATTGCAAATTTGACGACACCTATTAAAACCGTTAACACGATTAGCCAGTTATATGGCTTTACAAACTTCATATACCTTTTCATACTGTCACCCATGTACATCCTCCTACAGCTCATCCAATGAATAAAAGCCTCCCTGCGTTTATGCAGACAGGCCGTTATTGGTTGCTTTTCTTCACTTGTTTATAAAACTGATAACGCGATGTCCATACTTCAATGAAGTCAGGCGCAAACGGACCTTTCCGTTGTTTAATCCACAACAGTAACTTATCGAGGTTGCGACGTAAAATCTGATCGATCACTTCTGGATAATTCATCTTCCGCTTATGCTCAGCATACTCATCTTCATCCAGTATTAAATAACTCATATCCGGAAACACTTTTACATCCAAATCATAATCGATATACTTCAATGAATGATGGTCATAGACAAACGGTGAACTCATATTGACGTAATAATATACGCCGTCTTCCCGCAGCATACAAATGATGTTGAACCAATGTTCAGCATGGAAATAACAGATGGAAGGCTCTCTCGTCAGCCACGTCCGCCCGTCTGCTTCGGTGACAAGCGTGCGTTCATTCGCACCGATGACAATATTACGCGTGCCCTTTAAAACCGTCGTTTCCTGCCAAACCCTATGGATGTTCCCATCATGCTTATAACTGTGTACTTGTATCGTTTCCCCTTCTTTAGGTATTGTCATTTTCGAAAACCACCTTTATGTTCGACCCCATTACTATTTCTATAGTATACCAACCGAACAAACAAATAGAAAACGAAAGCCCTTCCTGTCAATCCTTACATAATGTTACCCCAAATTATGTATAACCAATCAAAAAACCGGCAGCGTTTTAAGCTGCCGGCCGGTGATAATTATCCATTACTTCGACTGATCTTCGTAACTGTTCGCACGAGCACCAGAAGCGTTACGCTTGTTTTGCTCTGCTTTCATGTTTTGTTGCTTTACATGATTCACATCTGTTTCCATCCCAAACTCTTCTTGCATGTTTTGTTGGTTAAACTGACCTTGGTTTTGTGTTTGGTTTTGGTTACGATTTTTCTTTGTCAATGGATATTCACCTCCGTAACCAATATGATGTCCAACGGCCGATTTATTATCCTTAGGAATTTTTTTCTTTTTCGTTAACTGCTTGCCATATTTTAATGACAGGAACTGCTTTCGGTAGTGCTTCGACTTCTTCTGTCGAAAAAAACTGGAATCCTTCAGGTGCAACATCATCAGTGACAACGAGATGACTCGTTATGTCCCACGTTAAATGGGAAAAGATATGCTTAAAATGCAGTAACGGCGTAGGCTGCTCGACTTGCATTTTGTATTGTTGCTGCATGAGCTGTTCAATTGCTTGGGATGGATAATTTTCAACCAACGGAAATTCCCACATATTCGCCAACAAACCTGTCGCAGGTCTTTGCCTTAACAACCATTTGCCATCTAAGTTTCGAATGACCACCATCAGGACGGGTATGGTTTTCATTTTCACTTTTTTAGATTTTATCGGTAGCTCCTGCTGCCGTCCCTCATGGAAAGCACCACAAAATTCACGGACCGGACAAAGCAGGCATTTCGGATTTGGCGTACAAATCGTTGCACCTAACTCCATAACTGCCTGGTTAAATGAAGATGGATCTTCTTTATCAATTAGGTGCATGACAACTTCTTCAAAAATCTTTTTATTCCGCGGGATAGCAATATCTTCATCAATGAGCAGTAAACGCGACATGACACGCATGACATTTCCATCCACCGCATGCTCTGGTATTCCATAAGCAATACTTAACACAGCACCAGCCGTGTATGGTCCAACACCTTTTAACTGTGAAATTTCTTTACGGGTTTTTGGAATTTGACTATTGTACTGCGTTACGACTTCCTTCACACCCGCTTGCAAATTCCTTACACGCGAATAATAGCCAAGACCTTCCCACATTTTCAATACGTCTGCTTCATCCGCTTCCGCCAAATGAGCAAGCGTGGGAAACTTTTTGATGAAACGTTCATAATACGGAATGACGGTATCGACACGGGTCTGCTGTAACATCACTTCGGACACCCAAATATAATAAGGATTTGTCGTTCGTCTCCACGGTAAATCGCGCTTTTCCCTCAAATACCATTGGATCAATGCTGATTGAAATTCTCTTTTTTGTTCAATTAATTGCATGAAGACCTCCGCACTGCATATGCTTTTCGTTAATGAAATGAAATTGTAAAAACTGAATGTTTTTTGTTCAACGATAAAAGGGTATATACTAATGAAAGAACCGATGCATATTCACACAAGGAGTGATCACTTGGATACAGGCACACATATTGTCATGGGCGGCGCGATATGCGGACTCGCAATGGCGGACCCAGTCGTTGCCACAGATTCTGTAACGATGACTGCCGTGTTTATCGGCGTTGTATCCGGCTCTTTAATACCAGACGTCGATACTGTCCTTAAATTGAGAAATAACGCAGTCTATATACGTAATCATCGAGGCATTACGCATTCAATACCCGCGGTTCTATTATGGCCACTCGTTCTGTCAATTTTACTATCGTTCATGTTCCCTGCTTCAGCCTTTTTCCACGTCTGGGCATGGACATTTCTAGCTGTGTTCTTGCACGTCTTCGTTGATATCTTTAATGCGTATGGCACACAAGCGTTACGACCTTTTTCGAATAAATGGGTAGCGATTGGGGTCATTAATACATTCGATCCCATTATCTTTGCATTACATGTCATCGCCCTTGCCTTCTGGCTATTCGGTACAGAACCTGTTCCAACATTCATCGTATTATATTGCGTCGTATTCGTTTACTACCTACTCCGCTTTGCTGTTAAAGCGGCCGTGAAGAAAGCAGTTATGAATACGGTGCCAGATGCCGACCACATTTTCATTGCACCTACCATGAACTTCTTTCAATGGAGAGTGGCCGCGACAAATAAGGATTGTCATTTTGTTGGACGCGCATATGGACGGTCCGTCAATATCTACGATCGATTTGAACGGGAAAAAATGCCGAAGTCCCCTTACATCGATGCAGCCATGCAAGATAAAAACATCGAGGCGTTCGTTTCTTTTTCACCGATTTATCGATGGTCAGTCGCTCATGTTAACGACTTATATGAAGTTCGACTAATTGACCTCCGCTACCGAAGCAAAGATTATTACCCTTTTGTAGCAGTCGCCCATATTAATGAAGACATGGAAGTTGTCAACTCCTATACAGGATGGATTTTCTCCGAAGATAAATTACGGAAGAAGTTAAATTTCATCCCGAACTCTTAATAACCAAGAGCTTGTCCCCGGTCGAGTAAGGGACAAGCTCTTATCACTTACCACTTTTCACAGATTCGAGCATCGCAATCGGCAAGGCTTCCGTTGCCCGCTCACCACCGAGACGATACCCCCAAGCAAAACGCCCTTTTAGATAATCGACATAGAAAAACACACCCTCATCGCCGTCAATTCGGTAAATTTCACCCGGAACGATTGTTGCAGGGTCGATCATGTACGACTTCGCCATTAACGCTTTACGTTGGTAAACGGCAAATTCATTGATCATTCCCATCTGTTCCGCTTTGCGCGCTTTCTCCATCAGGCGTCCGATTTCTGACCGTAATTCGTGCTCATTCATTTCACTATATTTCTTTTCAGTTTCCATTTTCCTCATTCTCCTTCATTTCAATGAAACGGTCAATTTTCTCAAGGGGGATGCCCTTTTGATACATCGATTGCTTCACTCGATTCCTTAAATCATAACCTGAATACTTTGCTGCATAACGTCGCCAAGCCTTTTCACCAACTGACGTACAAATAGCATCCCATTCATCTTCTTCACGTTCAAAGTCAATGGACTCCAACACATCACTAATAAGACCAAATGAAAAACCTTTTCGCGCTAAAGCATTTTGGATTTTCTGTTTCAATTGTGCTGGGGGAATCGTTCGGTTAGACGTTGCCGCTTTTTTAGCAAGCTTTTGTGCAATCGCAAATTGCTCCTCTTCCGGATACGCTTGAAGCACTTCTTCTTGTAGCTCCTTCGTGACTCCCTTTTTGTGCAACTCTTGCTTAATCGCCTTCGGTCCTTTACTCGATGCATTTTTTTGCGTTCGCACAAATGCTTCAGAGAATGCTGCATCATCAAGAAAGCCTAGTCTTCTTAACTTCACAATCGCTTCTAGGATGACCGCTTCGCCAAATTCAAGATCCAGCAATTTTTTCTTCACTTCGAATTCTGTCCGCATTCTAAAGGATAGGAAATGCAACGCTTTGTTAAACGCCTTTTCGATTTCATCTTCATATGTAATTTCGTCCATTGCCCAATCATCCAACTGCATCCCTTTTGTGAGACCAAACTTTACTAAGATGGATTCATGGACACTGAACGCATATTTTTCATCTATGAATAGATTATAACGTTCGCTATCACGTTTTTGTTGTGTTATTTTCGTAAGTATAGGCAAACCGGCTCGACCTCCCTTTCCTATCAGTATACATGTTCTATTCCGGAAGGTCAGCTTGCGAGGTTACAAGACTAACGGAGGTGTTCAAGTTGAAAGTTGTCATTGCAGGCGGTACAGGTTTCATTGGACAAAAAATCACATCGTTACTAAAGGAGAAAGGTCATGACATTGTGATTCTGACTCGTTCTAAACGACCGAACGAAAAAAACATCGAATATGTGCAATGGTTAACGGACGGATCCAAACCCGAAGAAGAGATTCTTTCAGCAGATGCATTCATAAACTTAGCAGGCGTATCCATTAACGATGGGCGCTGGACTCCAGACCACCAACAGCAAATCTACGACAGTCGGATGGTTGCGACGGACGAACTGATCCGCATTATTTCGGCATTGCAAAGTAAACCTACTATCTTTTTAAATGCAAGTGCAATCGGCATATATCCAGCTTCTGAAACGACTATCTACAGTGAAGCATCGCGCGACGTCGCTGATGACTTTCTTGGTAAGACCGTCCATGACTGGGAGCAAAAAGCAGCTACATTGCAAGCGCAAGGTATACGAACAGCAATCATGCGGTTTGGCGTCGTTCTCGGAAAAGATGAAGGCGCACTACCGCTCATGAGTATGCCCTATAAGCTATTCGTCGGTGGAAAAGTCGGTTCCGGTCGACAATGGGTTTCATGGGTGCATGTCCAAGATGTAGCGAACGCAGCTGTTTTTTTGTTAGAGCATGCAAGTGCCCAAGGCGTATTTAATATTACCGCACCTTTCCCATTGCGAATGAATGATTTCGGCAAGACAATCGGCAATGTTCTTCATCGGCCACATTGGTTACCTGCTCCTGCCTTTCTTATGAAGAGCGCGCTTGGTCAAAAGAGTGCACTAGTCCTGGAAGGCCAATATGTTTCGTCTGAAAAGATTGTAACAGCAGGGTTCGATTTTGAGTTTCCTGTTTTGGCGGACGCACTGAACGATCTGCTTAAATAAGGTATACTTTCCATCGTTGCGCACATCCTACGGAAAAAGGAGTTGTGTAATCATGGTGGAAGAACATGGACCAGGTATTCTCATGGCTGCATTCATCATTATTGTCGGCATCTTGTTCAATCCATTCGCTGCAAGTGCTGAAGAATTCCATTGGGGGTTCAAAAAATCAGCAAATGGCGTTCCTCCTAATGCTGGAGCTGCATTGGAATCGTTGCTCGACAGACACGGTGCAATCTATAAAGGTAAACCAGATGAAAAAATTGCCTATTTGACGTTCGACAATGGCTACGAAAACGGTTATACAGAATCCATTTTAGATACACTGAAAAAGGAAGATGCACCTGCAACTTTCTTCCTTACGGGTCATTATTTAAAGAGCGCTGCACCGCTTGTCAAACGGATGGTCGAGGAAGGTCACGACATCGGCAACCACTCATATGATCATCCGAATATGGCAAACTTGACAGAAGACGGCATGGAGAAAGAATGGAAAAAATTTGACGAGTTGTTGTTGAAAACAGCAGGTGTAGAACGGACCATTTACGCACGGCCACCTGAAGGCATTTTCAATGATGCATTATTGGCGAAAGGAAATGAATTAGGGTATCGACACATTTTCTGGTCTGTCGCTTTCATTGATTGGCATGCCGATAAACCTCGTGGACGCGATTATGCATATAATGAACTGATGAAGCAACTGCACCCAGGTGCTGTCATCTTAATGCATACAGTATCACCTGATAACGCGGAAGCATTACCGGATTTTATTCGCGATGCAAAAAAAGCCGGTTACGAGTTCCGTACATTGGATGATCTTGTCATGGAATACGAAAATGTCGATTCGATTTTGCGCTAGTTACTATATGAAGCAAAAATCTCCTTATTTCAGAACCGTCCTTTTATAATAGAAGAATGAGGAGGTTAAAAACATGAAATTTGAAATGACAGAGAACGGATTCCAAACAGAAACATCTTTCGGTACGTTACAAATCTCCGGCAATGAGGAGTTTGGCTTCAGGCCATATCAACTACTCATTTCTTCAATTGCCGTTTGTACGGGAGGCGTCATGCGGAAAGTACTTGAACGCAAAAGAATGCCTGCGACTTCCATTACGATTGAAGTTAAAGATGTATATCGCAATGAGGAAGAAGCGAGTCGGGTTGAAAGAGTCCATTTGCATTTCCTGATTGAAGGCATCGAGATGACGAATGAGAAGATGGATAAGATTATGCAAGTAACAGACAACAACTGTTCAATGTATCAATCCGTTAAAAACTGTATCGAAGTCGTCAAGACCTATGAATTTGTAAACTAAAAAAGCCCGGTCCATATCTGTAAAAGATGATGGCTGGGCCTTACGTATGAATAGAACTCTCACTTTCAATTTGCATAAAATTCGTAGGCGTCTATCGGCAGTAGCCGTCAAACGGTAACGGATCCCCTCCTTTGACATCGGATTCGATTCGTCTCTACTCTACAGCCTCCTTTACGAATTAGATTATTAGTAGTATACCACTTTGATTATGTATTGTAAACATTTTGTTAAGTATAATTTTCTATATAGTTAAACTGATTCGCGTTACATTGAATTCTATTGCCATTTCATATACGATTACAATGATGAAAAGAGGTGTATGTGTTGGAACAAAGACAAAGTGGACAAGTAGATGAGTTAAAAAACCGTCTTCATTTATTTTTGGAAAAGCTTGAAGCGATTGAGCCAGAAAACACTGATTTACAAGAGATTGATCAGCTCATCAGTTTAATTGACGAATTGGAACAACAAATGAATAAACTAAAAACAGACCAATGATTCCTTAGGGGGAAATAAGAATGTACATAGAGCAACTCGAAAAAAGTATGTATGATCTCATTTGCGATACATCTACGAATTTACCGAAAGATGTCCGTAGAGCTGTAAAGGCTGCAAGGGAAAAAGAGAATGCCGGTACACGGGCAGCAATGAGTCTTGATACAATCGCGAACAACATCAACATGGCTGACGACAAACTATCACCGATTTGCCAAGATACGGGTTTACCAACTTTCAAAATCAAAACACCAATCGGCGTTAACCAGTTGGAGATAAAAGACGCCATTACGCGTGCTATGGTACAAGCGACGAAGGACGGTAAATTGCGTCCAAATGCAGTTGATTCGCTTACTGGCGAAAATAGCGGGACAAATTTAGGCCTCGGTCTCCCTGTTGTGAAATTCGAGCAATGGGAAAAAGATTATATTGAAGTGAAGCTCATCTTAAAAGGTGGCGGCTGTGAAAACAAAAATATTCAATACAGCTTGCCAACTGAACTCGAAGGTCTTGGCCGAGCTGGACGTGATTTAGACGGAATTCGTAAATGTATTCTCCACTCTGTTTACCAAGCGCAAGGACAAGGCTGTTCTGCCGGTTTCATCGGTGTCGGAATCGGAGGCGATCGCGCTTCTGGGTATGATTTAGCAAAAGAACAACTTTTCCGCGAAGTGGATGACGTGAATCCGCATCCTGATCTTGCAGCATTGGAAAGTTACATCTTGGATACTGCAAACCAACTCGGTATCGGAACAATGGGCTTCGGCGGTGAAGCAACATTATTAGGTTGTAAAATCGGCGTCATGCACCGTATCCCTGCAAGTTTCTATGTCTCCGTAGCTTATAATTGTTGGGCATACCGCCGTATGGCCGTCGATATTGATGCAACGACAGGTGATGTGACCAAATGGCATTACAATGAGGGTGACAAACTAGCTTTTGCTGCTACGACGGAAACGAATGACACACAATCATCACGTGTCGTCGAACTAACTGCTCCTATTACAGAAGAGCAAATCCGTGAATTACAAGTTGGAGATGTCGTCAAAATTAGCGGAAGAATGTATACAGGACGCGATGCAATTCATAAGCACCTTACGGAAAACGATGCACCTGTCGACTTAGATGGACATATCATCTACCACTGCGGTCCGGTCGTATTGAAAAACGAAGACGGATCGTATGAAATCAAAGCAGCCGGACCTACCACTTCCATTCGGGAAGAACCTTACCAAGGCGATATTATGAAAAAATTCGGCATTCGCGCAGTCATCGGAAAAGGCGGCATGGGTCCTAAAACGCTCGCAGCCTTACAAGAACACGGCGGTGTCTACTTAAACGCAATCGGTGGGGCAGCCCAATATTATGCAGACTGCATCAAAGAAGTAGAAGGCGTCGACTTACTTCAATTCGGCATTCCTGAAGCAATGTGGCATTTACGCGTCGAAGACTTTACTGCGGTCGTCACAATGGACTCACACGGAAACAGCCTTCACGCCGACGTAGACAAATCATCGTTAGAAAAACTCGCAACATTTAAAGAGAAAGTATTTAGCTAAATAGCTTGGAAAGCCCTGCAGCATGTACATACTGCAGGGCTTTTTTGCGACTGTAGAAGTAAGCGGCGAGGTTCGTACTGTGTGGAGCGACTTGCTTTGGGCACACGACTCCCCTCTTTCCGCGTGGAGCAACATGCTTTAGACATGCAGCTCTCCTCTTTGCACAAATCAATTTCGCTCAAAAAACTTTTCAAACAACCCACTATCATTTTTCATTAGGAGTATGCTATACTCTTATTTATAATAATTATAAACAAGAAATGATTATCGAACAGCTCTCTATATCCAATTATATCAATTGTTTTAAAGATAATACATGTAAGTTCGTCACTTGCAAACGATAGTCATTCTCAATTAGGAGGGGTTTAAATGACAACAGAAACAACAGAAGCGCAACAAACGCCTCGTCACTGGACGGCGCACATCGAATTGATTGCTGCACTTCTTTCAGGACTATTAATAGTCTCAGCTTGGTTGATCGGCAAAGATGGTAACGAATCTTTATCCATCGCGCTTTATATAATTGCCTTTCTAATCGGTGGATTTGCTAAAGCGAAAGAAGGCATTGAAGAAACAATTGCAGATAAGCAATTGAACGTAGAAATGCTAATGGTCTTTGCTGCTATCGGTTCAGCAATTATCGGTTATTGGGCTGAAGGCGCAATATTAATCTTCATATTCGCAGTGAGCGGTGCGTTAGAAACCTATACATTGAACAAAAGCCATAAAGAAATCTCGGCGTTAATGAACATGCAACCGGAAGAGGCTTGGCTACTACAAGGTGATGGATCAACAAAAAGCGTCCCCACTTCTTCCCTTTCCGTCGGTGCTGCGATAGTTGTTCGACCTGGCGAGCGCATTCCGGTGGACGGTATCATTCTCCAAGGAACGACTTCCATTGATATGTCCGCCATTAACGGAGAGTCTGTTCCGGTTACGAAGGAAAAGAACGATGAGTTGTTCGCAGGAACCATGAACATTAGTGGCGTCATTCACATGGAAATGACAAAACCAAGTTCAGATACATTATTTCAAAAAATAATTACACTCGTTCAAAACGCACAAAGTGAAAAATCGCCATCACAGCAATTCATCGAGAAATTCGAAGGTACGTATGTAAAGATTGTTATTTTAACTGTCCTTGTTATGATGTTCCTCCCCCACTTCCTGTTTGGTTGGGATTGGACGACGACATTTTACAGAGCAATCGTTCTATTAGTTGTCGCTTCTCCTTGCGCACTCGTTGCTTCGATTATGCCAGCGACATTGGCAGCTGTTTCCAACGGAGCAAAGAGAGGGATATTGTTTAAAGGTGGTGTCCATTTAGAGCACTTAGGTTCATTGCAAGCAATCGCATTTGACAAAACAGGGACACTTACAACCGGGAAGCCTGTTGTTACGGACTTTTTCGTACGAAGCAAAGCAGATCGTACACAAGCATTATCACTTCTAGCGAGCATTGAAGCCCAATCCAATCATCCGCTCGCTCTCGCTATTGTAAACTACGCGCAAGAGCATGGCCTTACGACAAGAGGAATTGAACATATTGAAGATGTCCCTGGCTTTGGCATTCGTGCGGTTGTAGACGAGCAAGAGATCCTAGTAGGAAATCCTCGTTTTGTCGGTGCCCAAGAAACGAAAGACTTCCACCAAGGTATCATTCACGAACTCTATGAAGATGGAAAGACCGTCGTTTTCATCAAGGATTCACAAGGGATTCTTGCGGCTGTCGCATTGAAAGATACACTCCGACCTGAAGCAGTTCAAGCAATTCAAGACTTAAGGCAGTTAGGTATCCAGTCAATCATGTTGACAGGAGATAATGAAAAAACAGCTCATGCCATCGCTAAGGAAGCTGGCCTTGACCGTTACGTCGCAAACTGTCTGCCAGAGATGAAAGTCGAACAGATGAAAGGGCTACTAAAAGAATACGGTAATGTCGGGATGGTCGGGGACGGCATTAACGATGCGCCTGCTTTAGCAACAGCTACATCAGGGATTGCCATGGGGGAAGGGACAGATGTTGCACTCGAAACAGCAGATGTCATCCTCATGCAAAATGATTTGACGAAAATCTCTTATGCGGTAAAAGTTTCTAAAAAAATGCAACGCGTTGTAAAACAAAACGTATTCTTTTCTGTTTCCGTCATCGCTATTTTAATCATGTCCAACTTCATGCAAGTTGTCGACTTACCGTTAGGGGTAATCGGTCATGAAGGAAGTACAATTCTCGTCATCTTAAACGGTTTACGCTTGTTAAATCGCATCAACTAAACAGAAAAGAGCAATGCCCGTCATAAGACTGCATTGCCCCCAGAGTGTAGACAAAGTCGATTTTTACTTTGTCTACACTTTTTTAATGAAATTTGTTATACATAGAAAGTTCTTCAGCCTGATTGAAAACGCTTGTCAGGTGGAAGGCAGTCTAAGTTCGGGACGTCCTGTCCCAACGCCTGCACGACCTGCGTCGTGCAGGCCCGCGCGAAGTCGAGCGAAGACGCGAATAGAACTTAAGTTCATGAGCGGACGAGTGAGACAAGCAACAACGGATGCGAGCGTTTGTCAACAGGCTGAGAGCAATGCCAGTCAAACGACTGCATTGCTCTTTTGTTTTGCCAGCTTTGCCTGTTTTCGTTCCGTCATCACCGCGTTTAACTGCCCACCTAGCATTAAGATAATGGCCGAAAAATACAACCACATCATAAGTACGATGATGCCTCCAATACTGCCATACGTATTCGAATAGCTAGCGAAGTTCCCTACATAATAAGAGAATGCTAGTGAAGTGATAATCCACCCTGCCGTGGCAAATAAAGCACCTGGCATCGCACTTGTTATATGAATCTTTTTATTTGGTACAATCCAATACAATGCTAGAAAAACGGTAAACAATAAAATTGGTGGTAAAATCCAACGTAGATTCTCCCAAATGGTCATGAAGTCCTCTTCCATGCCAAAGTAAGAAAATGCAAGGGATCCGATTTGTTGTCCAAATACAGGTAGTAGGAGAGCAACAACTAGCACACCGATGAGTGCAACTGTAAATACAACAGACATTGCTCTCGCTACAATGAATGACCTTGACTCTTCCACATAATAGGACTGATTTAACGCTTTTGTAATCGCATTCATCCCTTTGGAAGCAGACCAAATGGTTGCTAATGCACCAACTGATAACAAACCACCGTTCCGGTTTCTCAATATGTCTTCAAGTGTGTCATGAATTAGACTATAAACACTATCAGGAGCGTAATCACGAATGAAGAGAAATATTTGGGATTCATCAATATTCAAAAATGGCAACAGCGTCATCATAAAGATTAATAGCGGAAAAAGCGATAACAGGAAAAAGAACGCTAGTTGAGAGCCTAAACCCGTTATATCGACATTTTTAATCCGAATAATTAATTCTTTCCAAAAGCCTTTTGTGGTCGTAACATCAAATCGCTCCATTTCACCTTCTTTTACATCATCGATGAACTTCATGATTTCCGAATCCTTTAGAATCCCACTTTTTTTGCTCTTAGGGTGTAAGCTTTCCTGTTGATGAGTCACTTGTTCTTTCTGGCTCACATCTGGCTCACTCCTTTCAAAGCTTACGACTTTTTTACATCTCCAGTTTCTTTCGTTTCTGTTATGAGCTCTTTATACTCTTCCTTTGAATCGACAAACGCTTCCTTCGTTCCTACTACCAGTTCTTTCACTTGTGGTGTCAGCGTCTTCAACTCGTCTACTTGTGTTTTAATGTATGCTGCGTCTCCAGAAAACTGATCATATAAGGACATATATTTTTCTTTAGTTTGCTGAAATTTTTCTTTTAATACATCCGGGTTACTCGCGTAGAATTTTACTTGGTTCGCCATGTGATTGGAAGTATTCATGACTTGCCTACGCGTACTTTTATCGAACAAACTAACAGCCGCTCCAGTTAATGCCCCAATCAAAATAAATTTACCAAATTTACTATTACCCACTACAAACCCCTCCAATATTGACTTATATGCATATAACATTATACCCGTAGAGAGGAAAAACAAACAATCTTACTGTATTTCAAAAAAAGTGCTTGACTATCGCTCTAAAATTTCGGAATATTATCAATAACAACTATTAAGTATTCTAAGTAGTTTTTCTACTTGATTCAATGAGAGGAGTCGATATAAAATAACTTATCTCGCTGTAACTGTATTGACATAATGAAACGAGGGGGTATTGACAATGGATGCAGTGTACAATTTTCTAGACAAAGCGAGCGGACTTATTTGGGGGCCACCCCTACTAATCCTACTTGTAGGAACCGGTATATTTTTAACTTTCAGATTAGGATTCATTCAACTACGTTTACTACCGTATTCGTTAAAGCAGGTTTTTTCTCGTAAGCACAGTAAAAAAGAGGACGGAGATATCTCTCAATTCCAGGCTTTGATGACCGCGATGGCTGCCACTGTCGGCGTCGGTAACATCGTCGGAGTTGCAACTGCCGTATTTTTAGGAGGTCCTGGGGCAATTTTCTGGATGTGGCTTGCAGGCTTTTTTGGAATGGCGACTAAATATGGTGAGGCCATTCTTGCAGTAAAGTATCGTACAAAGGATGCGAACGGCCAAATGGCTGGTGGTCCGATGTATTACCTTGAGCATGGATTAAAGCAAAAGTGGTTAGGTATAATTTTCGCAATATTCGGTGCTTTAGCTGCATTTGGAATTGGAAATGGAACTCAATCAAAAGCAGTTGCAGATGTTATGAATAGTACTTTCAATGTACCGCACTTACTAACGGGCATAGCACTCGTTATATTCGGAGCTCTCGTTATTCTCGGTGGTATTAAATCCATCGGAAGGGTTACAGCATTTTTCGTTCCAATTATGGCGCTATTCTATTTCATTGCTGGTGCAATCATCATGATTATGAACATCCATCTCGTACCTGAAGCATTTGGTTTGATTTTCAGTGATGCGTTCTCAGGCGAAGCTGCGGCGGGTGGTGCAATTGGTGCAGTAATCCGATTTGGTGTAGCACGTGGACTATTCTCCAATGAAGCAGGTATGGGATCTGCTCCAATCGCCGCTGCTGCTGCAAAAACTGACATGCCAGGTCGACAAGCACTCATTTCAATGACTCAAGTATTGTTTGATACACTTATTATCTGTTCAATTACAGGTGTAACGATTGTCATGTCAGGTCAATGGAAGAATAAAGACATTGATGCAGGGGCATTGACTGCTGAAGCATTCGGCTCATTCCTAGGTGGAGCAGGTCCAATCATCGTCGCAATCGGATTGGTATTCTTTGCAACATCAACAATTTTAGGGTGGAGTTATTATGGAGAAAAGTGTTTCCAATACTTGTTCCCTAAGAAACAAGCAGTACTCGCATACCGAATCTTTTTCGTAGCATTTATCATCGTCGGTCCACTTGTTTCACTTGATATCGTCTGGTTATTGGCGGATGTCCTTAATGGTCTCATGGCCATTCCGAACTTAATCGGTCTTCTAGGGTTGTCTGGTGTCATTGTGATGGAGACAAAGCGTTTCAAAAAGAAAATCGAAGAAGAGAAAGAAGCAGCAAAGCTTGCACAATCAGCAGCTGTTGACAGCTCGTCTAAATAATGTGATGATTAGTCCGATGCTAATGAAGGGCGGACGAAACTATGGATTTATCAAAACCTACCGAAGAAAATGTTTTGTATATGATTGAAAAAATCAAGGAAAAACTGCGTATGGTCAACGTGGACGCAATGAAAGCGGAACATTTCAACACAGAACAGTACGAAGACTTAGTGTACATGTACGAAATGGTCATGAAGCGCGAGACGATTTCTCCGAATGAAATGCAAGCCATTGCTGCGGAACTTGGCTCATTACGCAAATAGTCTTAAAGCCGACGGAAAGGATAAAATCCCTCTGTCGGCTTTTATTGTACAGACAAAAAAACGTGAAGCGATTGATACACGCCTCACGTTTTTTACTATTCAACTGACGTTCCATCCTTTAACACAAGAGGTTGGATAAGCACTTCCACACGTCGATTTTTACTACGGCCTTCAGCTGTTTCGTTTGAAGCAATCGGTTTATTTTCCCCGTAGCCTTTTACACTGAACAAATGTGGATCCAACTGATCCGTTGACACGATTGTTTTTAAGAAATTAATTGCCCGCATCATACTTAATTCCCAGTTTGAAGGGAACTCACTACTGTTGATGGGGACATTATCGGTATGACCCGCTACGACAATCTGTCTCGGCTTATCAAAAATCAGCAGCTGTGCTATATCCTTTGCGATATTGGCATACTCCGGTTTTATCGTTGCTTTGCCTGTTTCAAATAATATGTTATCACGAATTGTAATAAGTAAGCCTTCCTCTGTTAACTTCGTCTCGAACTGATTCTCCAACTCATGTACCGCAATATACTCTTCAAGTTTTTGCTGCGTTGCTTCCAATGATTGTTGATCTTCCAAATAAGAAGAATTCTCGTTCTCGTTTTCTTCCCCTGCCGAATCTTTTGGAACCGGAACAGCAGTTGGTGATGAACTATCCATCACCCCTGTTCCACCATCAAAGATTTGATTGAACACGGAAGAGATTTGGCTAAACTTCGCTTCATCCAATGAACTGGATGCAAACAATACGATGAACATGGCTAACAATAACGTAAGAAGATCTGCATATGGTAGGAGCCAGGACT
Organism: Sporosarcina sp. OR05; assembly: GCF_041414805.1. NCBI lineage: Bacteria > Bacillati > Bacillota > Bacilli > Caryophanales > Caryophanaceae > Sporosarcina > Sporosarcina sp. OR05. Next base: position 58,868 of record NZ_JANKJL010000014.1, on the reverse strand, counting down.
CATTCACATGGCCAGAGTCATGATTTTTTTTCTTACGCTTCCTCGACAACCTGGCCCGCCCCCTTCTCACTCGTCACTTTTTCAGCACCGAGCTTTCGACGTTCTTCAAGAGACAAGTAAGATGCAAGCTTTTGTTCAATTACACGTGGTGCTTCACCTTCTAGTACAGATAAGATACCTTCAATCATCATCATTTTTTGGCGAACTTCTTCTTTTGACTTTCGCTGTAACTTGTTGGCAAAAGGGTGCCAGAGTACATACCCTGTAAAAATCCCCAATAATGTCGCAACGAATGCCGCTGAGATGGCATGTCCTAATGCGTCAATATTGTTCATATCTTTTAATGCGGCGATTAGCCCAACAACCGCTCCTAATACCCCGAGTGTCGGGGCATAAGTGCCTGCCTGTGTGAAGATTTGAGCCCCTGCTGTGTGACGTTCTTCCATTGCGTCAACTTCTTCCGTAAGCACATCCCGAATGTAATCGGCATTTTGACCGTCAATCGCTAACCCAAGGCCATTCTTTAAAAAAGGGTCTGCAATATCGTCCGTCTTTGCTTCCAAGGACAGTAAACCTTCCCGTCTTGCGACATCTGCCCAACCTGAAAAGATTTTAATTAACTCTGCGTCTGATGTTAACTGTTGTTCTTTAAAAATCACACCAAATAACTTGGGAACGCGTTTAATTTCCCTCATTGGAAAGGCAATGACGACGGATGCAATCGTTCCTAATACAATGATGAGTAATGCTGCCATATTAAAAAGGGTATCAGGGGTTACACCTTTTAACATCATCCCAACAAACAGCGCAACGATACCAATAACAAGACCAACAACGGTTGATAAATCCATACAAGTACCTCCATGTGTTCCAATCTACTTCTTCTTATTTCGACATTTTCTTACCATTCTTTAGATAGAACGGATAATTAATATGGATTATTTGTCTGAATGATGAATGATTTATTTTGCTTGAACGCATGCACTTTAGTACTATGAATATATACATGTTAAGGAGGTTTCCACTTTGTACTCATTCGAACAAAAGTTAGAAAATTACGCAAGTTTAGTAGTTGAGGTTGGCGCAAACATACAAAAGGATCAAGTACTTTACGTTAGTGCTTCCATTGATGCGCAAGCGCTTGTGAGAAAAATTGCAGACAAAGCATATGATGCAGGTGCACGTCAGGTAATCGTTGATTGGGCGGATGACGTGTTGACAAAAATGCGCTATGAAAAAGCCCCAGCGGATTCGTTTTCAGACTTCCCGGAATGGAAAGTAATGGAGCGTGAGCGGTTAGCAGAAGGAGGCGCTGCGTTTGTCAGTATCGTTTCCCAAAGTCCTGATTTGTTAAAAGACATTGATCCATCTCGCATTGCGGATGCTCAAAAAGCGTCAGGACAAGCTCTGAGCAACTATCGGAAAATGCTTCAAGCAGACCGATTCAGCTGGTCAGTCATTGCTGCTCCTTCTCCTGATTGGGCTGCGAAGATGTTCCCTGAATTGCCGCGTGAAGAGCAAGTCCCAGCACTTTGGGAAGCTATTTTCAAAGCCGTCCGTGCAGATGTCGCTGATCCGGTCAACGCTTGGAAAGATCTTGACGCAACACTGAATGACAAAGCTGATCATTTGAATAAAAAAGCGTATCGTAAGCTTCATTACAAAGCACCTGGAACAGATCTCACAATTGAGTTGCCTAAAGGGCATATTTGGTGTGGCGGCGGTAGCGTGAATGTAGACGGAAATCCTTTCATGGCGAACATGCCGACTGAAGAAGTGTTCACGGTCCCACATATGTCAGGTGTAAACGGCTATGTTAAAAACACGAAACCGTTAAGTTATGGTGGCAATATCATTGACGATTTCACGTTAACATTTACGGATGGCAAAATTACGGATGTTTCAGCCGGTCAAGGTGCAGAAGTACTTCAACGTCTTATTGACACGGACGAAGGTGCAAAACGACTTGGAGAAGTTGCCCTCGTCCCTCACGCCTCACCGATTTCAGAATCAGGTCTACTATTTTACAACACATTGTTTGATGAAAATGCGTCTAATCACCTTGCAATCGGAAGCGCATACTCGTTCTGTTTAGAAGGTGGAAAAACGATGTCTTCCAACGAACTTGAAGAACATGGTCTCAATCAGAGTATTACGCATGTCGACTTCATGATTGGTTCAGCTGAAATGGATATTGATGGAATCTTAGAAGACGGAACAGTAGAACCGGTCTTCCGCAACGGGAACTGGGCATTCTGATTTCAGTCACAATTTATGAAAACATATTGAACAAGCCTTTTAATTTTACAAAACTATAGTATAATGGTTGTATAATAATCATTTATTGTAGAGAGGAGTCTTATAATGGGCTTAATGTTCACTACAGTCATAGGATATTCAATTGTCCTTGGCCTCGCTGCTTTATTTACAATGCACTATCTTGGCAAGGCGCTTGATTCTTCGGATGCAGAAAGAATCGATCCAAAGCCGGAAGTAAAATAAAATACCAGCTCTCAGAGTGTAGACAAAGTCGATTTTGACTTTGCCTACACTCTTTTTAAATGGAATTTATTATGAATAGAAAATTTTTCAGCCTGATTGAAAACGCTTGTCAGCCTAGGCGCGAAGTTGAGCGAAGACGCGAATAGAACTAAAGTTCATGAGCGGACGAGCGAGACGAGCAACAACGGATGCGAGCGTTTGTCAACAGGCTGAGAGTTGCCACTTGGCAGCTCTTTTATTTATATTGTAAACTTATCTCATTACAAATAGATGGAGGGACTTCCTATGACAATATTATCCGAAATCATTGAATTCAATAAAACATTTGTTGAAGAAAAAGAATATGAAAAATATGCAACGACGAAATTCCCCGACAAACGAATTGTTATTTTAACTTGTATGGATACAAGATTGACGGAGTTATTGCCTAAAGCGATGAACTTGCGTAATGGCGATGCGAAGATTATTAAAAGTGCCGGAGCAATTGTTGCTCACCCGTTTGGCGGGATTATGCGTAGCATCTTAATTGCTGTGTATGAATTACGCGCAGATGAAGTATATATTATTGGCCATCATGACTGTGGCATGAGCTCCATCGATACAGAAAAGACGTTTGGCAATATGATTGAGCGTGGTGTAGACGAAAGCATCTTCTCTACCTTAAAGTACTCTGGTGTCGACTTGGAAGATTGGTTACGCGGTTTTAACGATGTAACAGAAAGCGTAAAAAGCAGCGTAAACCAAGTGCGCAATCACCCGTTAATGGACAAGAAAGTTCCAGTTCACGGTCTTGTTGTTCATCCTGCTACAGGTCAATTGGAGACAATTGTAAACGGGTACGAAGCAAACGAAGACAATTGACTACAAATTTCCCGGGAAATAGACAAAAACCGATTCCTCTAATTGAAGAATCGGTTTTTTATTAATGCAAAGTATTTCCGCCAAGCGGCCTTACCCTTTCAAAAATCTTCCGCTATCATCGCATACATATAATGATCTTCCCATACACCATTGATGTAGAGTAATTGCCGTAGAAGGCCTTCACGGACAAATTCGGCATTTTCCAGTACTTTAACCGACCCTATGTTTCGAGGAGAAACAAAAGCTTCCACACGATGTAAGGACACTGTTTCAAAAGCAAAACGGGTAATGATCCGGACCGCTTCCGTTGCAATTCCTCTTCCTGTCTCCCGTTCGTCAATCGAATACCCGATAAAACCGCTCGAAAAGGGAAGTCTCTTAATGCTGTATAGCGAGATATGACCAATTAGCCTACTCGTCTCCGCGTCGAATATACCGAAGTTATATTCCCGTCGATCCCTCATTTGATAAAGGGATTCCCTAATTTTATCCCTCTGAACTGAAACAGTATAATAACTCGCTTCGTGTCGCGGCTCAAATACTGTCCAATACGCTTTGTTCGCTATGAGGAGATCAGTAAAAGCCCTCGCATCTTCTTCTGTTAATATTCGCAAATAACAAGTGTGCCCTTCAAGCAAAATCAACGCTTCTTCACCTTTCTTTGGAAGCTATTTTCAAAAACTCCTCTACATCTTTTACACATAACGCGACTCCCTTCGCCCAGAAGTCTTCTTTCGTAATGTCTTCTCCTAAATGTTTCATCGCAAGATCCTCAACGGACATGACAGCTGTATCTCGAAGTAGATCGATATACTTCTTCTCAAATCCTTCCCCTTCAGTTAACGCTTTCGCATAAATGCTCAAAGAGAACAAATAACCGAACGTGTATGGGAAATTGTAAAACGGTGTTCCGGTAATATAAAAGTGCAGTTTGGAAGCCCAGAAATGAGGGTGGACCACGTCAAGCGCATCACCGTACGCTTCCTTTTGAGCTTCTTCAGTCAGCTCATTCAGCCGTGCAGCCGATACGACTCCTTCTTTTCGTTCCTCATAAAATCTTGTCTCAAATAAAAAGCGCGCATGTATATTCATAAAGAATGTAGCACTTCTTTTAATTTTATCCTCCAATAACGCAAGTTTTTCATCTTCTGTTTGCGCAGATTTAAGCGCGGCATCCGCCACAATCATTTCTGCAAAAGTCGAAGCCGTTTCAGCAACGCCCATTGCATATTGACGATTCAAATAATGGACTGGGCGCAATGCATAGGAGTGAAATGCATGACCGAGTTCATGTGCAAGTGTTGCGACGTTAGACATGGAACCACTGTATGTCATGAAGATCCTTGATTGCTGTGAAGCTGGCATACCGGTACAAAAGCCGCCTGGCCGTTTGTTTGGACGGTCTTCCGCCTCAATCCATCCTTCTTCAAACGCTTGTCTAGAAAATGCTTCGAGTTCAGGTCCAAACTTTCCGAAATGCGCTAATATGAAGGCAGCACCTTCCTGGTAGGACATTTTTGTCGTTTGAGAAGTGATCGGAGCATTTAAATCATACCAATTCATCTTTTCAGCGCCAATCATTTTCGCTTTTGTAGTTAAGTAATCGATGAATGGTTGTTTATTCGCTTGAATCGCTCCCCACATCGCGTCAAGCGTTTCTTGGCTCATTCGATTGCGCATGAGCGGTTCTTGTAGGACAGAATCCCATCCACGCTTGTTGTATACGGCTAAACGGAATCCTGCGAGGTGATTAAGAGCTGAAGCAAAGAAGTCTTCTTTTTCTTTCCATGCAGCTTCAAGTTTCTCGAATACTTCTTTCCGGACAGCAGCATCTGGATGAGACGCCAAGTTGTTAGCCTGTCCTACAGATAATTTCTTCGTCATACTATCAACAGTCATTTCAATTTCCATATCACCAACAAGTTGGTTATATAGCTGTCCCCATGCTTGGTAACCATCTACACTCAATGATGTAATAAGGCTCTCTTCAGCTTCAGAAAGTTGAAGTTGAACATTTTCCCGCCATTCATTTAAAACAAAAGTAAATTGGGAGAGCTCTTTCGTTTCCAACAACGCTCCCCATACATCTTCTTCCGTTTTTGCGATCGTTTGTTCAACCTTTAGTCGAACAGTCGAAAACCGAGCTTGGATTGTACTCACATCTGATTGAAGCAATAACGCTTGCTTGTCTTTTGTATTTGCTGCAACAAAACAGCCAATCACTGCAGATGCTTCTCTAAGATTAAGCGCTGTCGCTGTTATGCTTTCTAGTAAGTCATGTACTTCTTTTGCATCTTCTACTTTCGTTGGTACAGAAAATGCCTCAATACGGTTTTCAAGTGCGACAATTTGCGTTTTCACCTTTTCCAAATGTTCGTTTAGCTCAGGTGAATGGCTTCCCCCTTTAAAAAACACATCTAAATCCCATACTTCACTGTACAGTTTTGTCGTCATGTTCATCCCCCTCGTTGTTTGGAAAATTGCTATAAAAACCTGTATTAATTATAGCACGAATTTTCGGTATACGAAATATTTGATTTGTGACGGAAACTTCATACTTTCATTCGCATGTAGGGCTTTTCCTATGTATACTGTTCATGGGAGGATTTTATTATGTCTAGAATGATCTTGATGGCTCTTTCACTTCTGACGGTCATCGTTACGAATATAGCCGCTAGTTTTTTCACCCTCAATCATCAAACAACCGTTGAAATTGTTAACCGTTTGCCTGTGCTCTTTAATCCTGCAAATTATGTTTTTATTATATGGATTGTCATCTTCATTTTGTTGTTCATGTGGATAGTAAATTTCAATAAGATCACCGAGCAAATGAGCAACAAACATAAAAATCGAATCACTTTCCTGTTCGTAGTGAGCTGTGCGTTAAATACAATTTGGCTGTTCCTATGGCATTACAGCTTGTTCAACTGGGCAGTTATAACTGAACTCGCTCTTCTCGGTGTCGTACTTACCTATTATTTTACGTTTCCGAAGAAAGAAAATCGTTTGTATGGAAGAGTACCTTTTAGTATCCTTACGGGCTGGGTATTCATCTCCTCCATTTCTAACATCAGTTACACACTCATGTATCATGAATGGGAAGGTTTCGGTCTAAGCGATCCTTTATGGACAGTCTTTTACTTAACGATTTCCACTGCGTTCGCTTTACATTTTATGTACCATCACCGGGATTATGTGATGAATCTTGTTTTTGTTTGGACATTCATTGGCATTGCGATTCGAAACGGGATTGAAGAGTTGTTCATTACTTCTGCTGCACTCTTTTTGACTGCAGTCATCATTACATGCATGTTTCTTTTTTCAGGCAAAGGTGTACAAAAAAAATAGAGCAAAGTGCACACTACATGCACTTGCTCTATTTTAATTTCTTTGAATCAACCGTGGGGCGGATGTGAATAACAACACTGCTACAATTGCACATAACACTATGGAAGGAATCATATAAGAAGCATTGTATCCTAAAGAGTACAGCCAAGCCGGTTGGTCACCTGCATATTCCGCGAAGAACACCATTCCACCGATAAAATGTGCTAAAAAGCGCAATGATCCACCTAAAACGCTTCCTACAATAATGGCCGTTGCCATGGAACCTTTTTTACCTTCCGCTTTACTTTTCAGAAGCCATCTAAGTGTTACTGCCGCCAAACCGACAACCGTATACGCGATGAAATAATCCAACGCACCTTGTACAGGGTGAATAATGTAACCGCCGATGACTGCTTGGAGTAAACCGGAAATCAATCCCGTTAATAAACCTCCACTAAGGCCCCAACGGAATGCCATTAAGATAATTGGCAGCATCGATAAGGTGACGGAACCACCTTGAGGCATTTTAAATACTGTTAAGTTATCCAAAACAAATGACATTGCCCCTAATATTGCTACTTCCAATAAAAACTGCAAACGACTACGATCCAATTCGAATTCCTCCTCTTTTGTTTTCGGAGGGATACGGAAGAAAAGTCAACGTGTCAACAAAGACGTATGACCAGATTCTGTATTATACTTTACATAAAGCTCATCACTCACTAAACTTATGTAACAAAAAACGACATCCCGGATAGAACCGAGACATCGTATCGTATATGTCAGTTTCCATCCACATCCCTACGCAAGTATGAACTTACAGGTTCGAAGGGTCAGGACATCCGTCCAATCTCAGCCAAGTCGGCACCCCTTGTGGTCGTGTAATTCAATTGTCGTTACCATTGTATATGGTACAGTACATATAAGCAAGATGATTTTAAAAACTTCTTCTATTTATCAGGAGGTACACATGTCGAATAACAAAATCTTATCCGCCTTATGCTATTTCAGTATTTTCTTTTCCCCTCTTCTACTCCCCGCAATTGTCTTCTTCATTACGGACGATGCGGAAGTGAAAGGTCATGCAAAACGATCGCTCATTTCACATCTCGCACCTGTTGTATTGCTCATTGCAGGTTTTATATTGTTTACTTTTTCAATGGTTTCCTATGAGTCTCGATTAACGACGATGATGAATGGACAATTTGATTTCTGGGGGCTAGCCCCATTCTTATTCATGCTCATCTATGGCTTATTATTTTTAGTTGTTGTTATCTGGAATGTGTACCAAGGGGTTAAAGTGCTAAAATGACCGATAGTATTTTCAGCAAGCCCGCACCCCTCTTCACGAATGGAATTATGATATAGTAAAATGGAAAAGTACGTTTTGAGAAGGGACCTGTAAATAATGATTGTTAAAACAAATGAAGAAATTGAAGCGTTGAAAAAAATCGGACGAATGGTCGCTGAAATTCGCGAAGCGATGAAAGAAGCGGCCGTCCCTGGAATTTCAACAAAAGAACTTGACGAACTCGGTGGACGTCTATTTGCTGAGCGTGGTGCCGTTTCTGCCCCAATCGACCAATATGATTTCCCTGGCTATACATGTATTAGTGTCAACCATGAGGTAGCACACGGCATTCCAGGATCAACCGTTCTACAAGACGGAGATCTTGTCAATATTGATGTGTCTGGTTCATATGAAGGATTCTTTGCGGACACAGGCATTTCATTCGTCGTCGGTACACCTGACGAGAAAAAGCAAAAACTTTGTGACGTTGCCAAATTGGCATTTGATCGTGCAATGACAAAAGTGAAAGCCGGCTCAAAATTGAACCAGATCGGGAAAGCAGTCGAACGCGAAGCGAAAGAACACGGATTCGCCGTCATCCGGAATTTGACGGGCCACGGCATCGGTACTTCATTGCACGAAGAACCACAGCACATCCTCAACTATTATGACGCTTGGGATAAAACATTAATGGTCGATGGTATGGTATTGGCGGTAGAACCATTCGTATCCGAAAAAGCGGAAAACATAGTTGAATTAGGCGATGGATGGACATTTGTCACACCGGATAAATCCCTTGTCGCCCAAATTGAACATACGATTATCGTAACAAAAGACAAACCCATTATCTTGACACAACTGTAAAGAATTACAAAAGAGGCTGGGACAAATCTCTAAATAGACCGTTCCTCTGCGCTCCAAAAGGCACGCTTTCCGCGGGGCGCGCTTGAGCCAATCGAACAACAAAGAGTTCGATTTGCCGTATTTCTGCGTACTTTGCAGAAATTAAGGCATCCTTGCTCCCAACGCTTCGCTTATGCTCGCAAAAGCCGTTCTACGTAACGGCTTTCCCTACGGGGTCTCAACATTCGCGCTACAATCCCGCAGGAGTCGGCCTTTTTCCGCTCCGACTCACTCAAGAATTTGAAAAGAAACATTGGAAAAATATAAAAAAACTGCATGACGGCGAATTAGCCATCATGCAGTTTTTTTATGGTATGTCCCAGCCTTTTTTTCTTATTTCTTTTTTGGTTGGCTCTTCTTTGCATCTTTCTTATTCGAATCTTTTTGGCCACTGACTGTCTTTGAATTTCCTTCGGTCAATTTACCTTTAAACCACACTTTTTGTACAGGTTTGAATGGCTTTGCCAATTTCTTATAAGTCCGTTCTTCATGATAGGATAATAAGGTGAGTACTTCGCCATCTTCTCCCGCTCTTCCCGTTCTACCTGATCTGTGTACATATTGTTCTGTCGTATGCGGCACATCCACATGGATGACGTGTGTCAATCCTTGGATATCCAATCCTCTAGCCGCGAGATCAGTGGCGATTAGGATTCGGATTTCTCCTTTCCGGAAGTCCTCCAACGTTTGCTGGCGTTCAAATTTTGTCATGGACGAATACAAAACAGCAATTGGCGCGTTATTGTACTGCAATTTCATTTCCTTCATACGTAGTTGGTCGACATTGTTCATGAATGCGAGCGCTCGAATAGCTGGCAAATGCGACAAGCCGCGGAGAAGGTCTGTCTTATCTCTCGCTTCTGTCTTTACGAATGAATGCACCACTTTGCCTGAAGATGGCATATCTTCAAGTGATACTTTTAAACGGATCGGGTTGTCCATCATCTGTTGGGCAACTCGTTCGATTTCGTCCGTAATCGTTGCAGAAACAACGACAACTTGACGATCTTCATGTGCCCCGTCGATTAAATTTTTCACAATGACACGGTACTCTCGTGCTAGTAGTTGATCACCTTCATCTAGTACGATATAGCGAATATCGTGCAATTTTAGGCGTTTCGCTTTGACAAGTTCCACTAAGCGGCCAGGTGTACCGACAACGATTGTCGGTTTTTTCTTTAACTTTTCGATCTGACGTTGCATATTCGCTCCACCAATCAGCTGGGTAACTGTAATGTCAGTCCCTTCCACCCACTCGCGTATGACATTCACAATTTGCATGGATAACTCTTGAGATGGCGCCATGATTAGTGCTTGCGTTTGCTGTTTCTTCCCATCTACTCGTTGTAAAATCGGTAGAACATACGCTAACGTTTTTCCTGTTCCTGTAGGAGATTCCGCAACAACATCTTTGCCAGAAAGCATTTCAGGTATCATTTGTGCTTGAATTGGTGTTTCGCTATCAAATTGCCATTTATCTTTTAGTACATCGTCCATTTTATCCAAGAAGGACATATACATCCCTACTTTCCATTATTCCTTATTTAATAATGGACTGGTTTCTATTTCATTTCAACTATTTTCATCAATAAGGCTTACGTCTTGCACGAGTTGCTTGTTCAAAAGCGTATGCATAGCCGATTAATGCTGGTTCTGAAAAGGCTTTTCCACAAAATGTGATTCCAAACGGTTCACCGTCAATTGTAAAATCAGCCGGCACTGTAATTGCCGGATATCCCGCTGCTGCACTGAAACTGCACCCATGATCTTGCGGGAAAACGAGCGCGTCAATTCGTTGCTCCTTAAAAGCACGATTGAGCGCCACCTCGCCAGCTAAGTGCCTATTTCGTAATAATGCTTCAATATACTCCGGTTCCGTTAGTGTTCCACTTGTCCGTTCCACTTTTTCCAATAACACTTGTCCATACTTGAGCGTTTCTTCTGGGTGCTCTTTATTGAACTCGATAAGATCACCTAGATGACGGATTGGATTTGTCGGTGATGAAGTGTCCAAGTATTCATTAAGAGCAGCTTTGAATTCGTACAGCAAGACATTATACCCTAAATCATCTTCCATCGTACCGAGCTCTATATCGTCCACTATTTCTGCATCGAGCTTCTGGATTGCCCTTAACGCTTCACGAAATTGCGCTTCCCGTTCACTCGAAATCTCTCGAGTAAAGATTGAACGTGCGACCCCAATCCTTTTCCCGATTAGAGCATCTTTATCCAATCGCGCTAACCAATCAATTCCTACAAACCGAGTTGCACTTTTGGTAACCGAATCGGCCTCATCTTGCCCAATCATCAAGCTGAAAGTGATTGTTGCGTCTTCCACTGTTCTCGCAAGTGGTCCGGGCGTATCTTGTGTAATGGATAAAGGTATAATCCCTGTTCTACTAATCGCTCCAACAGTCGGCTTTATACCCACTAAGGAATTCTGAACAGCAGGATTGATGATCGATCCTGTCGTCTCCGTGCCGATAGAAACAGCGGTCAAATTTGCTGCCACAGCTGCCGCCGCTCCCGAGCTTGAACCGCCAACATCAAATAAACCGTATGGGTTATTCACCTGTCCTCCACGTGAGCTCCAACCGTTTTTCATCTTATCAGACATGAAATTTGCCCACTCAGTCATATTACTTTTTCCAAGAATGACAGCTCCTGCTTCACGTAACTTTTGAACGAGGAACGCATCCTGCTGTGCATAATGGTGTTGCAAGGCAATTGAACCACAACTCGTGTGCATGCAATCCGCTGTATCCATATTATCTTTTAAAAGCACAGGAATACCGTGCAACAGTGAGCGCACTTTCCCATTTCGACGTTCTTCATCCAAACCTTTCGCAATTTGGAGCGCATGCGGATTCACTTCAAGAACTGCATGGATATTTGGGTCTTTTTCTGCGATTGCCGCGAGATACATCATGACCAAATCTTCAGCACAAAGTTCGCCAGCATCCATTTTGTGTTGCATGTCTCGTATCGTCGCTTCTTCTAGCCATTCTTTTTGAAGTGCTTTCAAATAATCGTTCAATCGAATCCCCCCAGATGCATTCGTCCTGTCGTATATGTTGTAAACTGTTTCATTAATTCATAATAGGAAAGCTCATATAATTGTTTGCCATGGATTTTATAGATGCCGTCATTGACAAGTTGTTCAATAATCTTATTTCGTTTGTCATCCAATTGAGGATACTCTACTTTTCTCATGTTGTTTTCCTCCTATATCTTCCCCCTATCTATTCCACTTTACGAAGCTCCATAAACACTTTCATACGAGGAAGTAATTGTTGAAAAACCGCCTATTTTGCAACTCAGTTCCCGAACATAAAAAAGATGAGAACTCGTTAACAATCAACGAATTCCCATCTATAGTCAGTGACGAACTTCCCTATCCTCACCAATTATTATTTTTATATTTTCGATAATAATTCACTTGCCGCATGAAGAGGTATAGTTTACGTTTCAAATGCTCGTCCCTCTTATAAAAGAGTGGATTTGCATACTTACCTGCCCGTAACAATTGCTTGATTTCTTGACGGATTTTTTCATTTCCTACGAATTTCTTTAAGACGATTTTCGGAACAACCGTAAAGAGGAACTTCTCGTCAAGCAAAGTCAATGGCTTTTCCACTTTATAGATAAGATCGTCAACAAAATTCTTCGCCATATTGTGTCCGCAAGATGTAATGTAATAACTTGAGCGACCTTGACGGATGTTCACTTCAAATACTTTAAACTTCCCGTCACGATGATCATATTTCAAATCAAAGTTCGCATACCCCACATAATTTAACGCTTCTAAAAACCCTTTGAGCTTTAACATCATCTCTTCGTTGTAGCGCGTAATGACAGCTGTATAATTACCGATTGCCGTCACGGTATGCTCCTGCAAAACGACTTGACCAAAAGTAATTAACTCGGTATTCCCTTTACTATTCACGTAAAATACTGAATCCCACATGTATGTATCGTCACCAGGAATGAAGTCTTGAATGATTAAGTCATCCGTGTAACCACTTCTCTTAATCGTCTCGATAACAGAATTGATTTCTTCATATGAATTGACTTTGTACACCTTTTGCATGCCTTCAAATGGGTGTTTGTAATACTGAACTCCATTACTCGGCTTAATAATGACGGGAAACCTCACTTCATCAGCGAACGGTTCCGTAGACAAGCAAGAATAAAAGTACGTTGCCGGTGTATCAATTCCGTGTTCTGCACATAATTCATAAAAATTCTTTTTCACGAGCAAGTTGTTCATTAACGGCTCATCAATATAATTGAACACAAAATCATCTTGTAACGCTTCACGGTTTTCAATGATCAACCGTACATACAAGTCGTTCGTACCGACTAACAGCAACTGCTTATCAGGGGTTTTATACTTCTTAGCCACTTCTTTCAGGAAACTTGCAAACACATCACGCTCTCCTAACTTTGCATTCAGTTCAATCGCTCCAGGGATTGTACTCAATGTTGTAAACGAAAGCGGTTCTTTTCCAACAAGTATCGGGTTGATGCCATATGCTTCATGAAAAGATATAGCCATATTGTATGCATTAATATCTGTTCCGACGATAATCGGGATGAATGGGTGATTTTCCATGATTTCCTCCAAAACCTTTTCTCATACTTAGTGTAGAGTTCCTGTTTTTCGATGTCAATAAACCTGATGTCCCGTTCAATTTCAGCAGCGCAATGAATGCCCAAACACCCTAGTGCGCATATCACTCTTGCACAAGATAAATCGGGTCATTAATTGGCCAATTAGAGAAATCCGTAATGACGCCATCCACACCATATTTATGGGCTTTAGCTAAAAGCCTTTTGTCCTTTTTGGACCATACGAGCACTTTTCCGCCTTGGGCATGGATTTTATCAACCATTCTTTTGTTTATAAATGAAACATTAAAATTGATAAATGTTGCAAATGAAGTAAGGTCCTCAATACTTGTTGCAGACAAAAATGAATCCGTCGGACGAATCAATACACCCACTTGCAAGTCCGGCAACAGCTCATGCATTTTTCTCATCGATTCAACATCAAAAGATTGAAGTATAATCGAGCTGACATCTTCATATCCCAACAGTAACGTGGCGACTTTCTCTTCTATCCCCGGATATGCCTGCGGATTTTTCAATTCAATTAATAAACCGACTTGATGGTAAAACTCCTCTAACAATTCATCTAGCGTCATAATTGACTCGCCAGCAAACTCTTTACTATATGTACTCCCAACATCTAATTGACGTAATTCAGCTAATGTAAAATCACTTATGTAACCGCTTGCATTTGTCGTACGATCAACCCGATCATCATGCATGATAACCAGTTCACCATCTTTCGATAAATGAACATCACACTCTAAAAAGTCTGCCTGAAGTTCGACACCTTTCGCAAAAGCGGCACGTGTATTTTCTGGCGCGACACTCGAAGCGCCTCGATGTGCAAAGCTCAGCATATCTGGCATATGGACCTTTTTATCTTGCTGATTATAACCCGTGAGAAACAAAAGGCATGAACCGACTATTACGATAACCAAGACAGCATATTTCCTCATATACATCCCCTCAATTCCCCAATTTCTGTATAAAATCCGAATTATCTATAAATTATTTTAACACAGAAACATAGTCTTGAATACCCTCTACTTATCTATATGCAATTTGTCATAAAGATATTTCCGCATATTCCTTAATAAATAGTATTTTATTATATTTTTTAAACTACTCAACAGTAACTAGCTTATCGAAAAGATGATTAAATCAACATTCTACGAAATTAAGTTGTATGCGCTTTCACAAAAAACATTACACAAATCATCAAAATACTATTTACAAATCATTTTTATGCGTGATATATTGTATATCAATTCAGAGTAAGCTAGTGAAAGAGCACATTCCCACCGCTTTTTATCTGAAAATTATTTGTTTTTATAGAATTAGGAGGTTATCATATGTTAAGCAACCCTATCATTGCTACGACATTATTATTCGCACTCATCGCACTTGGGGAATGGCTTTCTATCCTATCCAAAGCAAGGATCCCAATGCTTCTTACAGCAATGGTCGGCTTCCTAGTTCTCGTCTGGACTGGAATTTTCCCAAACGATATTCTCGATAAATCGCAATTCCCCGCATTAGGAGCAATCCTCATCGGGCCAGCTATTTTACACATGGGGACCATGATTCCATTTTCGTTGTTAAAAAGCCAGATAAAAGCCGTAATCATTGCATTAGGTGGCGTCATTTTTGCAGGAGTGCTCATTTTACTTATTGTTCCTCTCATCTTCGATTATCCAACTGCTGTAGCAGGTGTTGGTCCAATCAGCGGTGGAATTATCGCTTTGATCATCACTTCCGATAAATTGACTGAACTTGGAATGACAAGTTTAATTGTAATTCCTGCACTCATCGTTGCCTTTCAAGGCGTAATGGGCATGCCGTTAGCGTTGAATTTTATGCGCAAATACGCACTTGTCATGCAAAAAGGTATGGATAACGGAAGCTTTACTCCTAGTCAGACAGATGCAGACGAACAAGATGCAGAGAAAAAAGACTCTACAAAGAAAAAAATCAAATCAACCACGACACTTAAACTGTTTTATGTATTTCTAGGAGCTTCCATTGGCGTTGCACTTGGAACTGTAACACCCATTCACTATAGTTTGTGGTGTCTCGCAATTGGGATTATTGGATTAAAAGTAGGTTTGTTAGAACCAAAAATGCTGGAAAAAGCGAATTCATTCACCATTACAATGATTGGGATCGTATTCGTCGTCATCGGAACAATGGGCGGCGTCACACCTTCTCAAGTACTTAGTAATTTACCAAGCATTTTGCTTATCCTTGTTATTGGAACTGTTGGTATGGTCATTGGAGGATACGTCATGTCAAAACTGATGAAATGGCATCCATACAAAGGAATTCCTGTTGCGTTAACTGCACTATTCGGTTTTCCAGGGGATTATATCCTTTGCGAAGAAGTGAGTAGAAGCATCGCTCGGAACGAAGAAGAAGAAAAAATCATTTTTAATGAATTACTAGCTCCGATGTTAATTGGTGGGTTTACAACGGTGACTGTTGCCTCTGTTGTCATTGCAGGGCTATTGATTCAAACGCTATAATGGAGGGATATGAATGAAACAAACAATTATTCGAAACGGATTACTCATTGACGGCAATGGGGGTGAGCCTAAACAACATCACATAGTGGTTATTGAGGGCAATACAATTCGATACGTTGGTGAAGAGGCGTCGTTTCTAGCGACGGGTGAAGAGGTTATCATTGATGCGCAAGGAGGAGCAATTCTTCCAGGGTTCATCGACACACACGTTCATATGATGATGGAATTTTCACCGATTGCAGAACGGTTAGCGACCCCTTTCTCGTACATGTATTACAAAGCTGCACAGTACTTGAAAGCAACTTTAGATGCAGGCGTAACCTCTGTTCGTGATGCACTCGGTACGGATTTAGGCGTTAAAAAAGCAGTTGATGACGGTTTGATTCCTGGACCGCGATTACAACTAAGCATTAACGCACTCACCATTACCGGTGGACATGGAGACGGCTACACAGTTTCCGGGAATACGTTAGATATTTTACCTTCCAATTATCCAGGAATGCCACACGGTCTTTGCGACGGAGTGGAAGAAGTGCGGAAAAAGACACGTGAAATGCTCCGTGCAGGTGCAGAAGTCATTAAAGTCCATGCAACAGGCGGTGTGTTAAGCGCAACAGATCATCCAGAATTCACGCAATTCTCTTTGGAGGAATTAAAAGTCATCGTAGAAGAGGGCCAGTTTAGAAAAGGCGTGAAAGTAATGGCGCATGCACAAGGTGCGGAAGGCATTAAAAATGCGGTCCGAGCTGGCGTGCATTCCATCGAACATGGAATTTTCATTGACGATGAAGCGATTGAATTGATGTTGGAAAACGGAACATTCCTTGTCCCTACATTACTTGCACCCGTTGCTGTGTTAGAAACAGCAGCACAAACCGGCATGCCAGATACAGCTGTTCAAAAGTCTAAAGAAGTTATTCAGCATCATGTAGAAAGCTTTAGAAAAGCGTATAATGCGGGTGTGAAAATTGCGATGGGTACCGATGCTGGTGTGATGAAACACGGAACAAACCTACGGGAACTTGGCTTAATGGTCGATGCAGGCATGACACCAATGGATGCGATTATCACTTCGACAAAAAGCGCTGCAGAGTGCTTAGGTTGGGAACAGCAAGTCGGAACACTTGAAACAGGTAAATTAGCTGACATCATTGTTGTAAAAGGCAATCCACTTGAAAATATCCACTCATTAAGTAATAACGATTTGATTCAACTTGTCATGAAGGACGGCAAAGTAGAAAAAAGTTTATTATAAAAAATGGCCATTAAGGAGAGGTTCCTTAGTGGCCATTTTTTAAACTTGGATTTGCAAAGCTTGTTGCAAAGAACTGTACGTTTGAATAGCGGTAAAATCCAATCCTAACTGGACACTCGTTTGAGCGATTTCAGGACGAATTCCTGTCAATGTCGATTCAATTCCAAGCAAGTCAACAATTTGCGTCAATTGATAAATGTGGTTTGCAACCATCGTATCAATTAATGTAACACCTGACAAATCAATATATAAGTGCTCGACATCCAATTCAACACATTTACGAGGTACATAATCCAGAATTGATTGTACCCGGGTCGTATCCACGTCACCAATAATTGGTAACACACCAATTCTGTTCGTTAACTTGATAACCGGGGCATTCAATTCTTCAATCAAACTTTGCTGAGCAGTCAGCCTTGTATGCATGAGCTCATCGTATTTCTTTGAAAACTCAATCATCAATTCATCAAATGCAAGATTGATTGCGTTGCTCCAATACATAATATCTGAGCGAAGGATCTGTTCACCTTCTCGATCGACAAATTCATTTACATAATTCCAAAAGATATGGCGGACTTTACTTAGCGCTTCCTGCACTTCGTAAATAGGCGTCCGACTGATGACTCTACTATGCGCAACATGAATCGCCCAGCTTTTCTTGTTTTCATCAAATGTTTCTCGACTCGTCAACAAGCTGCTTGCAATCGTAATATTCGTCCATTTGTTTTGTTCCCGCAGCATCTCTTCGGTTTCGTCACCAGCATCTTTTGAATAGATCGACCCTTTAATCGGCTTGCGCGCGGCTAACCACTCATCCGTTATTCCATTGATGTGTGCATGTAAAAAATCAAACAATTTCTGTGTGTTTTCTGACACCAAATCCCCTCCTCCGTACTACCACAAACATCGTTATTTTGTATTGTACCATATAAAAAGGATAAAAACGGATATCCCATGTTGGAATATCCGTTCAATCTCGATTAATTCAGGACTTTAATTTTCACTTTTTTTACGCCCCACTCCATTGCACTTTCATACGATGGAATAAAAACATCAATTTTATTTCCTTTGATTGCGCCACCTACATCACCTGCAATTGCTTCTCCATAGCCCTCAACCCACACTTTCGTACCTAAAGGAATGATGGATGGATCGACGGCAATTACTTTCTGATTTGGATTAGAGCGTAAATCAATACCAGTGGCTGTGGTCCCCGAACATCCCGTGCAATATGCAGTATAAGCGGTCGCAGTAACGGTCATTTCTTTCCCTTCAGTAGCAGGTGGATTCGCAGCAACTTGTTTAGCAACAGGTTGCTTTTGGACTGGTTTAGGAACAGTAGAAGCAACCGTCACCGCCTTCTTCTCTGGCACCTTGAGGTTATCCTCTACGCCTTCATCGGAAATGACAAGTTCATCTCCCGGATGTATTAATTCACTCGTCAATCCATTCATACTCATTAACGTTTCTAATGGAATGCCATGATTCAAGGCAATCCGATACAGATTATCCCCATTCTCCACAACATATGTGATTGGTTCCGGCTTGAGCAGTTCCAACGGTGGATAAAGATGAGGCATCGTTCCAATCATTTCCTTATCAAACGGAACCTCTTTTATAACAGTATTCTCTACATATTCTTCTATCGGGGATAGTTGTTCAAAAATCACTTCCATCATACTTCTCTCTGAATCATCCATGTCAATAACTGCGGCATGTGTACTCATACTATATGAGAACAACAAAACTGCTGTAGCGATTAGTAACTTACTTTTCATAAACAAGTATTGCTCCTCTCTTACAATTTCTCACAGTATTGTCCAAAAACTTTCAAAATCAAACATCAACTACACAAAAAGAGACAGATCTTTCGAAAACAACTGGCAATCTGTCAGTGTAAGAGAGTCAATTGAGGTTTACATTGCACAAGAAAGGGCAAAGTAGTAAAAACGATGAACCGAGGTGCATTTGTAATGAAAATTGGAAAGTTGATAAAAACAGCCATTAAATGGGCACCTGTTGTTTATCCATTTGTGCGCAAATTCATGTCAAAAAAGAATCAATCGAGACTCCCACTTAGCAAACGCTCATAACGCAAAAGTTGGGACACACTTCAAAAAGCATGAAGGACATTTCACCTTCATGCTTTTTATATCGTTGGATTCTGTATGGCATGGCATCTTCGCATAAGATTTTACACATATGTGAATACTAGTTATGACGAATAGGGAGGTCATGCAAATGAGCGCGGAGGGTAACCGCAATGATGTGAAAGAATCAACGTACAATAAACTGTTGTATTTGGAACATCCCGAGAAAATCGCTTCTAATCGAATGAGTTTATTTGATATGCATGAAGATATGCAAACTGTCGATACAATTCATTTGGATAATATGAAGGAAGATTTACGGAAAGAGCGTATCCACAAAAACCCGCGTCCCTGACAGTCAATTAAAAGCCGGCATATGCCGGCTTTTTTCATATTGGGCAAATTTCGTATACCCTTCTCCCCAACTGCATTTCCAAAAAACTCATTCCATACTACTAAACACAAAAACATTAATATAAAAATAACCAACTACATTTTGCTAACATAGGTGTTTTTAACTATTTTCCGAAAAACGCAAAGGATACTCTGGATATCCCACTTTAATAAATACACATAAAAACCTTATTATATAAGTATTTAACGAACAACGCAGCAATTCACCTTCCGCAAGAACATACAGCTAAACTCCTGCTAAAAATCGCCACCCCTAGTAACATACTATCAATTTCGTAATAATACATAAATTCAATCTTTTATTAATGTTTTATATATGTATAATTAAAACTAGACATCTAGACAAGCTACTTAAACACCATCGAGAACCTGCGCAAATTTCAGGAGAGGAGAGAAGGTGTTTTTTTCTATGTCAAAGGGGTGGGTTCTAACAAAAAAAGGGAGGAAGAAAATTGAAGAATCGCAGACGAATAAGACTATTTAGTATTGTCGCTACATTTCTAATGGTATTTTCGTTGATGTCACCTGGATTTGCTGCTAGCACTTCAAAAGTGAATAAGCAAATACATCATGCAATGAAAGACTCAAATGCCCTTGCACAAAACAAAGTAAGCGATCGACTCCTTCAAAGTTTTAAAGATGAAGAAATGGTTACGTTTCTCGTCAAATTTAAAGAACAAGCAGATTCAGAAAAGATTGCATCTGCAGCAAAAGAACAAGCAAGCAAACAAAAACTAACTGGCAAACAATCCGTCTTACTGACAAGATCTGCTGTCGTTTCTGAATTGAAAGCCACTTCATTGGAATCACAGCAAAATGTTTTGCAATTTCTTGAAGCAGAAGTTGAAGCAGGAAATGCAAAAGACCTTACATCTTACTATATCGTTAACGGTTTGGCAGTAACCGCAACGAAAGATATTGCTGAGAAGGTTGCAACTTTCGCAGAAGTTGAAAAAATACTTCCAAACGAAACACGTCAACTTTTCACAACGAAAACTGAAAATGCAACGACTCCTACTTCGGGCATCGCAAACGTAGAATGGAACGTTGAGCGAGTCAATGCACCACAAGTTTGGGGTATGGGCATTGATGGTTCTGGAACAGTTGTCGCAAGTATCGATACAGGGGTTCAATGGGATCACCCTGCACTTAAAGAAAAATATCGCGGGTATAATGCAGCAACAGGTGAAGTAAATCATGACTTCAACTGGTTCGACGCCACCGCAGGACGTTCGGCTGCGTATGACGATCATGGGCACGGAACGCATGTAACGGGCACAATGGTAGGTAGCGAGCCAAATGGTTCAAACCAAGTCGGAGTAGCTCCTGGTGCGAAATGGATTGCAGTAAAAGCATTTACAGCCAATGGTGGAACTGATACTGATCTATTAGCAGCAGCACAATGGATTCTAGCTCCAACTGATGCGAACGGGAATGCGCGTGTCGATTTAGCACCTGACGTTGTTAACAACTCATGGGGTGGCGGCCGCGGTTTAGATGAGTGGTACCGTGACGTCGTTAGAAACTGGCGTGCAGCAGAAATTTTCCCAGAATTCTCTGCAGGGAATACGACGTTGTCAAACCCAGGTGGCCCTGGATCAGTTGCAAATCCAGCAAACTATCCTGAGTCTTTTGCTACAGGTGCAACAGACATTAATAATAAGGTAGGAGGCTTCTCGCTACGTGGTCCATCACCTTACGGGGAGATTAAACCAGATATTTCTGCTCCGGGCGTAAACATTCGTTCTTCTGTTCCGGGTGGCGGCTATGAAGGTGGATGGAATGGTACGTCGATGGCAGGGCCAGCTGTATCGGCAGTCGCAGCCATGCTTCGCCAAGTGAATGCGAATATTTCTGTTGATGAAATGGAGCAAGTATTACTAAATACTGCAACAGCGCTGACAGACAACGAATATCCGACTTCTCCAAACCATGGCTATGGTTACGGACTTGTCGATGCTTATGAAGCAGTTTCTTCTATTGTGACAGGACTTGGTACGTTAGAAGGACAAGTGACAATCCAAGGGGATGATAGCGAACCACCAACATTCGATCACACTGCCCCTGTTGAAACGTATGAAGGTATGGATTTACAGCTATCCATTCAAGTTGCAGATAATGTAAGCGTATCTTCAGTAATGATGCATTACTTGGATGGAAACGGTCAATGGGCTGCACTAGAGGCCGTTCGTTCTTCTGGTGATTATCTAGCTGGTCAATACAACGTTACAGTTCCGGGAGATAAAATCTCTGGCAGTGAATTTATCTACAAATGGATTATCAATGATTTTGGTAATAACGAAGTAACTAGCCCTGAGTATACTGTCCAAGTAAAAGCTGGTATTACAACTGGTTACTTTGAAGACTTCGAACAAACACCAAATGGCTGGGTATCTTTCGGAGACATGAACAGCTGGCAATGGGGCGTTCCGACTTCTGGACCTGGCAATGCTGCATCTGGAGAAAAAGTATACGCCACGAACCTCGCTGGGAATTACGATAGTCGAATGAATGCAACACTCGTAATGCCTCCAATCGACTTGCCTGAAGGAAATAGTTACCTTCAATTCAAACACTGGCATAACTTTGAACAATCTTCTTCCGGAAGAGCTTGGGATTATGGACATGTGTTCATTTCAACAGACATGGTCGAGTGGACGCAACTTCTTATGGTCCAAGGGGCTTCCAATGGATGGTTAGACGCTGAAGTAGATTTGTCAGCTTATAGTGGTCAACGTATTTACATCGGCTTCAATGCGTTTTCAGATGGTAGCGTTGTTCGTGAAGGCTGGTATATTGACGACGTCGCTTTAAGCGGCACTTCTCAAACTGGGAATGTTTCAATCCAGCCGATTAAGAACACTTTCGGCTCCCAAAGCGGATTAAGTGGTATGAAGAACAATAATAAACTAGGTGTTATTGTGGAGAAAGGGAAAGATGCGCTTGAAAAACCGATTGACCCTAAATCCATTAAGCCAGTACTCCCTAAAGATGACGTATTAACACCACCGACAAATGACGGGCATGTCGGTCCTGTACTTCTACCGCTAGGTGCTCAAGTGAGCATTTTAGAAACAAATCGTTCTGTCTATACGAATCCTGCAAACGGAAAGTATAAACTGACTCACGGTACAGGAACATTTACAGCGAAAGCTGAAGCATATGGTTATCAATCAGCAGAACAATCCGTCACAATCAATGCAGACGAGACGACAACTGCAAACTTCACGTTAGAAGAATTAGCGCAAGCTACACTAAGCGGCACAGTGACTGATCAATCAACAGGTGAACCGATTGCAGGTGCAACCCTTCTACTCATAGAAGACGCTAACATTACGCCTGTCGAAACGGATGCATCTGGTCAATACGCAATTACTGCTTACGAAGGAGATTACACGTTGAAAGTCGTAGCACGTGGATACCACGGTCAAGAAGCAGCAGTTTCGATCGGTGACCAATCCATATACGACTTTGCATTAGAACCTTTCTTCACATATCCTGGCGGTGAAATCGGGTACGATGATGGAACAGCTGAAAACGCACGAGCATTTTACGATGCTGGAAACGGCTGGGGTGTGAAAATGTCACTACCTGAAGGAAAAGATTCCGGAATCGTCTCTGAAGGAATTTTCCGTTTCTGGGATACAGAATGGCCAGTTCCTGGTGGTACTGCATTTACTGTAGAAGTTTGGGATGCAACGGGCGCAGATGGAACACCTGGCAAAAAGCTTGCTGGTCCAATTGATGCGCAAGCAAAACGGAATGGCGAGTGGACAGTTGTAGATTTAGCAGAACACAACATCGCAGTTAACGGCGATTTCTACATGGTCTATGGCCAGTCAGCGCCAAACCCTTACGCACCAGGCTTAGCGACAGATGAAAACGGACCGAACGCAGGTAGAAGTTATCAGTACGTTGGCGGTGCATGGGCTCCTGCTCCGACGAATGAAGGGAATTACATGATTCGAGCACGCGTCAACTACGAAGTGTTCGAACCAGTTATCACTTCCCCTCAGTCCGGAACAGTGACAAACAAACAAGCAATCACGATTGACGGCAAGGCAACTCCAACAACTACAATCACTTTGCAAAACAATGGCACCGAAGTCGATTCAGTTGTTGTTGGTGATGACGGCAAGTTTTCATTTAACACAACACTTACTGAAGGTGAAAATGAATTCACAGCTGTTTCTTCATTAGACGGTCGCGTCACAGGTACTTCAAGTCCGGTTACAGTCCTTCTGGACACACTGAAACCTGAATTGACAATCGACAGTCCTACAAATGGCGAAAAAACAAATCGCGAAACAGTGACAGTCACCGGAAAAGTATCGGACGCAAATCTTGAATCCGTCACAGTTAACGGACAAAAGGCTACTGTTACAAACGGCACGTATTCAAAACGAATTCTCCTTGAACAAGGGGTTAATGACATCAAAGTCGTAGCAAAAGACGCAGCTGGTAATAAAAAGACGCAAAAAGTCTCCATTACAGCGCACTACAACGCACCAGAAATTTCAAACCTAACACCTGCTGAAGATGTTCATTTAGTCACTGGTAAGTCCGTAAAAATCGAATTTACAAGTGATGAAGGACTAAAAGGAAGCTTCATGATTCATATGCCATTGACAAATGTCGGTGGACGCAACGAAGTGACAAATGCTACCGAATTGCCAGTAAGCGAAGTAGCACCTGGTAAATATGTCGGCTACTGGACTGCACCATTAGGCGTTACAGCTGATGGCGCAAGAATTGAAGTAAAAGTAGTCGATAACTTCGGAAATGAAGCTAGAAAAGTAGCAGATGGAAAGCTATTCATTAATGTAGAATCTAATTAATGAGTAAGGTGACGTAAAACTCGCTAGCAGAAAGTCTCGCTAAGCAAATAAAGACTGTCCAGAAAGTCCGTGAAAACCGACCTTCTGTGACAGCCTTTTTGCTTTTTATTCAACTTTAAGTAAGGACAGCTCGCCCCTATGTATGTATCAACTTAATGTACCTTCTGTGTATAATGCCATTTCAAATAATACAGTATGCCCGACTTATCTACCCAACTAAATTCAATTAATTGATCATCAATTAATTGACGTAAATCATCTACTGAAATCCACTTTATATCTTCAGTATCATCCCCTTTATCATTCAGAACCTCATTTGCCTGACATCTAAAATAAGCACCTAATGAATCAACAGGACCATTTGTCGTTTGATAAATCGCAAGTGGCCTCACAGCTTCAACATTCGAATTTTTATCATGCGTTTCAATTTTGGTTTCTTCCCCAAAAATCTTCGTAATGTGAAGTCCTGTCTCTTCATGCACTTCTCTTTTTAACCCTTCAAAAAATGACTCGAATTCCTCCAGCCTTCCCCCCGGCAACTCATAAGGTGTATTTTTCTCATTCGCTTTAACCCTTTTTTGAATAACAATTTCAGTTCCTTTAGGACCATTTCTTTCAATTATCCCTCTAACATTTACGTGTATCATTCAAGTCCCCCCGGTTATGTACGATGTGTGCGCCAAGCTTCCGCAATAATTACAACGAATACAGTTCTAGAATCTTGTCCATGGGTAATTCACTAGCGTTACTCATATCAACAAAATAAGGCAACTGCTCTTTTTGAGTTTTCATCGCTTGCTTATTTGTCGGACTATCCCAACTAGGATAAACCCTTATTCCCATCTTCCCTTCCGTCGAACTTGACCTAAGAATATTCTGTTTTAGTAGAACTTCTTTCGGAAAAATAAACTGTCCAAACTCGCTGTCATTTTTAAAAGTAGTAATAACGAATAAATCAGGTGCTTCGTCATATGAATAAGGTTGGTTTTTATTATTCTCATCTTTTTCCCAACATGCAACAAACTGCCCTACTTTGTTTGGTGTTATATTTGCAACTCGAAAACGAACTGTTCTAGAAGATAATTGAAAGAGTCCACCACCATATTTAGCATTGTGCTTTTCTTCTTTAATCGACTTTACACGTATGTGATTCGGCTCGTATATCACTTTACTTACATAAGCTAATGCTTCATAAAAATCATTCATTCTTCCACTCCTCAAATTCCTGCAGTAACCCCTTTTGTTAAACAGAACAGATTAGCCTGTAAACTCGTCGGAATGCAGATTTATCGATTTAGTATAATAGTCAACCCACTCTAGTAGTTGTTTGTTTTACCAAATGTCAGTTCTTCAACAATCCCAGGCAGTTCACTCAATTCATCGATACAATAATCAGCATTCACGTCTTCCCACTGGTTGTCCTTTTTCCAAACACTGAGCATTCCAACCGAACGGGCTGCTTTCACATCGTTCATCGGATGATCTCCGACATACATACTTTCGAACGCTTGAACGTTCAGTCTTTCCAAAGCTCGCTGAAAAATAAGGGGATCAGGTTTTCTAATACCCTCTGACTCTGAAATGAGAATCGCATCAAAAAAATGTCCGATTCCAAGAGCTGATATATTTTTGGATTGAAACGGTTCTCTGCCGTTTGATATGATACCTAACTTCAAAGACCTATTCTTTAAAGTATCCAACATACTCTCAAGATGCGGAAACGGTACACAGTGGCGTTTAAAGTTCTCCATGTAATCTTGAAGCAATGTTTCCCATGGTAGTTGTATTTGATATTCTTTAACGAGTTGCTGATAGACTTTATCCTTCCATACATATCCTCGACAATCGTATTCAATGAACTTCGACATGTATTGCTGTTTTGGAATGTGACCAAAAACATCTCGATATCGATCATACTGATTCGATACAAAACTAATCACTGAGGCATCACGATTCAATAAAGTACCGTCCAAATCAAAGATCACTGCCTTTATCATAATAATCCCTCCATCATCTACTTAATTATCTAATTATACGTTATAATGAGATAGAAGGTGGTGGATGCTTTGACATTACTCTATCTAATTCCGACTCTTATTTGATAAAACAAATACAGGAGGAATTAATTTGACAAAACAATCTTGGGTACTTCCCTTTTATAAGAAGCAATTTGAACTAATGGATCCGCAAATAGAATTCAGAATGGAAGACGACTTAGCTCTTCAAGTAAAGCAAATCCACGAACAAGTTGGTAAACCGTTTACTACGATGTTGGATATCGGTGCAGGTAGCGGCATATTAGCACGAGCTATGGCCAAAAACGGAACCGAAATGACAACTGTAGAGTTGGTGCCTGAACTCGTTGAATATGCTAAATCATGCTCTCCCGATTCCATTACAGTACATTGTGGGGATTTTTATACAATCGAATTGCAGCAGCATTTCGATGTTGTTAGTTACATGGACGGTTTTGGAGTAGGGACTGACGAGGAACAACTCCTCTTATTAAAAAGAATAGCAGGGTGGATGAGAGAAGACGGTTGTGCATTAATTGATATTTTTCAACCTTCCTATTGGCGTAAAGTGAGTGGCCTAGATATGCGTATTGATGAAGCGTTTCGAAAATATGGATACGATGAAACGAACGAGCGTATGCTTGATACGTGGTGGCATATCGATCACCCCGAAGACGCTGTCACCCAGTCACTCCGGTGTTATACAGTAGAAGAAATTAGCAAGCTATGCCAAAAGGCTGGCTTGAAGATTGTTGCGATTTTCCCTGGTGGTGCAATGGATTATGAAGAGTGGACCTATTCTCCACTCGTATCCCTACAAGATTGTCTTGCATATCGTATAAAAGTGGAAAAGTGAGTGTTTACAACGACTAAAGGCAATATTTAACGGTTGCCATGGTCCGAAGACAAACAAGTAAATAGGACACTAAAAAACGCACAGAAACAACTGTGCGTTCAGAGTGTAGACAAAGTCGATTTTTACTTTGTCTACACATTTTTAATGAAATTTGTAATACATAGAAAGTTCTTCAGCCTGATTGAAAACGCTTGTCAGGTGGAAGGCAGTCTAAGTTTGGGACGTCCTGTCCCAACGACTGCATGACCTGCATCGTGCAGGCCCGCGCGAAGTCGAGCGAAGACGCGAATAGAACTAAAGTTCATGAGCGGACGAGCGAGACGAGCAACAACGGATGCGAGCGTTTGTCAACAGGCTGAACGCACGTAAGAACTGTGCGTTTTTTCATTTGCTAATTGAGTACATGTTTTCTCCACATACCAAACCGCCCGATTTGCATACAACCTTGTCGATCCATTTTTACTTCTTCTTCGACGGATGCCTCCGCATAC
Organism: Sporosarcina sp. OR05; assembly: GCF_041414805.1. Lineage (NCBI taxonomy): Bacteria > Bacillati > Bacillota > Bacilli > Caryophanales > Caryophanaceae > Sporosarcina > Sporosarcina sp. OR05. The sequence continues at coordinate 30,889 of NZ_JANKJL010000014.1, read as the reverse complement.
TTTTCGTCACTTTCTTCCATTTGTCTCTCTCGGCAACTGCCGCCTGCCGGTTTGTTTTTCTTTCAAGAAAAGCGATTTCTTTTTGTAGTTTCACATAGCTGGCATAGCGGTCTTCCGGCAAAGCCCTAGACTGTAACGCCTCTTGTATCGCGCATCCTGGTTCACTCGCGTGACCGCAATCCGAGAATCTACAACTTATTGCAAGTTCCTCGATATCTTTAAATCCAGCGTCAACACTCTCGCTCTCGTTCCACAATTGGAACTCCCTCATCCCTGGCGTATCAATGAGCACCCCGCCAGAAGGAATTTTTATGAGTTCACGATGCGTCGTTGTATGCCGTCCTTTTGCGTCATCTTCGCGAATACCTTGTACGGCCATGGTACCTTCTCCGCAAATCGCATTGACAAGTGATGACTTGCCAACACCCGAAGACCCTAATAACGCGGCGGTTTTACCACCATTTAACAGCGCTGTTACTTGCTCGATTCCTTCCCCGGTCACACTACTAACCGTATATACTTCTGCTCCTAATGCGATTCCTCGAGCCTCTTCAATAAATTGATCAGGATTGTCGCACAGATCCTTTTTCGTCAGCACAACTACAGGTGTCGCACCTGAATCGTACGCCGCAACCAGATAACGCTCAAGTCGTCGGCTATTAAAATCATCATTCATTGACATGACGAGGTAGACGATATCGACATTCACAGCGATGAGTTGTTCTTCAATTGTCGTTCCTGCGGCTTTCCTTGAGAATAAAGACGTTCTTGGCAAAATCGCATGAATGATTCCCCGTTCTTCACCCGGCATCCTTTCGACGACGACCCAATCACCTACCGCTGGGAAATCTCGTCGTTCAACTGCTTCATGCTGAAACGAACCCGAGCAAACGGATAGCCATTCCCCTTCTTCCGTTATTACGCGATACATCCGTTTATGTTCGAGCGTTACACGCCCAGCTCTATAGTTTCCACTTTTCATATCAGCGATTGTTTCATCCCAATTATTTTGATGAAATGAATTCCAACCGTATGCTTGTAAATTGTTCAATGCTAATTCCTCCTGTTATGTGCATATAAAAAAGCATGGTTCCAGGATCGGACACCATGCTTTCACGCGCATAACAGAATAGACATGCCTATTACAAAGGCATGGCAGGTGAGAGTATGGGTCCGATCATATAGACAATTGCCACATTGATTGTCGCCATAAAACATCACCTACTTTCTGAAAGATACATTAACAATAACAAGGATTCTTTATAGTGTCAATTAAAAGTAGAATCTCCTATTTGTTTTAGTGCTTCGAATCTTTCGGTGCAACAAAAAACGCAATACCGATTGATAATGCAACCACAATAAATGGTGCATAAAAAATGATGAAGTTATTCACATTCTTTCACCTCACACATGCTCTTCTTTCTTTCCCGCTACATAATCTTTATTGAAAAGGAACAGTTTCAACACTAAATATAAGGATGGAACAAGTAAAAACAACCCAGCGATAAACGCAACTACAAGTGCAATCGCCATTGTCTTGTTTGTAAAGCTATCATAGATTGTCAAGTACGGATACAGTAAATACGGATAATGAGAAATGCCATAGGCAAAGAACGCAAAGCCAAATTGTGCGATCATGAACCCGACAGCCATTCCGTAATTACGTTTTGTCCATAACAACCAAACAGTCGCGACAAATAGAATTGCTGAGATGGCAAACAACCACCAAAAGTCCAACATTCGATCATAGTGCTCTGTTGTATTTCGTTTCAACTCTACAATGATCCCTATTGCACTCACGATAAGCGGAGTCGCCCATAGTAATGCATATTTTCTCATTAGGTTAGCAGCTTGTACATCATTCGCTTTTTGGGCATACCATGTTAGAAACACTGCAGAAATATACAAAACTGCCATAACACTCAATACGACAATGGCCCACGTTAGCGGACTTGCAAACATCGCTCCATAATCCAAGTTCGGTTGTCCGTCAACCATCGTGATGAATCCCCCTTCTGAGATCGTAAACACGACAGAAAGTGAAGCAGGAATGAGTAAACCTGCAAGTCCATAAGCAAGTGCATACCCTTTATGGTACCCTTTTTTTGCCCCGTACGATTCAAATGCATAATAACTTCCTCGTATGGATAAAAGAATGAGTGAAATGCTAACCGGCACTAATAATACGGTTCCATAATAGAAAGCCGTTTTAGGGAAGAACCCGACTATGCCTACAAAGAAAAACACTAAGAACACATTTGTGATTTCCCAAACAGGTGATAAATATCGTTTAATCACATTTGTTAAAATATGATTCTTTCCTGTCAATAAACTATATGCATTGAAAAATCCAGCACCAAAGTCAATGGAGGCGACAACAACATATCCGAAAAGAAACAACCACAGAACTGAAATCCCAAGTATTTCTAATGTCATCCCCGCTCACCGTCCTTCATTAGATGACGTTCTTCAATTTCTTTTTCAATTGGATTGCTTCGGAACATCCGCAACAATACGATAATACTTCCAATACCTAAGATGAGATAGAGCGCCGCGAATGCAACTAACATGAGATCTACATTGCCACTCGTTGTTGCTCCATCCGCTGTTTTCATAAACCCACGTAAAATCCAAGGTTGCCTGCCGACTTCCGCTAACCACCAACCAGCTTCAATTGCCAACAGTGCCAGCGGTCCTCCCGCTACAATGACACGTGTATACCATTTCGATGTAATGAAACGCCAATTCCGCCATTTGCCCACTACATATACGAGTGCAACTAGAAGCAGGAACATCCCAATCATTACCATAGTGTCAAAGAGGTAATGGATATACAGAGGAGGAATTTCATCTTCAGGAAACTGATCTAAACCGATGACTTCAGCAGTTGGATTGTTATGCGCAAGAATGCTCAAAGCATAGGGAATTTTAAACGCATATTTTACTTCTTCTCCATCTGTTACACCAAATAACACTAATGGAGCACCTTCTTCTGTTTTAAAGTGCCACTCCGCAGCTGCTAGTTTTTCGGGTTGGTACTCAGCTAAGTATTTTCCCGAAAAGTCCCCAATTACTGCGGTTGCAACTGCAAATACCAAACCTAACTTCATTAATAGATGTAGCGATTTTTTATGGTACACATGCTTCGAGCCTTTTAACATCTTAACAGCGGCAATTGAAGCTAACGCGAATGCAGATGCCATGTACGCTGTCACTAATACGTGCGCAACCTTGGTCGGCATCGCTGGATTCAACATAGCAAGTATAGGTTGGATATTGACTAACTCTCCATTAACTACATCAAACCCTTGCGGTGCATTCATGAACGCATTGACAATCGTAATGAAAACCGCTGACATCGATGCGCCAATCGCAACAGGAACTAGTAAAAACATGTGGCGTTTTTGACTCTTAAAACGATCCCACGTATAGAGGTAAATGCCTAAAAAGATTGCTTCAACGAAAAACGCAAACGTTTCCATGAACAATGGTAAAGCAATGACTTGCCCCGCTAATTGCATAAAGTTCGGCCATAACAATGAAAGCTGTAAACCGATAGCAGTTCCCGTAACGACACCTACCGCTACTGTAATGACGAAGCCGCGTGCCCATCTTCTTGCCAGTAATATATAATGCTCATCATTCTTTTTGTATCCTACATATTGGGCAATCATAATCATTAATGGAACCCCTACGCCAATCGTCGCGTAAAGGATATGAAAAGATAACGTTAACTCGGTTAACACCCGGCTCCAAAATACTGCGGACTCATTGACCATTTCAGTCATCTCCTAACTTCCAAATATACGTCCCGCTAAGGACACTGCCATAATAATAGCTACAACAAAACTAAGAATCATTAGTCTCCGTTCGTGCACTTTGTACATTGTACGTCACCGTCCTAAGCGATTTATAAGATATCAATCCAAATCTTAACGGCTGTCGCTAAAATGAGAACTGCCAAAATGGATTGAAGTACTTTCGTGTTCACTTTGCCACCCATTTTCGCGCCCAATGGAGCTGCTAGTAAACTGGCAACAATCATAATGGCTGCGGGGAAATAATCTACTTGTCCTGTTGTCAACTTACCGATCGTCGCACCAATGGATGAGATGAACGTTATCGCAAGACTCGTTGCGATCGTCATTCGAGTTGGTATACTTAAGACAACGAGCATAATCGGTACTAATAAAAATCCACCGGCTGCTCCAACTATTCCCGATCCAATTCCAACAATGAAAGCTAGAATGGCAGCTACTGGTTTGTTAAATGTCACTTGATCCATAGGTATATCATCGATTTTCTTTTTAGGAACAAACATCATGACCGCTGCAATTAACGCAAGCACACCATAGACGATGTTTACTCCATTTTCAGAGAGAAACTGTGAACCATAACTACCGACAAGGCTACCTAGTAGAATAGATCCCCCCATATAAATGATCAATGATTTGTTTAAGTACCCACTTTTTCGATAAGCCCATACACCAGCAATTGATGCGAAAAAGACTTGCACTGCACTTATGCCAGATACTTCATGCGCTGTGAATGCCGCCATACCTAAAAGAGGTGGCACATATAATAACAGCGGGTATTTAATAATGGAACCCCCGATGCCTAACATTCCTGATACAAACGAACCAATGAAGCCTATGAGAAAAATGACAATAATGAATGACAAATCCATTCATAATCAGCCTCCTTTACTGAATCCCTATCTCTATTTTCATTATAAATTGGTCTAATCTTGTTCCAAATAGGGGTTTTCCACTATAAATCAGAGGAACACACAAAAGAAAAACCTATCCAAATCACGTCATTTCACACGTGATTTGAATAGGTTCAATTCGTTATACATAATTATTCGCCAATCCATATTGAATGAGTTCTGCCTTGTTTTTCAGTTCCAACTTTTGCATAATATTCGCTTTATGATTTTCAACAGTTTTACTGCTAATAAATAACTTCTGACCAATTTGAACGTTTGTATAGCCTAAAATCGTCAATCGTACAATTTCTTGCTCACGTACTGTCAACAACTCTCGCTTCTCTTTCCCTTTTTGATTAAACAATTTCTCCAACTGGTCTTCTGGGATTCCGACCTCATAATGACGTTTTCCGTTATACACTGCCACGATCGCATCATGCAATTCTCCACCATGGCTATTCTTCAATAAATAGCCATGTGCTCCTACTTCGATTCCTCGTTGAATGTAAACAATTTCGTTATGCATTGTCAGCAAAATCACTTTCACATTGTCGACTATTTTCAAAATTTCTTGCGATGCCGTAAACCCATCGAGCCCTTTCGGAATAGAGATATCCATCAACACAACATCAGGCTCTGTTTTAGCTGCTAATTGAATGGCTTCTTCGCCGTCTCCGGCTTCACCTACTACATGTATATCTTTATATTGCTCTAATAGTAATACGATACCTTTACGGATTAGCACATGATCATCGACAATTAATACATTAATCATCGATCAATTCCTCCTTCCACTTTGGAATCTGTATCTCAATAGTTGTACCTTTTCCAGGTACAGAATGGATGGAAAACGATCCCTCTAATTGATCAATCCGCTCTTCCATATGCTTAAGGCCTAAACCTTCATTTTTTATCGCACTCTTAGCAAAGCCAATTCCATCGTCTTTCACTTGTAATGATAATTGATCCTTAAACTTCCGTAACAAGATATGAACGTTTTCCGCTTGAGCGTACTTAATAATGTTATGCAAAGCTTCTTGTACAACTCGATACAGGTTAATCTCGACAGCAGCTGCACATCTCTCAGTAAAATTCGTGTCAAAATGAATCGTAAGTTCGGGATGGACTTTTCTCACTGATTCGATGAGCGTTTTTAACGTTGGGACAATCCCTAATTGGTCAATACTATGCGGACGTAATTGATGGGAATATACTTTAATATCATTCATCACTTTACTTAATTCGGAACGGACTTCCTCAATGTACGTATTGAGTTTCGGATTATTTACATACGTTTCAATCGCTTGCAGGGCAACGGAAATTGAATATAATGACTGCCCTACTCCGTCGTGTAGTTCTTGCGCTAGCCGTTTATGTTCGGACTCTTTAGCTTCAATCATTTTCTGTATCATTAATTTAGCAAAACGAGCTTCCTCTTCCTTCAGTTGAATCGTTTGATCTCGTAGTACAAGCAAATATTCTTTTTTCTTACTTTGTGCGTCTGTATACATGAGTGCTGTACTCATTTCAACATCAATTTTCTTTCCATGATACGTAGGCATTTTGGAGAGAAAATAGGGGACTTCGTTATTTTCAATTAAATAGCATCGGTTTTCCTCGTGGTCTTTTTTCCGATTTTCGCAAAATGAACAAAAAGGAACGTAATCGTCTAACTCCCAACCCGTTAATCGTTTTGCAGAAGGATTGAGCATTAATATTTTTCGGCTGTCATCCATAATAATAATTCCGTCTTGTATATTTCTAAAGATTTGCTCTAAATATTCATTCGTCAATTGCATTTTCCTTAACACGGTAACGACTCCTTCGTGAGAATGATTGTACCTAGTTTGTTCATCTTACCATTTGAAATAGGAGATGGAAAAATATCTGTTCATTTCTTCTTTTTACAAGCTTTGATATCAATGAATACTTGTTTTCACACAATGGTGAGTAATTGTAATACGACGATTGCTTTATTAGGATGAACTGGTATCTGTATATAAAAACCGCTGAGACACTAAAACGCATCTCAACGGTTTCATCCAATTTGCTTATTTCACATCTTTTATCCATCTTGAATAGCCGCCAGCCATATTAACAAGATTTTTTATACCATTCGCTTGAAGTACACTCGCAGCAATCGCAGAACGACCACCTGCTTGACATTGAACGACGATTTTCTTATCAGTTTTCACTTCATCCAATCGTTTGCGTAATGTCCCTAGCATGATATGTTGCGCATCTTCAATATGTCCTTCGTCAAATTCCGTTTTTTTACGAACGTCTATTACATAGACTTCACCTTTTTCCATCATCTCTTTCGCTTCAAGTGGCGAGATATTCGCATAGGATTCAAGGGAGCTTGCTTCCTTCAATACAAGTTCAACATCAGCATAGCCTACTACGTTGTCAATCCCTACAGAGCGAAGCGCAATTAAAACTTCCTCAAGCGTCTCAGGATTTAGTAGCAAGTACAAAGGTTGTTCGTAGTCTACTAACCATCCTGACCAGTTCGTGAAAGAGTTGTTAAGTGGAATATTGATAGTTCCTTCAATATGTCCTGCAGCAAAGTCGTCTGCTTTTCGCGTATCGATAACTTGATGTCCGGCTGCTAGTACTATTTCCACGTCTTTCAAGGATGAAAGGTACTTGACGGCTGGCAAGTTTTTAATTAGCTCGATACCGACCTTATTCACATGTTTCATCACTGCAAAATAATATGGAGGTTCCGGTTGTCCATTGAGTAATGCTTTCATAAAGTCCGATTCATTTGCAAAATTCATCGCCCAGTTGAATTGTTTTTCATAACCAACTGTGGAAGAAGGTATCGCCCCTAACGCTTTTCCACAAGCACTACCTGCACCATGAGCTGGCCATAATTGTAAATAATCCGGAAGTGCTTTAAACTTCTCGATAGATTTGTACATTGCTTTTGCACCGGACTCTGACGTTCCTTGGATGCCTGCTGCTTTTTCAAGCAAGTCAGGGCGTCCTATATCTCCTACAAATACAAAGTCTCCCGTGAAAATGCCCATAGGCTTATCTGCTTTCCCACCACGATCTGTCAATAAAAACGAAATACTTTCAGGTGTGTGGCCGGTCGTATGCATTGTTTTAAAAACTAAATTGCCAATCTTAAATTCATCGCCGTCTTTAAGCAATTGATGGTTCAGGTGCTCTATGTTCTGGTATTTCCAGTCTTGGTCCCCTTCGTCAGAAATGTATAAAGTCGCACCAAAATGGTCTGCGAGTTCTCGGGAACCTGAAACAAAGTCAGCGTGGATATGCGTCTCCAGTGCACCAACGATTTGCAAATTCTCCTTTTTCGCTAATTCGATATAAGGTTCAATGTTACGCATTGGATCCACAATTGCCGCTTCACCAGTTGCTTGACAACCTACTACATAAGATGCATGTGCCAATTTTTCATCATAAAAATATCGTAATAACATTTCAAAATCCCCTATTCTTATTTTTGATTTTTCTCATTCATGACTTCAAGTGCGGCTTGTACATAGCAAAGACTTTTTTGGACCATCGGATCCTTTAACCACTTGACAAGTGAGAATAATTTAACATTTTGTGGATTACACTCCACTCTATTTTGCACTTCTTGAATGAGCGATAAGCCTTCTTGTCCTTTTGAAAGTAAAGGAGTAGCATATTCTTTTACATTAGACATGATATACTCGGTTGATTGTTCGTCGTGTAGGATAGCTGTGACAAACTCCATGATATTTTCCAGTTGCTCGATCATGTTCACCAATTTAGGCAGTTTCTCAATCAAAGTAATAAGCGACGTTACAGACTCGATGCTTATGTTGTAAGTCGATAACAGTTGATCGTATTTGTTGAGTGAAGTATGATCTTCCAAAACCGATCGCCCAAATCGTACGACGTTTTCAATTGAAGTGATGCTTTTCTCGAATTCAGGTAATTTATTCAGAAGTGATGAAAGTGAGTCTTGTACTTCTGGTCGTTCTAATTCTGAAATCAGTCGCAGCAAATCGCCACTTTCATGATGCGTTCCACTGACCATATACGTTATCCTCCTTCCTACTGTCACCGTTTACATAGTTCCTTTTAACATGCCGTCCCAATACATGATCGGAAGCAAATCCTTTTTCATAATATACATACTTGTCCGTTCTACAGCTTGGTTAAATGGCATAGATTCTGCTGGTTCTTTGTTATAATCAAACTCCGCTAAAATGAGCTTGTTATAGCCGGTCACAATTGGGCATGATGAGTAGCCATCATAAGAACCTGGCATTGGTTGTTGCCGCATGAGGGCAATGATATTTTCTGCAACAACCGGCGCTTGTTTCCGAATTGCTGCTCCTGTCTTTGAAGTAGGCAGATTCGCACTGTCCCCTAAGCCAAAGATATTTTTATAGTGCGTGTGCTGTAACGTATGTTTGTGAACATCCACCCATCCGTTCGCATCAGCTAGAATGCTATTGCGGATAAAAGCAGGAGCTTGCATATAAGGCGCGACATGAATCATGTCGTAAGGGATTTCCTCGATTGCTTGTGTGTCGAGATTTTCAAAAACAGCTACTTTTTCATCCGCTTTAATTTCGATTAAGTTGCGTCGGAAACGTGCATCAATTTCTTTTCGTTCTAACACTTTTTCAAGAGCCAATCGATACTTTTCCACATCAAAAATTGCTGGATTAGCTGAACCAAAAATAACGTTTGTCTTGTTTCGAACACCTGATTTAGCGAAATGGTCTTCCGCTAAATACATAATTTTTTGAGGTGCACCTCCACATTTAACCGGAGATGCCGGATGCGTGAAGAGCGCTGTTCCTCCTGTGAATGTCCGAATTGTTTCCCATGTATAGTCAACGTGTTTGAAAGAATAATTACTACAAACGCCTTTCGTACCGAGCGCTTCTTCTAGTCCTTTTATCGCTTTCCAGTTCAATTCAATTCCTCCGGCAACAACTAAATAATCATAGGTTAGCCGTTGACCATTGACCGTCATGAGTGCATTCTCTTCCGGGATAAAAGAGTCAACAGCATCTTGAATCCAAAACGCTCCCGCTGGAATAACAGTTGCCATATCCCTCTCTGAGTGTTCTTTATTTGCCGCCCCTCCACCGACCAACGTCCAGAGTGGTTGATAATAATGTTTGTCGGCAGGGTCAACAATTGCAATTTCATCCATCAATGCATTGGTCTGTTTTAGCAATCTAGCCGCCACCGATATCCCAGCAGAACCTCCACCTACGATGACCACTTTGTATGAAGTCTTCATGTCATGTCCTCCTTTAAGGTAGTTGCTTGTTATGAAGCACTTTTTCTATCCTCATTGTAGGAGACTTCTGTTTTGGAAAGTATAGGGGTTTCCCCCTAATTGAATTCGAATTCCAAAAGTGTAGAAAACGACATTGTACTCATTTGCAATAAAAAAACTGCCAAGTACATAAGCTACTTGACAGTTACACGTTTCTATTCGGTTAAAAAGGATTGATCCGTCTTTTTGTAAATGGACATCTAGATGCTGTATGACTCTCCAGTTTGTAATCGACTTACTCTGGATATACTATGTCTTTTCTTCTCTTCTAGAAAAAACAAACAATACTATTGAGTGCTTATTTCTATATCCATCCCTTTTCACGACAAATGGCAATTGCTTCGACTTTGTTTTTAGCCTCAACCTTTTGCAATACTTCAGACATATAGTTCCTAACTGTACCCGCCGACAAAAACAATTCAGCCCCGATTTCCTTCGCAGTCTTACCTTCTGCAGACTTTAACAGGACTTCCCGTTCCCTTGCAGTTAGAGGATTTTCTTCATGATAGGAATTCATTACTAAATCCGCAGCAAATTCCCTCTTCCCAACCATTACATTTCGGATTGCGTTCGCCAAGTCAGTTATGGAACCATCCTTTAACAAGTACCCATGAATTTTTGCTTTCATGGCTCTTTCGAAATATCCTGGTCTTGCAAATGTCGTTAAAATAATGACTTTCGTTTCTATCCCCATATTCAGCAAGTCTTCTGCAACGTCAAGACCGCTTTTCTTCGGCATTTCAATATCTAATATACAAACATCTGGACGCAATGTACGGATAAGTTGCAATGCTACTTCGCCGTTTTCCGCCTGCCCTACTACGTTAAAATCTTGTTCAAAATTCAATAAAGTACCTAGAGCACCTCGGAGTATTTGTTGATCTTCTGCAATAACAATACGGATCATAGAACAACAGCTCCTTCATTTACTTTTATAACGATCGGTATCTTAATACGGAGTGAAGTGCCCTTATCCGCTTCAACCGCTAACTCGCCTTCAATTAATGCAAGTCGTTCAACCATGCCAGTAAGACCATTTCCCCATTCACTATCTGACATACCTACCCCGTTATCCGCAATCCTTACCTGACATGTACTATCACAATTCTCAACCGTTACGATACATTCAGTAGCTTGACTATGCTTTACAATATTTGTTGAGGCTTCACGAAGACATAGACCAATAATATTTTGTTGTAGTGCTGAAAGACGAAGCCTATTTTGTAAAGGATTATATTGAAATCGAATATTTGCAGCTGATAGAATTTGCTCCATATGTGCTATTTCCTCTTCAATTGAACTAATCCGCATATTGCTTACAAGCTCTCGAACTTGTTTCATTGCCGAGCGAGACGTTTTTTCAATCTCCTCCGCTGCCTTGATCACTTTTTCTGGATGTGTCGCAACCCTCTGGATGACTTGGCTTTGTAAAGTTATTAATGATAATGTGTGACCGAGTGTATCATGCAAATCCCGAGCTATCCGAACCCTCTCTTCTTGCTTAATCAACGCTTTAATTTGTTCATTCGCTTTATTTAATTGCTCCTCTAACTCCATTCGTTCCATCATGCTCCGCACGCCATACGGTGATAAAATCATGACGACAAGGAATGGAGCGAAAAACAATAATTCACTCATTCCATTCTCATAGACAATCCAAACTGTACAAGCAATTAACACCGACGCAAAAAAAGAGACTGCACGATTAAACTGTTTCTTATTTTCAAACCATCCAATGAAATTGGATGCAAAAAAACCTAAAAGTAAGTTATACGGACTGAAAAATACTGTAAAGATAACTATCACACCAATAAGTGTCGTTAGCCATACAGTATCTTGTTTGAGTGATTGAGATTTGTACAATTGGATATAAGAGATGAGAAAAAGCAGTAACGCGCAGTAGCCCATTACCGCTCTCCATCCATTTAGATTGACAATATGATATAAAGGTAAAATTACATACGCTAAAAATATATAAGGAGTCATTCCATATCGCTTTGGAAAAAGCTCAAAACCTTTTACCACTTCACCACATCCTGTTTTCTTCTTCTATATGTTGATAATACCATGAACAGAAGAAGATAAACGAGGAGTATCAAAATATTCTTATAACCGGGTATGTCCCCTCGAATAATTGCCCATGCTCCACTACCATAATGGTATGCCGGTAACCACGTACCGATTGCCTGGATCGCTTTAGGTAGCACTTCCATCGGCATCCACATACCTCCCGTGATTGCGAGAAGTATATAGAGTATATTACTAACACTCGAAGCCAAGTCAACCTTTTGCATCGTTCCAACTAACACACCTAGTGCAAGAAAAGGGATGGAGCCTAGTAATATCCAAACTCCACACAGTATCCATTCTACAGCTGTCATCGAAACACCGTTGATGATTACACCTGACAAAAAAATCATTAGTATCGTAAGTGCATGGACTGTCGATTGCCCAATCATTTTTGCAATGAAATGTACTGCCGACGGTAACGGGGTAACACGTAAATATGTTGTCCAACCTTCATTTCTCTCTTGTATCATCCGTAGCCCAAGTGTCAGGATCGCACTCCCCATAATACTAAATGTCGCAATGGACATAAGGAAGTGTTTGTTCCATAATCCAGCATCTTCTAAACCTTGGTTCACCACTTTTGTAAAAATAATATAAAATACTATTGGCATGACTAACGATCCGAAAATAAAATATGGATTACGGAACACACGAATGACCTCTGTCTTCGTTTCATTGATGAACATGCTCATTCGAACCCACCTCCTCCATTGTCAGCTGAACAAATGCCTCTTCTAAACTTCCTCTTCCAACAGATATATCCCTGACTTCCATATTGTCAGCGAACAATCTTGCCAATACTGCATCGGAATTTTCGGTAACGATTGTTACTCTTCCTTTCTCTTCATACACGTCAACAACTTCGCTTAACTCGAGAAATTTTTCTCTATGAAGAAACGGTCCATCCACTTTAAATGAAACCGCTTGTTTTAACATGTTTCGCTTGATTGAATCCGGTGAGCCGTCCGCAATTACTTTCCCTTTTTTAAACAATAAAATACGTGTTGCACTATCATCCGCTTCTTGTAAATAGTGAGTTGAAAAAATAATTGTTTTTCCTTCATTCGCAAGCTGTCGCACTTTATCCCAAAACAATTTACGAGAAGTACTATCCATTCCAACTGTCGGTTCATCAAAGAATAATAAATCAGGATTCCCAACCAGCGCCAATGCAAAACCTACACGTTGACGCTGACCACCCGATAATTTTTCAGTACGCTTCTTCAAATCTGCCCCTTGCAAACCGGTTACTTCGACTAATTGCTCCATTGATATTGCATCGGGATAATAGCTTCTAAACAAAACAAGGAGTTCTTGCACCTTTAGAGCATCCATCAAACTAACATGTTGCAACATCACGCCAATCCGTTCTCGAATTTGACGATTTTTCGGATTCTCGTTAAACAGCTTCACATGTCCGTCAGTGGGATTCAATAATCCTAACAACATGAGGATTGTCGTGCTTTTTCCCGCTCCATTCGGCCCTAAAAACGCCACAATTTCACCTCGTTTAATAGAAAACGAAACATTATTAACCGCATCTACATCTTTAAACTTCCTAGTCAAATTACTTACTTCAACGACTGTTTCCATACACTCACTCCTTTCCATACATCTTACGAGAATAATTGCAGTTCGTTTAGTAAGCTCTGTCATCATTTCACATGACATGTGTCATGTGAAATGATGACACACGCTGGCATACGTTGTTGCTTGTGAAAGCAAATGTGCATTACATATAACCATTTGAAAACGCAAAAAAACAAGGAGTATTCACCCCTTGCTTTCAACTTACTATTCGATGCACTTAGCGTCTTACAATTTTCTTCATTACCTTAAACACAAAATAGCCAAACATGACACCAATCGCATTTAATATGATGTCGTCAATATCTGAACTGCGGCCAATGAAGAACTGGACGCCTTCGATGAAAAAAGTGACGCCCAATCCAACCCATGCAATCTTCCATAATGACGCAAATTTCCTCCATAATATCGGAATGAACAAACCAATTGGCGAGAACATGAACATGTTGCCAAGTAAATTCATAATGGAAAGGCTGCCCCAATTATCTGTATTGCTGTTTGAGTGCAAATAAAGAAGCATTGTTTGAAACGGAGTGACATTGACGCTCGCCAACTCATTTGCAACCATAATATCAAAGTATAGTTCGCCCGTTAACGAATCGACACCGATGCTCCATTTCGGAATGATCGTTTGTGAAGCTAAGCCAATACAGTACAGAATGAAGGTCGCTAATAGGAATTCACGTAATTTGTTCACTCGCTTTTTTCTTCTTTTCAAAAGTATAATTCGCACGAGCACATAAAGTGGCAATGCCACGATCATGTATCCAAGCATATTCATCGCGTATGTACTAATTAACCCCATGGTGCCTCCTTTTACAAAAAGCTATCGCTCTATTTATTCATATGACAGACATCCAGACGATATCCGTAAGAAAAAGACTGCAAACTTCACAGTCTTCTAGTCACTACAGCACTCTCCCCGTCATTGCCCAGACAGAAATCGAAGTTTTATTTGTATGATTAAAAAATCGATGTGGGGTTGTACTTTTGAAACGGATACTGTCTCCTTCGTACAAAATATGCTCATTATCTCCTAGAACAATTGTCAATTCTCCTTGCAATACATACCCGCATTCTTCCCCTGTATGCTCAACAAGTTGCTGATCTTCTTGCCCCGGTTCTAAATGAATCATAATCATCTCGATTGTTCCTTCATTAATAGGCGTCAACAATTGATACTTTGAATTGGATTGCGGAAAACTGATTGTCTTCCGTTCAGCTTTCCGTACTAATTGCAAAGCTTGTTCATCCGTTCCGAGCAACGTAGAAATCGATACATCTAATCCTCTACACAATTTATACAATGTCGTTAATGTTGGGTCTGTATTTCTACGTTCAATCTGACTGATCATACTAATGCTAACCCCAGAACGATCTGATAAATCTTTCAATGACAAACTCTGTTCGATACGTAGTTTTTTTATCTTTTGACCATCAAACATGAAACCTACCCCGTTTATTTCTTTTATTCCTCCATCATACCATAAGAAAACCTGGTAGTCCGAAAACTACCAGGCAAGTCTTTTTTATAGCATTGTTGAAAACCATAAACCTAATGTCGTTCCAATATAGTTCCCAATAATGTAACCGAGTGTACCAACTACTAATATTGGCCCAATGAGGTTTTTCCATCCTTTTGCAATTGCCATTGCAGCGGCTGTCGTTGGTCCTCCAATGTTCGCATTACTAACTAGCAATATTTCTTCCAAGTTGTACTTTAACAGTTTCCCCGCCGTCAATGAAACAAGCATGTTCACAAGCACAATGACTGCAACGAACACTAACAACAATGGAGCGTTCTGAATAATCATCGGAATGGAAGCAGGAACACCAATTACAACAAAGAATAGGTAAATAAGTAATGTCCCAATCTCCTGACTTCCATTAATGCTTTCAAAGTACTTCGGAAATAATGCAAGTGCAAGGAAAGTAATGGTTGTCAAAATCAAGTATTTATCCCCGAAGAGTCCGTTCAATAAATTCATGAAGAACGATACATCTTCACCCGAAGGAATCACACCATCTAAAAAAGCAGCAAGTTTAAACGCAACAATAACGAGGAAAAATGCTGTTCCAACAGATAAAGCCATATCTTTCAGTGAAATATCTTTACGTGCCCAAAAGCTTTCTGCTAACGTTTTGCCATCGCTTTTTCCTTTATTCGCTTCTACTTCCAGTACGTGCGGATGGGAATACCGTTTACGGAAAAATGCCATCGTTGGTATGATCATCAATACGACAAAATAGAGCGCCATCATTAAATTATCCGCAACAATTGTAGAGGATACCATTTCACCCGGCGTTTCAAACTTTCCCGCCATTGCCGCAAAGTTGACACCACCCCCAACATAGGAAGCACTCATCATCCCACCGATTTTATCCAAGTACGGTATATGATCTTTCAATAAGAAAAAGCTAATAATCGTACCAGCTACTGTTCCGATTGAACTAATTAAGAAAATGAGCAACATCCTTCCGCTTTCCTGCCAAATCTTCTTAAAGTTCACATGGAACAATAATAACGGAATCGCTAGTGGAATAATGAACGTCCAAACCGCATCATAAACAGGCGATTCTGTCGGAATAACACCCGTATTGGATAAGATGATTGCTCCGACTAACGCAATAATTGCTCCTGAAATCTTACTCGCCCAACTAAACCGTTGTTCCAAATAAATACTAACCGCCGCCCAGACAACGATGATTCCCCATAAGGTGATCATATCATCTGCCTTAATTAATGTGTTTTCCATTTCTCTTCCCCCATTCTTAACCCTTCAATTGTTTACTAATAAAATCAAACGCATTTGTATAACTGATGCGTTCCACTTCCTTACTCGAAAACCCACGCTGCTCCATTTTCATAAGTAGTTCAGGCACCTTCTCAACACATTCCAACCCAACTGTTGTCCCTTCTTCGACATCCGAACCAAGCTGATGACCATCTAAAAAGTCTAGAAAATCAAACCCGAATGCAACATGCTCGGGTCCTACTAAATCCGCCATATAGACAGCGTGATCGATAAATGTATCAACCGTAGGATTCACTTTGTCGATAAACGCATAATGCGCATTAAGCCCAATAATACCGCCTTTAGAAGCGATCGCTTTTATCTGCTCATCTGTTACATTCCGTTCATGGTCACAAAGCGCACGGGCATTACTATGGGAAGCAATGATCGGCCGCTCACTCGCCTCATACAAATTCCAAAACGAAGGTTCATCGAGATGAGAAGCATCTAGAAGCCAACGATAATCATTCGCAAGCTTTGTCGCTTGTCGCCCATATTGCGTAAGGCCAGTATGTATTCTTTCATTATAAGCTCCTGTACCACTTGCAAGAAAGTTATTTTCGTTCCACGCATAAATTGCATGGCGAACGCCTCCCTCATGCAATTCACGGAAAGCGCTTTCAACATTTCCCTGAATGGATGCCTCCCCCCAATGCTCCATAAACGTCAGCCCTTCCAAACCGAGAAGAACATTTATTTTTCCAACCTTTTGCGCATCAACGAAATCCTTCGTTGTCGTACAAAGATTTACATGCTGTGCAGTCCGTAAATCATCTAACACGCTCTCCCGCAACATACGAAATCGCCCATACGGATTGTCACGAAACGCCGGCTCTACCCAAAAGACACAAACAACCGCGTCAACTAAACCCTTTTTCAATTTCGGATAATGAATCCGATCAAATACATTTCGCTCTCCTTTACTTCGGCGGAATGCTAGATCTGTAAATAAATCTGAATGCAAATCAAATACTTTCAAATTTATTCACCTCCTCTTACTAGATTTACATTTTAATATATTATAATTTATTCTTTATATTGAAACAAGTCCTTACTTTTCACTTCAAAAAAAACCTCCACTATTTTAGTAGCATAGTGAAGGTTTGATGATTGTTTGTAGTATTTAGAACCTGTTATATCAACTATTTCTTAGAGGATTCCAGCATAACTCGATCATTCACCGCATAATCGCGCTAAACGCCGCATATTCCGCCAAAACGCCGCATAACTCCTGAAAACGGCTCATAAACTCCCAGAACTCAGCATTATCCCAGGTTTCGCCGCATACTCGCGCTAAACGCCGCATAACTCCTGAAAACAGCTCATAACCTCCCGGAACTCAGCATTATCCCAAGTTTCGCCGCATACTTGCGCCAAACGCCGCATATTCCCCGAAAACGCCGCATACCCCGTCCCATTCATCCAATCCAAATCGAACTCGTACAACTAGCAACCAACAAAATAACAAAAAGCAGCCCCATCAGTCCATCTACTTTACCAACACCTACAACATAGTAGAAATGCTTTCTCTTTTCACCCGTAAACCCTCTAGCTTCCATCGCAAAAGCCGCTCGTTCCGATTTACGAACAGCTCCTGCAAGCATTGGAAGAAGTATTTTCCGCATGTTCCACAAACGCATAACAACATTATTTTCCTTGCTGGCTCCTCGTAATCGATGTGCTTGTTGAATCTGAACAAACTCCTCTTTCAATACAGGTAAAAATTGATAACCGACTAAAATGCTATAAGCAATCTTAGGTGAAAGCTTCATTTGCTGCATTAAACTTAAAATGAACGAAACAGGTTTTGTCGTCAATGCAAACAGCAAGGACAGACCCGAAAAAGCTAATACACGAAAACTCAATGACAATGCGTGATGTAGTTGTACTTCCGTAACGGGATAATTCCACAATGTCCATACAACCGTCCCTGAACGATCTTCTGCAAATACGATCGTCGTCCAAAAATACCCAAATGCCATGATGAAAAAGGGAATCATGAACAACAGCCACCGCTTCCACTCGATGCGACTGAACAGAAGTTGTATAAGCAACACGCCAACCCATACGAAAAACGGCGTCCATGGATCGAAAAAGAATGCTAGCGTAAACATGCAAACGGTCACGAGGATAAATTTCACCGAAGGATTCATTTCATGCATAGCTGACTTCATTGTCTACACACCCTTTCGGCTGCAGCAGATGATGCGCTAGTAACAATCCTTCATTCGCCCAAACTCTGTCCGCTTCAAATTTCCCTGTCAATTCCCCTTGATCCATAAGCAGCACGGAGTCTGCAATCGCATAAGCAAACTCCATATCATGCGTTACAATTACAAACGTCGCACCGTTACGAGCCCGTTCATCAATCAACTGAAGTAGTTCGAATAAGGCAGCGGCATCTTGCCCGGATGTCGGTTCATCCATCAAGATCACTTCCCGTCCGTCACACAGCATAGCCGCAATCGCAACTCTTCGTTTCTGCCCATGGCTAACGGCAAACGGATGGGCTTCAGCTACACGCTTCAAATACAACCGTTCCAACATATCCTGCACATCAGCTCCCCCGCCGAATGCCACCTCATCCTCTACACTTTTCGTAACAAATAGAAATTCCGGAGACTGCGGAACATACCCTAATTGTTCAGGTACAACCGATCCTTTTGCAGGGATAAGTTGACAAAGCGCTTTAAGCAATGTGGATTTACCACTTCCGTTCGGCCCTGCAAGCACTGCCACTTCCCCTTTTTGTAGATGAAATGAAGTCTTCTTCAAATATGGGGTAGACACATCTTGTACGAGCAAAGATTGTTCCACTTGCCTACTACTTTTTCGCTTTTCCAGTCGAGGTACTTGATCCATTCTTTGTAATTCAATCGTCCGGTCAAAAAACGTCCCCCATAAGTCCAGCCGGTGCTCAATTGCCACAACTGTAAATCCTTTTTGGTTTTGCAATTCATCCAACCAAGCAATAAACTTTCTAGCCGTATACGGATCCAAATGAGAAATCGGCTCGTCCAGTAATAATACATCCGGCTCCATAATCAACGCACAAGCTGTAGCAATCCGCTGCTTTTCTCCCCCAGACAACTGCTGAATGACAGCATGCCGAAACTCAATTAAACCTGTCATCGTTAACACATCGTCTATCTTCTCAGCCATCACACTACGGTCAACATCGAGATTCTCCAATGTGAAGGCAAGCTCTTCCTCTACCGTCAACATACAAAACTGTGCATCTGGATCTTGAAAAACAGTTGCTACACGATGATTCACTTCTCCTTGGGCATATGAACTACTTTCCCTACCAAACAACTTCACCGAACCCGTCATAATGCCATCACAGTTATCAGGATACAACCGATTGCATACGTACAGTAATGTCGTCTTCCCACTTCCACTCGGTCCAGTGATGACTACCTTTTCACCAAGCTTTATAGATAATGAAACCTTATCTAAGATCCATTTATCTTCATCAGGATATCGAAAACAGACATCTTCAAACTCGATCACTTCAGGCACGGGCATCACCTTTAACGGATCTCGTTATCGCATATCCTCTAAGGGATCCTGTTGCCAATAAACCATCAACGACCATTTTACCGCCAACACCTGCAATCATTGCACCACTCACAATCCGGATAGCCAACATCAACACAACATAGCCCGTACTGAAAACAGCAAATCCTCCAAGTAAATACCCATAGACAAAACTGAAAACAGCTGCACCAATTCCTGCCAACATGAGCACCCACACGTTAAATCGCTTATAACCTGTTGCTGCAAAAGCCGCTTCTGCCCCTAATCCTTGAATCAAACCTGCCAAAATCAATCTCGGTCCAACCGCATTCCCTAGCAATACTTCTATCGCAGCAGCAATTGTTTCTGACACGACCGCAGCCCCGGGTTTTCGAATAATGTACATACAAATAATCGATACAATGAACCAAATACCAAAAATCCACTCATATGCAATTGGGCCAATAAAACCAGCCCATATATTTCCGACATGTAAAAACAGTAAATAGACAATGCCAAACACAACAGAAAATAGAGACATGAGAACGACTTCTTTTAACTTCCAAGATTTCAACATACTCATCGACCTCCATGTGAAGGGCTATTTATACTCATCGACACCGTCATCACTAAATGCTTATGCTGGTCTGAACGCGCATGCGTAAAGGATTCCTCATAAAAAGCAAACACATCATGAATATCTCCGTGGATTCCGCTTGCATAGTGCATAGATTCATTGAACACACCACGCTCCTTCGCACGATCCACCTCACGATAAATGACATTCATGTAATCCGGATTATTCATCGGATACAGCGCGAATTGGGATGACACGTATTGTTTTGTAGTATCTATATTCGCCACTTCATCCCCTTTATCCAAATAAACATCACCCGCTGTATCTCCTGGACAGCCTGCGGAAAAAGTACCAGACATCGCAATGTGTTCACCTGTTTTCGCCGCATGTAAGCAAATCGCCTTTGCAACATTGAATACATGCACCTGTTTTCCTCTAATAACTGTTGAAACATCATCGGTATGCATCCAAACATTCGAAGTATCTGTTTGTTCAAGCGCTCCCTTAATGACTTCTACAAAATTTGCCGCCATCGGATGCAACGAGAAACGGAATCCGATAATTGGACTGACGCCACACTTCATTTGTAAAACCTCCTCGATTTTTTTACATAAAAAAACTACATCCCGGAAGATGTAGCCACTTGTCCAATCGTAAAAAAACGCGGAAAGTCACTACACTTCCCCACGCAAGTATTATCTTGATCGGGTAATAAGGGATCGGAGCAGTTGCTCGCATCACAGCCATAGTGGGCACCCCTAGTGTAGAAAACGGTATGTAGTTGGATGGAATGGATTGTCATTCATCACTTTTTTATGTTGAGCCCAGTATAGTGGAAGTTTGCGAATTTGTAAATGTATTCTTGCAAACTCGTACTTTGGTGGGAGATAAAATATTTATCAAACAGTTTCCTTACCGTTGTCATAGCTAGATATACATTTCTCATTCAAAATGGATACAATTCATCCACAACAATTTCTTCTTTTATCGGCTTTCTATTTTCATCTACGAGACCATCTGCAATTGCCTCTTCCCAAGTCTTCCCATATGCAAAACCGGACTCTGTGTAGCCTGCGATAAAATAGAAATACTCGTCTTGCCCAAACAACTGGTCATCCGAATACTTCTTTTTGTTATTCTTACTCACCAATCATAACCCCTCTGCTTGCTAGATTCACTTTACATCCCCTCGTTATTCAACTCCGATTTTCTGTTCCTCATACGCTAGTAAATCTTTATAATACTTATTCATGGATGAAGGGGATACTTCAAACGATTCAGCGATCTCTTTTACGGTCATCTGAATCGAATCAAAAAGACCTTTTTCTTGTCCAAAACGAATCGCACCTGCAGCGATTGCCACTTCTTTCCGTGCATTTGGTTGTTGTTCCACGAGGAAGTCTTCAACAATCTCTAACAGCTTGTCTGATTCCTGTCCGTGCTTATCAAGAAATGCCATGATGGACTGCAAAACACCTGCTTCGAAGTTGGTGAATTCACTGCCATCGTAGTTATCATTTGCAAGCATCTTCCAAAATGACATCCCTTGTTCTTTCATAAATTGCTCAGTCGTTTGGCCATCTGTCTTTTCAAATAGCTTGATGAATTCCGTAAACACTTGTTGGTGATCTGTTGGGAAAAAGATGAGGCTCGATACCGCTAAGAAATGATTTTCATTCTCTGTACCGTCCGGTAAAATAAAGCAATACAAATGCACACCGACAGGTACCGGTTTGTCAACCTCTCTTCTCAATTGAATCACTTCATCTGTTAAAGTTATTTTTACCGTCAAGTACTCTTCATCAACTCCCAATACCTCACCAATAATAGCTTGTGGACTTGTCCATTGGTCGATAACCTTTAGGACGGCTGGGCGAATAAGTTTCTTCTTTTGCTTCTCTAAATAGCCTTGCCATATATCTTCACGGTGATGGAAGAAGAATTCATCCAGTACAATTGCTTCAATCATCTCTTCAGAAAAGTTTTGTTGGAAATTTTGTTTCCATTCGTTCGCCAAATTCAAATACTCTCGGATATCTTTACGCTCCGGATACTCATCATAAAACGATTGTAAAACCCGCTCAAGTTCTTCTGAAGTAACTTCCGCAACCGAAACCGCTTCCTTCGATTCGCAACACTTTTTATATTTCTTTCCACTACCACATGGGCACTTATCATTACGGCCTACCATACAAACACACTTCCTTAATAAATTTGTTTTCCTTTTCTATAATATCATTAGATGATTGCAGGATAAACTATCGTTGTTTTCTCAAATTTCCATATAAAAATCATATGATTACATCTTCATAGTTTTCCGATTTAATAATGAAAATGTAGACAAAGCCCAAATTGCTTTTGCCTACACAGTTCGTTAACTATTCATTCACACATGACAATTACTTGACGAGGGGCCGTCTGTGCAGGAATGCTTCTTGTCGTCGCTGAATACGTGACGATTAAGTATCGATTGACTGGGCTACCTGTAAATGTTTGATCGTTTTCCAAAAGCACTTTCGTTTGTGGCGAAATGTTCAACTGCAAACTACCGTCACTGCTCACTAATTGACGATTGAAGAAGTCCACTTTCACAAACTCATTTGAGCGGTTCTTTGCCATCACGACCGCTCGATATTGCGGTGGATAAATGAGGGGTACAGGTACATCGGCATCATAAAAACCCGTTACAGCATCCCCTACTTTTACAGTTACATGATCCACGAAGTACGTAGACGGTTCCACGACAAAATTTACAATCGCCCCATTTCCATTTTCCACCGTGAATAACTTATAGCACCCTACATTAGGATCATTTTGCATGATAAAAAAATCATTGATCATTGTTACTGTCCCACTAAATGACATGAAATTCATTGTGATATCCTCCCTCCATTGACTACAACTTTGCCTAAATAGTCTATGCTTCACGTGGGCATATTGTTCTCTCAACACGAGAAGGGACAAACAGGTATATGCAAAGAAATTATATACTCCTCTTCCATTGTCAAGTTGGACAGTTATCCATTTGGTTGATTAGAACATATAGCTAACCGGACGATTTGTTCAATAACCTCATCGACTTGGGCACAATCCCGAATGACAAACAAGTGATCCGCTTCCCGTTCATCTGGATCGCTTATGTCTTTAAGACTTGAATCCGTTTGTTGTCTTTTGAGCACTTCTTCAAAAGTCGAAGCACTTCTGAAGATATTTTTATTACGTGTGCTCCTCGCGACACGTGATTCAAGCACTGCATCCGGCAAGTCAAAATGGACAATGATTTGCAAAAACGCACTACGTGGAAACACATTTTCCAATAAGTCTTCACGGCCCTTTCGATTACGGTTGGCATTACAAATAATTAAATGACAATCACTATGTTCTTTCGCATACTCTACCATGAGCTGAGAAATGGCATGCTTCAATGTATTCGGTCCCGTTGTCGGTTGAAGTGTTCTGTAATACGTATTGATGAATGCAGCATGGTTATCTTGGTCAATGACAATCGAATGATCAAGAGCCTTCTCAAGCATTTGCGCAAAAGTCGTTTTTCCACTATGTGTTTTTCCCACAGTCAATATGACGAGTCTTTTCAAAACAAGTCCCCCTTTTTTGAGCAAAAACGCATGTAAGCACATGAATGTTCACTTACAGAGTACCACATGAAAAGACTTACCTATCAAAAAAGCCATCCGATTTACAAGACGTCATCGGATGGCAATTCGTTAGTTGTACACTGCTTCTGTTACATGTTGAGATTCACTCTTTTTCAATGTCAGCATGACAATGAAGGAGAGTGTATACAACGCTGCCAAGTACAGCATTGCAACTTTCATATCATAATTTTGTAGAAGATAACCGACAAGTATTGGTGAAAATCCACCGACTGCCCGACCAAAGTTGAAAATCGTATTCGTCGCTGTACTTCTAATTTGAACAGGGTACAGATTGCCGATTAGCGCACCATAGCCTGCAAACATCCCGTTAGAGAAGAAACCAACAATTGCTCCCCCAATTAATACCCCAGCGCTTCCCGTTGCATAGGCGTATAAAAACACTGCACATGCCGAAGCGATCAGAAAGGCACCAAAAGCACGTTTCGTACCAAAGCGGTCTAAGAATCGACCAAATGTCAGCATTCCAATGATCATCCCAGCTGCCGTACTAATTGTCCAAAGCGCAGAGCTAGAAACAGATAATCCTTGTGATTGTTGCAACATAGACGGCAGCCAAATCATCAACCCGTTGTATCCTGCAATTTGAACAGTCGCCATAATCATTAACGCAATCGTCGTGAATGTCACACGAGGTGTTTCAAATAATTGGACCAGTTTTCCTTTTTCTACAACTTTGTTTGCTTTTTTAACTTTCTGTGCTGCTAGCCACTCAGGTGATTCATCTAAATTCTTACGTACAATGAAGGCAAAAATGACTGGTAAAATGCCGACGAAAAATAGTGCTCTCCAACCTAGCGTCGGAAGAATGATCGCACTTAGCAACGCGGCTAAAATGACACCGTATTGTGCGCCTACACTTACATAAGAAGAAGCTCGTCCTTGTTTGTTTTTCGGCCACGCTTCAGCGACAAGCGCCATACCGATTCCATATTCCCCACCTGCACCGATACCTGCTATGAATCTGAACAAATAAACTTGCTCAATACTTGTTGCCAAACCTGTTAACGCCGTACCGATTGCAAATAATATCACTGTATACGTAAATACTTTTACACGTCCGTATTTATCTGCTAAAATTCCAAAAACAATTCCGCCGATTAACATCCCGATATTTGTAATGGATGAAATCATCCCCCCTGTAGCCAGGTCAATGTTAAACTCTGAAATAATCATTGTCATGGCAAAAGAGATGAACATAATGTCCATTCCTTCCAATGTTAAACCTGCGACAGACGCGACAACGGTCTTTTTACGATAATCCATGTACCATTCCTCCAGTTTTCTTATGGCTTACACTCTTTCACTTCCAAAGGAATGGATCTAATTTATGTGATTCCATTCTCCTTTTAAGCCTCACAGGACTTGTATTAAAAGAGGACTTACAAAAAACGCAAAAATAAAAACCCTATCGTCTCACAGAGGACAAAAGGGCATGAAAAAACCGAGTTACGCGAACTCAACTATATCAGCAGCCTTATCAGCCTCTCTGGACCGAATTAAAGAGCAATTATTTTTTTCTTATTGTAACAAAGCAATTCATGCTTTTCTACAAGAATTTTACGGAAAACCAAAGTTGGAGTAGCATAAAAGTTCTAGTAATTTCGAAAGTCAGGTAAATCTATTTTCACCTAACTACTTTTTCCCTGTTAATTGGATTAAAGCGAACGATTACATTTCCGTGCCATATATAGCGACATACTGATTTTGTAAAACAAAACGATTGTTTTTCCAAACTAAAGTATTTAAGAAATACCCTAAAGAATCTGCATTATACCGTCCGGCAATCTTTTGATAAATCAGGAGATCGTCTACACCATTCAAATCGAAGTCTACAGGATATATGCCACTTAAGGGATTTAGAAATCCAGTAATTGGTTGCTTTAATTTGCCGTTTGCATCATAAATTTCGTTCAAATATGATTTGTCCCTGAGAGAAAGATCGATTACATATTTCTCGTTATTTACTTCACTAATGAGTTCCACTTTATACTGATCCAAATAATTTACGCTGTATGTGTACCGGTTGTTATACACACTTGAGTCAAAGATAAACCTAGCTTGATTTCCAATATAAGTGACAATGTAAGCATTCATAATTCCGCCACTCCCACCGGTTGCGATGCTGATTAGAATTTCATCCACACCATTTCCCGTAAAATCACCTAGGAAAAGTGTCGGATTGTAACCTGTATTTTCCGGCAATGGGATAGAGCCTATTATTCCTGTTCTTCCGTCTCGAATGTGCAATACAATATTTTGTGTAAAGGGACTGTCCGGCGTTTTCGTACCCGTCAAATACACTTGGTCCATTACATGATCCCCATTCACATCCCCATGAGCGAACGCCACTACCATTGGATGATGCTTTGGTGAATTAACTTGATAATTCATCTTACTCCCCTTTTCATGCATACTTTTAGTAACTATGTTATGGACGAATGTTGGAATTGTTACCGTTTAACATCATTTATTCGCGCGTAATAAAATAATTTTCACATATTTCACTTGCAATCTGTTTTAAGAAGAGGTATGGTAGGAGTAATTAAAAATTTACTTATTTCGAAAGTTTTGAAGTAAGGATAGAGGCGCAAAGACCATCAGTACACAATTCGAGGAATATGAGATCCGACGAAAATTGTGGAAAGGGGAATTTGCCGAAGTGGAGAGATGCTCATAAGTCTCGAAGCTGGTTCTGGGTTGAACAAACACAGAATTGTCATATAGGAAACTATATGGAGGGCTATCTTATGCAAAAGAAATAATTTATTATTTCACTGCAACAACGAGCCCTCGTTGTTGCTTTTTGCGTTCATTTACAACTGCCCTTCTCCCTCTTTTTTATTAAAAAAATGATAGGATGTGGAGAAAGATGAATTTCGGACAAATTGTAACTGCTATGGTGACACCTTTTAATGAACACGGAGAGATTGATTTCCCAGCGACAAGGAACTTAATTAACCATCTGCTAGCAAATGGGACAGAGGCATTAGTCGTTTCAGGAACGACAGGAGAATCCCCGACATTATCAGAGAAAGAAAAAGTGCTGTTATTCAAGTTTACAGTGGACGTTGTAAATGGCAGAGTACCGGTGATTGCCGGAACAGGTTCGTTCAACACAAAAGAGTCAATTGAACTGACTTTGCTTGCAGAGGATGTAGGTGTAGATGCTGTCATGCTCGTCACGCCTTACTACAATAACCCTTGCCAAGAAGGACTTTATCAACACTTTAAAGCAATTGCTGCAGCGACATCTTTACCCGTAATGCTTTACAATATCCCTGGCCGCAGCGTCGTCAACATGTCTGTTGATACGATCGTTCGTCTTGCTAAAATACCGAATATCGTTGCCATTAAAGAAGCAAGTGGCAATCTAGATGCAATGGTTGAAATTATTGAACGCACTCCAAAGAACTTTGCTCTGTATAGTGGAGACGATGGATTGACCATTCCAATCTTATCGATTGGTGGAGCAGGTGTCGTTTCTGTTGCTTCTCATATTGTTGGCAATGAAATGCAAACGATGATTAAAAACTTTAAATGTGGCAACACCGATGTTGCCGCAAGAGAACACCGCAAATTATTACCAATCATGAAAGCCTTATTCTCAGCTCCAAATCCAACTGCTGTAAAAGCCGCATTGAACATAAACGGGGTTCCTGTAGGCGGCGTGCGTTTACCAATGGTTCCATTGACAAATGAACAGCTACGTACTTTGCAACAAGTCTTAACAATTCATGAAGTTGTAGCTTCCTAACATGTAAAAAGCCTGTGCAGGAAATGTGTAACACTCCCCGCACAGGCTTTTGTTTAGATAAAATCGCGTGTATTTATGCCGTAATAGCGCATGAATGCACCATCTACATTCGCTAAGAAGTAATCGACAGCCTCTGTAATTGTGTAGTCCGGCAGTCGCTCTTCACAATCAAATTCTCTCCATATCGAGTCCAATCGCCACCCTCTATCATCATGAATGAATGCTATAATCGGACCTTCTCTTTCGTCATGTTCCATCGTGTAATAGTAAAAATCGTTCATCCTGTCCCACTTTGACAATGCCACTCCAAATTCAAGCAATGCAAGTGCTGGTTCTAAAAAGAAACACTTGCCGTTCACCAGAATTTCCAACTTTCCTTGAATATCCACTAACAACTTCCCATTCCTTTGGCGAATCAATTTCTGCTCAATCTCAACTGTCGAATCAACCTGAAAGTGTATTTGCAAGCTAGTCAAATCTCCAACTCCTCTACAAGCAATATATATGCTTGTATTTTAGCATACCATCACCGAATGGTACGTTTCGTTCAAAATCGAGGAAAGTTATACGCAAAAAACCTTCCCCTATTAATGCAGAATAGATGGAAGGTTTTTTGGTTCCTCTGTTTTTATCATACTGACATGTAGTTCGTTCAAGTTGTTAACAGCTGCGTAAAACACTTCTTTCACATCAAAAATTTCTTTTCGCTCTAATTCTTTATAGAGCCATGCTTCGTTTAAGTTTCTTGCTAACAAAACTTCCGTGTAAATCTTCCCTTCAATGATAACTGGCACGTCAATTCCCTTGCTTGTGTATGTGTTTGGATGAACGTGTTCGACTCGTACAGATTCTTTCTCTGCTACTAACTTCACAGACAAACTCCCATTTGCCTCTATGATGGCTAGCTCCACGTCCTTCACATTGTACACTTGCTGCTCCCTTAGCATTTGTAAGATTGTATCAATTGGAAACTGTATTTTTTTCATTTTCTCTACTAAAAACTGCCCTTGGTAGATGACAATTGTCGGTTCAAATGTCAACATCCGGCCAATCCTACGATGTTTCATCTTCACTTTAGCGGTAAACTTCTGTAGCAATGCAATGGCAACAATTGCGACAGCCGTATAAATATGATTAATCTTTGGATCAGCAATATCAGCTCCGACAACGGCTCCTAACGTTAGAATGACTAAAAAATCAAATACCGGTAATTCACCGATTGAACGTTTTCCCATGTAGATCGTAGCAAACAATGCGAGTGGCAGGATCGTTACAATCCTCCCTAAGATTTTCACGATTTGAAAAGCATGTTCCACCAAAACACCTCATTTATCGACATGTGGCTAGAAAGTCTCTTCTTTCATGCTTGCCTATGTACTTTGTATTTATACCAAAAGGATTTCGCTCTGATGTCTATATACAATTCCAAGTAATTTCTTCAATAGAAAAAGCCCCTCGAGCTGGTTAACGAGGGGATGGTGCATCGGTCTATTAATTTCAATGTAAAGTATTACATCTTTTTTAGTGTGTAGGGAAGCATTCACGCTTCTTAATTTGTCTGCACTAAAGAAAAGAACTCCGTCAGTTGCCATTCATGTTTGTCCAACATCATTTGCTCATCTGAGATGCCTTCATGACGCAACAACTCAATATTTTGTAAAAGGAACTCATCGCTACCGACGACATAGAAAATCCCTTCTTTGTCTGCTGCTAGTTTTTTTACTTCTTCATAGTAATCTTTACGATTATTAACGAACATTGCAGTGAATTCTTTGTCAGCAGCCGATGTGAAAATATCGGTAAACAAATAGTCTGTTGAGGAATCTATATTTAAAGAGTGCACGCCACTTACATCATCCGCACGCTTAAAATAGTCGAGCACGAGTGGTCTAAATGTTGCTAGACCGACACCCGATGATAGTAAGTATACCTTTTTCCCTTCCCTCTTTAGCGGTACATTCGAACTCGTTTTAAAAATCGCCACTTCATCCCCAACGTTGATTGTCTTTAATATCGTTTTAAACTCCGAACACTTTTCACGAATTCTCGTTGTAATGCCGATTGACTGCTCATGAGGCAAAGTCGATATCGACATATGTCGAATCAAACTACGGTTTGGTTTTTCTTCTGCATTAAATCCTTTCAATGCAAAATGGGTATGAGCCCCTTCTTCCCACGTGAAATCTTGTGGACAGTCCAACAAGAAAGTTTTCACTTCAGGTGTTTCATCAATAATTTTATTTATTTTCGTCCAGTAAATTTGCATAATCGATTCCCCTTTTTCATTGATAGCAATTCTCACTATTTACTATACATCAATTGAAAACTATTCTCAATTAAGTTCTTTGAAATTCTCGATAATATAAAAACTTGCTGAACAAGTAGCCCCATCCGTCAGCGATATAACAAAAATTGTAACCGATATTCAAACCGAATCAAGCGCAGTTGCCGAATTGGCCGACGAACTTAATCGAATGGTTGGACAGTTTAGGCTACTATAATAAAAGACCAGGCTTCCTGTTTATTACAGGATTACCTGGTCTTTTTGTCCATAATCGAATGCTTATCATCGATATTTGTACTAAATAAAGAGTAAATATTAAGTCTACCACTAATAAGACGGCCACGGTCTCCAATAATTGTTTGCCGCAGCTACTGTTTGGAAGTGAATGGCAATTACTTGAAAGGCCGCGGTTAAACTATCAGCATTCCTGGAATAGGTAGGACGTAATACTTTTCTAATCTCTTCCGATGGTTGTGTAACGACAATACCTATTTGAGCAAGCTCCACAGCTAGTGCAAAACCTTCCTCTGGCGTTTGTGTTAAAAGCGTTTGCAACTGTCGCACAGCACTAGCGTTGCACCACAGTAAAAAAATAGATGATTTATATAAAAAATAG
>NZ_JANKJL010000013.1:0-105980 GCF_041414805.1 Sporosarcina sp. OR05 | reverse complement strand
CATAATCGCCTTAAACACGGCAAACTTTGGCCAAAAGCCGCATAATCACCTAACTCCACGCATATAAACGATTCCCTTCGGGTACATAGTAAAATATATTGATGAACAATAAGAAACTGTTTGTATGGGACTAATTCCTCCAAAATTAACAAGCAATCTCTTGAATTCTTTTCCTGTGAGCGATACGATGGAAGTCATCCTAGTGAAAAGGAATGATGTAAATTGACGATGTTTATGATAATTCTTGTCATTAATATTGTGTATGTATCGTTTTTTACGATTCGGATGATACTTACGCTTAAAGGCTATCGGTATATTGCAGCGCTCGTCAGTATGGTAGAAGTGGTCATTTATATTGTGGGTCTTGGCTTAGTGCTGGATAATTTGAATGAAATACAAAATATTGTTGCGTATGCGGTTGGGTATGGTATTGGGATTATTATTGGTACGAAAATTGAAGAGAAAATGGCGTTAGGGTATATTACTGTAAACGTCATCACTGCTGATATCGATCATACGATGCCGAAATTGCTGCGTGATAAAGGATATGGTGTGACAGATTGGTCTGCGAATGGACTAGAAGGGAATCGTTCGGCGATGCAAATTTTGACACCGCGTAAGGATGAATTGAAATTGTATGATACGATAAAACAGATTGACCCAAAAGCATTTATTATTGCGTATGAGCCAAAGACGATTCATGGTGGGTTCTGGGTGAAGACTGTTCGGAAAGGGAAATTGTTTAAATGAGTGCAAAGAAAAAGACCGTATGGTTTGAAGTGGAAGAAGGAGAAGGGATTACGGATTGTTTGCAACGATTGGCAGATGCAGGCTATTCGGTCGCAGGACGTAAAGAGGAACCGATTTTTGAAGAAGTGGATGGGCAGTATATTCCGATTCGACAAGTCATTAAATTTAAAGGTGTACTTAGTGAGTAATAGTGAATACACGAACGTTGTTAAAATATATCGTTTTAATCGTTCGTATTTTTATTGACGAGCTTATTATCTATTGGTACTATAAAGAAGTGATAGAGGAACCCGCATATATGTTGAAGGATTGGCTTCAACGTTTCTACCAGGACACCGTAATGTCCGGACTATGAGGGAAAGCGATTTTTTGGATTCAGCGAAAGGTGTGCCATGGCGAATGGATACAATCATCTTAACGCTTATTATTAATCCTTGAATGAACTGCTTTCCATGTATGTGGAACGCGGCTTATTCAAGGGTTTTTTTGTAGAAAAGAAACGAGCAAAGGAGTCGATTGTCGGTGCAACCAAAAGTGGGTGTCATTATGGGAAGTAAAAGTGATTGGGACACGATGAAGCATGCTTGTGACATTCTCGAAGAGTTAGAAGTGCCTTTTGAAAAAAAGGTGGTTTCTGCACATCGTACGCCGGATTTAATGTTTGCGTATGCTGAGGAGGCTCAAGCAAGAGGGATTGAAGTCATTATTGCAGGTGCTGGTGGTGCAGCACATTTACCAGGCATGGTAGCAGCGAAGACATTAGTACCTGTGATTGGTGTGCCTGTTCAATCAAAAGCTTTGAATGGGATGGACTCATTACTTTCAATCGTTCAGATGCCTGGTGGCGTTCCAGTTGCAACTGTATCGATTGGAAACGCTGGTGCAACGAATGCAGGTTTATTAGCTGCACAATTTCTAGCGGTACATGATGAAAAACTATTGGAACGACTTGCGCTTCGTCGAGAGAAGATGCGTGTACTGTCAATGGAAAGCAGTGGTGAGCTAATGTGAAGACGATATTGCCTGGCCAAACAATTGGTATCATCGGGGGAGGACAGCTCGGTCGAATGATGGGGCTTGCGGCTAAGGAAGCTGGGTTTAAAATTGCAGTGCTTGATCCGACTATGGATTCACCGTGTGGACAAATTGCAGATATCCAAATCGTTGCACCTTACAATGACGAAGCGGCATTAGAAGAGTTAGGGGAAGTGAGCGATGTCATTACATATGAATTTGAGAACATTGACTACGAAGGGTTAGATCGTTTATCTCAAATTGCTTATGTTCCTCAAGGTGCTGAGTTAGTAAGAATTACACAAAACAGGATTGCTGAGAAAGCGGAGATTGTGGAAGCGGGTGCACCAGTTGCAACGTATGCCACTGCGGCTAGTTTTGAGGAGTTGAAAGAGAAGATTGAGAATGTCGGATATCCTTGTATCGTGAAAACGGCTTTTGGTGGGTACGATGGAAAAGGGCAAGTAAAACTGGATTCCTCAGCGCAGCTAGATGATGCTTACCCACTGTTTGCACATTCCGCATGTATTGCAGAAGCTTTCGTTCCGTTCAAAACGGAGATTTCGGTTATTATCCAGCGGAATATGGCAGGTGAATCTTATTGTTTGCCGGTATCTGAAAATATTCATAAACATCATATTTTACATGAGTCAATCGTTCCAGCTCGTGTAAGTGCAACTGTCATAGAGAAAGCAGAAAAAGCGGCGAAACAAATAGCCGACCATTTGAAGTTGGTCGGGACGTTAGCGGTAGAGATGTTTGTACTGGAGGATGGAGAAATTCTTATAAATGAGTTAGCTCCGCGTCCGCACAATTCAGGACATTATTCAATCGAAGCGTGTAACGTGTCACAGTTCCATCAGCATATTCGAGCAATTTGCGGTTGGCCGTTACGTAAACCAAAGCTATGGGGTTCGTGCATCATGGTGAATGTGTTAGGAGAGCATGTAGCCCCTCTAAAGAAGATTGTAACGAGCTATCCTGATTGGTCTATCCATCTTTATGGGAAACAAGAGGCGAAAGAAAAACGGAAGATGGGGCACGTGACGATTATGACGGAGTCGATTGAAGAAACGTTGCAAGAAATTGAAGCAACGGGCATTTGGGAGTAAAGAAGACAAGCGATAGGAGTAGGAATCATTTCATTACCACATAAATCGATTACAAACTAATTTGATCCGGGAGGAAACAAACATGACAAAAGTACAAGTATTCGTTTCATTACGCGAGAGTGTTGTAGATCCACAAGGTATTGCTACGAAGGATGCTCTGCATAAGTTAGGTTTCGATGAAGTTGGAAATGTCCGCATTGGAAAGATGATTGAACTTGATTTGGCAGGTACAAATTCGGAGATTGAAACACGTGTACATGAAATGTGCAATGCCCTTCTTGTCAATAAAGTAATCGAAAACTATCGCTTCGAAATTGAGGAGGTTGCGGGCAAATGAAGTTCGCTATACTAAGCTTTCCAGGCTCCAATTGTGATGAAGATATGAAGTATGCGCTGACAGATATCATCGGTGCACATGCAGAGATTGTGCAGCATTATGAAGCGGACTTGCAACACTATGACGGAGTTGTCATTCCGACAGGAGCTTCCTATGGAGACTACTTACGACCAGGTGCGCTTGCATTAAGCTCAGCTGCAATTGCTAGTTTACAAGCGTTTGCTGCTACAGGAAAACCAGTACTTGGTGTTGGAAACGGTTTTCAAATTCTCGTGGAAGCGGGGTTATTGCCAGGTGCTTTCTTGAGAAATAAAGGATTGAAGTTTAGAAGTGGTAAAACATCTGTGAAGGTTGAAAATGCAACCTCATTGTTTACGAGTGCTTATGAACAAGATCAGCACATAACACTTCCTTTCGCGCACGAATATGGGAATTATTACGTTGATGTTGAAACGGCAGCATCATTAAAGAAAAATGGCCGGGTTGCTTTTACGTATGCGGATGGCAATGAAGATGGTAGTGTTGCAGCCATTGCAGGTGTTTTGAATGAACAAGGAAATGTTTTAGGGATGATGCCATTGCCTG
The DNA here is from genome assembly GCF_041414805.1 of Sporosarcina sp. OR05. Lineage (NCBI taxonomy): Bacteria > Bacillati > Bacillota > Bacilli > Caryophanales > Caryophanaceae > Sporosarcina > Sporosarcina sp. OR05. The sequence goes on along the minus strand of NZ_JANKJL010000013.1, from coordinate 102,182 downwards.
AACGCGCTGTGGAAGTACTCATTGGTGGAACAGATGGTCTAGCATTATTTCAATCAATCTTGAAGAACGGGAGTGAACGTCATGCATGAACCGACAGCTCAGCAAATCAAAGATGAGAAATTGTATCGCCAAATGGGGATGACCGATGAGGAGTTTGATCGGGCAGTCAGTATGCTGGGACGGCTTCCGAATTATACAGAAACAGGACTGTTTTCTGCTATGTGGTCTGAGCATTGCTCCTATAAAAGTTCAAAACCGGTACTACGCAAGTTTCCAACTGAAGGGGCACGTGTCCTACAAGGACCGGGTGAAGGGGCTGGGATTGTTGATATCGGTGATAATCAAGCAGCTGTGTTTAAACTTGAATCCCATAACTCCCCTTCTGCAATCGAACCTTTCATCGGAGCAGCAACAGGAGCAGGTGGAATCATTCGTGATGTGTTTTCGATGGGAGCACGTCCCGTTGCACTCGTCAATTCGATGCGATTTGGGGATTTGTCTGAAGCACGTGATCGCTATTTATTTGAACAAGCTGTGGCAGGAATTGCGAGCTACGGAAATACGATTGGAATCCCAACAATTGCAGGAGAAGTGCAATTTGATAATTGCTATTCAAAACGCCCGCTTGTCAATGCGATGGCTGTTGGCTTACTGAACCATGAAGATATTCAAAAAGGGCTTGCTTCCGGTGTTGGCAATACCGTTATGTATGTCGGGGCAAAGACAGGACGTGATGGCATTCACGGTGCAACGATGTCTTCAGCAGAAGTGGCTGTCGATAAAGAAGAGGAACTGCCAGTCATGCAAGCAGGTGATCCGTATCTTGAGAAGCTCCTCATGGAGGCATGTCTAGAACTCGTGAAATCAGATGCGCTAATTGGTATTCAAGATATGGGGGCAGCCGGTCTCACTTCATCATCAGCTGAAATGGCTTCAAAAGCGGGCTATGGTGTGGAGATGAACTTGGATCTAGTTCCACAACGTGAAGAAGGTATGACTGCGTACGAAATGATGTTGTCTGAATCCCAAGAGCGTATGCTCGTTGTTGTAAAGCAAGGTCGTGAACAGGAAATCATCGATTTATTCTCAAAATATGGGCTTGAAGCAGTTGCAATCGGTAAAGTGACGGATGATAAGATGTTAAGGCTTTACCATAAAGGGGAAGTAGTTGCGGAAGTCTTAGCAGACACACTTGCTGAAGATGCACCTGTTTACTATAAAAAATCAGAAGAGCCTGCGTATTATAAGGAATTCCAAGCGATGGCCAATGAAGAGCCAAACGTTGAAGACTTGAAGGAGACGTTATTAGCGTTATTGAAACGACCGACCATTGCGTCCAAGGAATGGGTGTACAACCAGTTTGATACGCAAGCACGTGCAAATACTGTTGTGGCTCCAGGCTCTTCAGCGGGTGTCATTCGGGTAAGAGGGACGAATAAAGGCCTTGCCATGACGGCAGATTGCAATTCCCGGTTCATATACCTTGATCCGGAAATGGGCGGGAAAATTGCTGTAGCTGAAGCGACGCGCAATCTGATCTGTTCAGGTGCTGAGCCAATTGCTGCAACAGATTGTTTGAATTTCGGTAGTCCGGACAAACCAGAAGTGTTTTGGCAAATTGAGAAATCTGCGGATGGAATTGCAGAAGCATGCCGTAAATTAAATGCACCCATTATTGGTGGGAATGTTTCAATGTCCAATGAAGTGAATGGAGTGCCTGTGTACCCGACGCCAACGATGGGGTTAGTAGGAATTGTCCACGATTTGGCGCAAGTGACGACTACATCGTTTAAACAAGCTGGTGATACGATTTACGTCATTGGGGAAGCGGCTACGGAATTCGGTGGCAGTGAATTGCAACAAATGATTGAAGGGAAGATTTTCGGTAAAGTGCCTGCAATCGATTTAGACGTGGAAGTAAACCGTCAAAAAGGATTGCTTACTGCGATTCAGAATGGCCTTGTCCAATCAGCTACTGATCTTTCAGAAGGTGGTTTTGCTGTAGCACTTTGTGAAAAGGCGTTTGATGCGAAAGGTCTCGGTGCAGAAGTGACGCTTTCTGGCTCACCAGTGACAGCGCTTTTCAGTGAAACACAGTCACGTTTCATCGTTACGGTAAAAGAAGAACATGCACATGCATTTGAGCAATTGAATGAGGACGCTGTACGAATCGGTACTGTGACCGATCGAGAGGAAATCAGGATTACGGGTGAAGAGGATTCCGTGTTGATAGATGGGACGGTGGAAGAGTTCCGTTCTGCATGGAAAGGAGCAATTGCATGCTTGCTGAGCTCAGAGGCTTAAACGAAGAGTGTGGAGTGTTTGGGATATGGGGTCATGGAGATGCGGCGCAGATCAGTTATTATGGTCTGCACGCATTGCAACATCGTGGTCAAGAAGGTGCTGGAATCGCGACGAAAGATCACAAAGGTCTTCATGTTGTGAAAGGGGAAGGCCTTGTCAATGACGTATTTTCAGGCGACGCTATACGAAGTTTGACAGGTCGCAGTGCGATTGGTCAAGTCCGGTATACGACAGAGGATGGGCGTGGTGCAGAAAACGTACAACCCCTCGTTTTTCGTTCAACGACAGGTAGTATGGCCATTGCACATAACGGGAACTTAATCAATGCAAAAGACTTAAAGGAAAGCTTAGAGAGACAAGGGAGCATTTTTCAAACGACTTCGGATACAGAAGTGTTAGCGCATTTGATTAAGCGAAGTAGCAGTGGGTCCTTGACACAGCGGGACCGTGTGAAAAAAGCGTTGTCCATGTTGAAAGGGGCTTTTGCTTTTGTTGTGTTGACGGAAGAAGGTTTAATGGTTGCTCAAGACCCGAACGGTTTACGACCGTTGTCGTTGGGGAAATTAGGGGATGCATGGGTCGTTTCTTCAGAGACATGTGCGTTTGACTTAATTGGCGCGGAATGCATTCGTTCTGTCGAACCGGGAGAATTGGTCATTATTAATGAAAGAGGTTTGCAGTCGGATCGTTTTGCTGAGCCAGCTGAACGGGCAATGTGTTCGATGGAGTATGTTTATTTCTCCCGACCGGATTCAGATATTGACGGCATTAATATTCATATGGCGCGCAAACGTTGCGGCAAGCAATTGGCTCGGGAAGTGAAAATTGAGGCAGACGTAGTGACAGGTGTACCTGATTCAAGTATTTCTGCAGCAATCGGCTTTTCAGAGGAAAGTGGCATCCCCTATGAATTAGGACTCATCAAAAATCGATATGTGGGTAGAACGTTCATCCAACCGACGCAGTCGATGCGTGAGCGTGGCGTGAAGATGAAACTGTCTCCAGTGCATCAAGTCGTTGCCGGGAAACGTGTCGTCATGGTCGATGATTCGATTGTGCGAGGAACGACGTCAAAACGGATTGTCAGTATGTTGAGGGATGCCGGTGCTACAGAAGTCCATGTCGTCATTGGTGCACCGCCTCTAGTGAGCCCTTGTTTTTATGGCGTCGATATTAGTACGGACTCGGAGCTAATTGCAACCGGACGTTCAGTCGAGGAAGTGCGTGAGCTGATTGGAGCCGATTCACTTACATTCCTTTCTGCTGAAGGGATGCTGAAAGCGATTGGCAGGTCACCTGAGATGAAAAATTGTGGCCAATGTCTTGCTTGCTTCACAGGTGAATATCCGACAGACATTTATGCGGATACGGTATTGCCGCATGAGAAGGAAATCGGACGGTAAGTGATTGTCAGACGCACAAATACCTATCCGTTCGATCTTTTAGCTTGCGTCGTTGATTGTCCATGTAGACGCACTCATACGTAGTTGATGACGTATAAGCGGTTCTGTTTGGTTTACTCAAAGGTGTTACGTATCCAGTAGGTTGGTAATTCGTCATTGTGATGGATAGTTGTACATATTTGCTCAAAGGAGGAAATTCCATGTCGAAGGCTTACGAAAAAGCGGGTGTCAACATTGAAGCGGGTTATGAGTCCGTAGAACGCATGAAATCACATGTTGCACGGACAGCACGTAAAGGGGTTGCGGGGGCATTTGGTGGTTTCGGTGGAATGTTCGATCTTTCTGCGCTCGGGTATAAAGAGCCTGTGCTCGTTTCCGGTACAGATGGAGTCGGAACAAAACTGAAAGTGGCATTCATGGCTGATCAGCATGATACAATTGGCATTGACTGTGTTGCGATGTGTGTAAATGACATTGTTGCTCAAGGGGCAGCACCGCTTTATTTCTTAGATTATATCGCACTCGGAAAAGCAGTTCCTGAAAAAGTGGAAGCGATTGTCAAAGGAATTGCGGATGGTTGTGTACAAGCCGGTGCTGCGTTAATCGGTGGCGAGACAGCTGAAATGCCAGGACTTTACGAAGTCGATGAGTACGATGTAGCAGGATTTGCTGTCGGTGCTTGTGAAAAAAGCAACATTGTGACAGGTGAGTATGTACAAGAAGGCGATGTGTTAGTCGGTCTCGCTTCTAGCGGAATTCATTCAAATGGTTTTTCGTTAGTACGTCAAATTGTTTTTGAAGAGCAAGGCTATATGATGGATGAATACATTGCTGGTTATGAAGAACTTGGACGAATTGGTCACGCGTTGTTGGAACCAACGAAGATTTATGCAAAACCCGTCCTTCAAATACATGAAGAGTTAGACGTACATGCAATGGGGCATATTACAGGTGGTGGTTTCTTTGAAAACCTTCCTCGGATGTTCCCACAAGGTTTTGGTGTGGAAGTGAAGCTCGGCTCTTGGCCGGTACTCCCTATCTTCAACATGTTAAAACATAAAGGGGAATTACTTGATAAAGACCTGTATAGTGTCTTTAATATGGGAATCGGATTTGTGATCGCCCTTCCTGCTGAACAGGCGAAACGCGCTATTCAAATTGCAGCTTTGCACGGGGAAGATGCATACGAAATTGGTCGTGTCGTTAAGTCGGAAGGCATTACGTTCATTGGTAAGCACGATGGGAGTTTAGCGGAATGAAAGAAAAGGTGAAGATTGCGGTCTTTGCTTCAGGGAGCGGCAGCAATTTTGCCGCTCTTGAAAATGCATGCCGTGAAGGGGAATTGAACGCAGAGATTGCGCTTGTCATGACGGATAAACCGGCTGCCTTCGTTGTTGAACGTGCCAAGCAAGCTGCAGTTCGCGTCGTAGCAGTTGAGCCTAAAGCGTTCCCAACTAAGAAAGCATTTGAAAAAACGGTAATTGACATACTCCGCCAAGCTGAAGTGGAATGGATTGTATTAGCCGGTTATATGCGTTTGATCGGTCCTGATTTGTTGGCCGCTTTTCCATCACGCATTGTTAACATCCACCCTTCCTTATTACCATCGTTTCCAGGTAAGGACGCAATCGGACAAGCGATTGCGCATGGCGTGAAAGTGACAGGCGTCACCGTACATCTTGTAGATGAAGGAATGGATACAGGCCCGATTCTTGCGCAAGAAGCTGTTCGGGTTGTGGATGGGAATACTGAAATGACTGCACAATCCATTCATGCCATTGAGCATGTCATTTACAAAGAAACGTTGCAAAAATTATTTGTCGCTAACGCAATTAACTAGTAATCGGAGGATATAAATCATGAAAAAACGCGCATTGCTCAGTGTGTCGGACAAAGCTGGGATTTTAGAATTTGCACAAGCGCTTGTCGCATTGGATTACGAAATTCTGTCAACAGGCGGAACGATGAAACATTTAAAAGACAATGGAGTAGCAGTCACAGCTGTCGATGAAGTGACAGGTTTCCCGGAAATTATGGAAGGGCGCGTAAAAACATTAAATCCGATGATCCATGGTGGTTTGCTTGCTAAACAAGATGATAGCTCCCACATAGCACAAATGAAGGAACACGGGATACAACCAATCCATATCGTATGTGTGAATTTGTATCCATTCAAAGAAACGATCGCCAAACCAGACACAACAATTGAGGATGCAATAGAGAACATTGACATTGGCGGACCAGCAATGTTACGTGCATCGGCTAAAAACCATGCTTATGTTACCGTCATCGTGGATGCAGGAGACTATGAGCAAGTGCTTAAAGAATTAACATCTGCTGGTGAAACGACACTGGAAACTCGTCGCCGTCTTGCAGCAAAAGTATTCCGGCATACCGCGGCGTATGATGCCCTTATTTCGAGCTATTTGACAGATCTTGCTGGTGAACAATTCCCGGAGCAAGTGACCTATACATACGAATTGAAACAACCGCTCCGTTATGGTGAAAATCCACATCAGAAAGCGGCATTTTATAGCCGTCCGCTCGGCTCGGATTTCTCCATTGCTTATGCAACGCAATTGCACGGAAAAGAACTATCCTATAATAATATTCAAGATGCGAATGCTGCCCTTCAAATCGTCAAGGAGTTCCAACAACCGGCTGCTGTCGCAGTAAAGCATATGAATCCGTGTGGAGTTGGTACTGGAGCAACAATTGCTGAAGCGTTCAATAAAGCATATGAAGCAGATGCTACCTCGATTTTTGGAGGGATTGTGGCACTAAATCGTGAAGTGGATGCGAAAACTGCAGAGCAATTATCGTCAATCTTCCTGGAAATCATTATCGCACCATCGTTTACAGATGAAGCAATGGAGCTGTTGACACAGAAGAAAAACATCCGTTTATTGACCATTTCGTTCACCCAGCAGAAAAAAGATCAGTGGAACACGGTTTCTGTAGAAGGTGGGTTGCTCATACAACAACCGGATACATATGGGTTCGATGATGCGGACATTCGTGTTGCTACAGATCGTAAGCCGACAGAAGCAGAGTGGGAAGCGTTGAAACTCGGTTGGTCCGTTGTCAAACACGTGAAGTCTAATGCAATTGTCGTATCAGATGCGCAAATGACGTTAGGTGTAGGTGCAGGGCAAATGAATCGAGTAGGTGCAGCAACTATTGCATTGGCACAAGCGGGGGAACGGGCTAAAGGTGCCGCACTGGCATCGGATGCATTTTTCCCGATGGATGATACAGTTGAAGCTGCAGCACTAGCAGGTATTACAGCGATCATTCAGCCAGGTGGATCAGTGAAGGACGAAGATTCCATTAAGAAAGCGAATGAATACGGAATTGCGATGGTATTCACGGGCGTGCGTCATTTCAAGCATTAATACAAGGGGGATCTATTCATGAAAGTTCTCGTAGTCGGAAGTGGGGGACGGGAGCACGCGATTGCAAGGCAATTTAAGCAGTCTCCTTCTGTCTCTGAAGTGTTTGTTGCGCCTGGGAATGATGGCATGAAAGAAGACGCTGAATGTGTACAAATACGCGCCAACGATTTTGCAGCGCTCGCAGAGTTTGTCGAAAAAAATGCGATTGACCTGACTTTTGTAGGTCCTGAGCAACCGTTAGCGGAGGGAATTGTTGATTACTTCCAAACACGAAATTTACGGATTTTCGGTCCGACGCAAGCCGCAGCACAAATTGAAGGCAGCAAATCATTCGCCAAAGAATTAATGAAGAAGTACAACATTCCAACTGCTGCTTACGGCACCTTCACGGATGTGGACGAAGCAAAAGCATTCATCCGTCAACAAGGCGCACCTATTGTTGTAAAAGCCGATGGACTCGCTGCAGGTAAAGGCGTCGTCGTGGCAATGACAATGGAGGAAGCAGTCGATGCAGTGGATGAAATGATTGGCAATCAAAAATTTGGTGATTCATCCTCTCGTGTCGTCATCGAGGAATATCTTGAGGGCGAAGAGTTTTCTTATATGTCGTTTGTCCATGAAGGGCAGATCTATCCGATGCCTATCGCGCAAGATCATAAGCGTGCATTCGATGGCGATACAGGGCCTAATACTGGCGGCATGGGAGCATACTCGCCTGTTCCTCAAATTTCAGAACACGTCATCCAAGAAGCGTATAATCGGGTTGTCGTACCGACTGTCGAGGCAATGGCATCAGTTGGTCTGCCTTTCACAGGAATCTTGTATGCTGGACTCATTTTAACAGCTGAAGGACCGAAAGTAATTGAATTTAACGCTCGTTTCGGTGACCCGGAAACACAAGTCGTATTACCACGGATGGCATCTGACTTCGGAGAATTCATGATGGCGCTCATGACAGGCAAACCATATCAACTGCAATGGCATGATGATGCTGTGTTAGGGGTCGTCGTTGCTGCAGACGGTTATCCGGGAGATGTAGTAAAAGGAAATGCATTGCCAGAGTTAGATGTTTTAAAGAACATCGGTCTGGAAGTGTTCCATGCAGGCACAAAGATAGACGGTGAAGGGTTTATCGGGAATGGAGGCCGTGTCCTCCTCGTTACATCGAAGGCTTCTTCATTGAAAGAGGCGCAGGAACATGTCTACAAAGGCTTAAATAACTTGGAGTGGAAGGATTTCTTCTACCGTACAGATATCGGCTGGCGCACCTTTGAGTAATTAATTCAAGTAGTTGATCGAATACTATTAGCGTGTGAAACCATTATTGTTTGATGGTTTCACACGCTATTGTTTTCAATAGAAGTATAATGAGGTGTGGCAAGTCGATTTAAGGACAGTGACGCTTCAATTTCGTCGCAAGTTCATTGCTCAATACTACTTCTTGTCTCAACTCAATTTGCCCGTAGCTCTTTTTAAACGACTAGGCAAACTTCACTCGATCGCCCCCGTACTCTTTAATTGAACATCCACGTTTAAATCAATAGGGAGAGATGGATAAGCTTCTTTCCATTTTTCGAATAATCCTTCTTCATTTAATCGGGTTGCACGGTAGCGCAATCCGAATCCGGGGTCTAACTTTTCTTCTTGAAGTAACTTCAAAAAATCCAATAACTTTTTCTCAATTGTTTTCGATGAAATTTTATTGTATTCATCTAACTTGTCGATCGATAAAATCTTATTTGATTGTCCAATGATCCCGATCATCTTGACATCGACTTTTATTGAAACAGGTTCATTGCCATCTGTAATAATTTTATATGACGTATGAATGTTATCGATATTTAACATGAGAACTAAATCTTCACTTTTTACTTTGTAGTCAAACCCGCTTTTTTCATTGAAGACCGTATTGTAATATTTGGTTTGAATAGAGGAGAGAACGAGAAATTTATCATTTAGTCCAGTAACAATAGCTTTATTGACACGTAGTTCGGTTTTATCTTCATTTGTCTCCATTAACGGAATGAATGAATCGATTCCCTTTCCGTAATAATCTCGTCTAAATTGGAACAGAAAAGCTGTCGTGATAAAAGGACTTTCCGTACCTGTCTGATCAAAAAAGTTAAAAAGCGAAACCGTTGAAGCGGCTTCAGTACTCGGTTCAGTTTTTAAGACATCTTCAGCGGTTGGACGGGCAGCGATTATATATGCAATGAGCTGGATATCGCCTCTACGAGTGAAATAATCCATATATTCTTTCACGCCATCTGCTAGCAATTTTTCATGGATGACAATTGCTTTCATATGACCGAATTCGAGCACTTTGTCAGTATGTGTTTCAAGGGTGCGTAAAGATTCACCAATTGTCTCACCCTCTTTTGAAAAATAGGCATATTTAGCACCTGAAGCATCTTTAACAGAACCAATTGGTAACGCAATCTTCAAAGTTACTTTAAATCCTTCGCCATTTTCACTTGGATCAATGCCAATTGCTGATATGAATACTCGTTTATCAATATCTTTAAAGCCACAACCTGAAAGAAACGTGCTTATCAAACAAAGCGAAATAATTAACAAATGTAATTGTTTCATCCCTTCACACCTCGCTTAATGACAAAAAAGACTATTATTAAAACTGTGAAAAACAAGGGCAGTAAGTTAAAGAAATAGCTTGTAAAAATAAATAACTGATGCTCGGTTAAGTAAGAGACCATGTAAATTCCTACACTCCAAAACAGTATAAGGATGAGCACAGGTGATAGTGGTTTATCCTTCCACTTCAGCTTCTTGAATGTGAACACCGTGTAAAAGAATTTCACAGCAACGTGCCAATGAATAACAATGCTGAGCACAGCAATTGCTAAAAAGATTAATAAAAAAATGAAAAGTAAGCGCTCGACAATACCAAAGCGCATTCGGATGGAATCACTTGTGGAAATCCAAGGATAAATTAATCGATCGATCTCATCAAACCCAGCAATACCAATCGGTACGAAATATGTTGTTAATAAAACGAAAGCGCCAACCACTCCAATAATGATGATCTGTTTTGCACCAAAACGGATTTTCTCCGTAAGATAGCGATTAAAGACAACTAGATTGACAATACCGATATATAAGTAAGTGGAAGCTGTATAGGCGGAATAACTTGGCCATTCATTTGCATGCATTAGAGCGACCTTGACAAAATCCATATTAAACACGTCATTCACATATGATTTTACGATGAGTAAGAAGACAAAAGGGCTAAATAGGACGACTGTTAATTCAGTCATATATAATACACTTTTTGTTTTAGCTAGGACCCCATAAGAGATGATGACCAAAAAACTTAACACATACATGAAGATAGAAGTTTCTGGTGACAAAAAACGAATGAGTATGAAAGTGAATGTTACTAAGGTAATGAGGCCTGCTATAAACCAGTTCAGCGCGAAATAGAGCAGAACAGGCACGGAAAACCACTTTGAAGTTCGGGTTTTAAGTAACTCAATGAGGTCCTGACCTGGAAAATTGTTAAAACATTTGACCGTGATGAACGTAATAATAACACCTGAAATTGCTGCAAGCCCCATAGAAAACAGCACCCCATTTTTACTCTCCACAACGAGTATTCTAGGAACTGTCGCAACTAAATTCGCAATCATGTTTATAAAAATTAAATAATAAACGTATCTATTCATCCGCTTTCACCTTCAGTTCATCATTGCGGTTTTTCCAATACATTTTTAAATACGGTTTTCCGAAACTTTCTTTATTCGTTAAATACATCATAATGCCAAGCATGCCGATAATGACCCCCGCCAAGCCAAATAGAGAGGCATACAGCAATAAAAAAAATCTTGAAATGCGAATAGAAAAACTCATTTCGTTGATGGGGATAACGAATGTTGAAATTGCAACGAGTGACACGACGATAATCATGATATTGGAAGCAAGGGCAGCCTCGACGACTGCTGTCCCAAGTATTAAACCACCGACAGTTGTTGCTGTTGCACTAACCGCCTTCGGTAATCGAATACTTGCTTCCGTGAGCAATTCAATAAAGACGAGCATGAAAAGCACTTCAATATAAGAAGGATAAGGAACTCCTATTCTGCTCCCGGCAACTGTAAGGGCAAGCTCTGTGCGAATGACATCTGGATTGAAAGAAATGATGGCTACATACAGTGCAGGTAAAATGATACAGGTTAGTAATCCTGCATAGCGTAGCATGAGCGTTGACAGTGAAATCCAAAAAGAGTGATAATGATCTTCCATTGAAACCATGAAATCAAAGAAGACTGCAGGTGCCATTGTCGCCTGGGGACTTCCGTCCACTAGTAGAACAACTTTTCCGGTGGCCAAATTATAGGCGATTCGATCTGGTCTTTCGGTTAATAATGTATCAGGAAACAATGTTAGTTTTTGATTGTTTAAATATAACTCTAAATCCCCTGTAGACTGGATAAGAGGGTTTTTTAAATCTTTCAACCGTTCTTTAACCAGATCTAGGACATGCGTATCAACATGTTTTTCATCATATAAAATGGCAATTGGCCGATTGGATTCATCGTTTAAACTAGCTGTCTCCACTACAAGTGAAGAAGTATAGTATCTATGGCGAATAATATTTAAATTTGTTTCCAAACTTTCACTTAAACCAAACTGAGGTCCATGAATTGTCGGTTCTAAAGCCGTTTCCAAAACTGTGTTTGTAACACTCTTCTTTATGTCCAATAAAAAAGTCCGCTGACCGACGACAACTAAGACATTCCCTTTCGTCAATTCGATGAGAAGTTGTCTTTCAGCTGGAACGTCGACTTTATTCGGCAGTGAAGAAAGATACTGAACAAAAGAGTCTGCGGCACGTAGTTCGAAAAATGGTTTAATAACAATTGTTTGAAGTAGTTGGCCATCTACCACACTTTTTAAATAGAGTACATGTGCTTTTGTTCCATCAATGTGTAATGGTGTTTGTATGATGTCAGCAGATGGTTGTAAATGATGAGCGAGACGTTGTACAAGAATGGGCGCTTGTTCATCATGATTACTATTCAACTTTCGTACCCTCCTTCCATAACCTTGCTCTTAGAGTAACCGAGAAAAAAGCAGTTCATTCTTCTATTGGAGGTTTGCGTGTATGACGGAACATTCTCTCTTCGCGCATATTGGCTCTATATTTCCAACGATTGCTATGCTACGATAAAACCATAGAAAGATAAAAGAGGAGTCAATATTATGTGGGACCAACATACAATAGATAGACAACTTCAAATTATTAACGGTAAAGCTTCGCCTGATATGGTTATCCAGAATGCTACTTACCTCCATTCTGTTTTAAAGCAGTGGGTAACAGGAAACATTTGGATTCATGGTGATCGTATTGTGTATACAGGCAGTCGAATGCCTGTCTTGATGGAGGAGACGGAAGTGGTTGACGCGACAGGGAAAAAAATCGTTCCCGGCTATATTGAACCGCATGTTCACCCATTTCAGTTGTACAACCCTGAATCATTTGCATCTTTTGCAGGGAAACGAGGCACGACGACATTTATTGCAGATAATTTGACGTTCTTCTTGCTCTTAGGGAATGAAAAGGCTTTCAAATTGGTTGACCAATTACACCAATTGCCATTTTCGTTTTATTGGTGGGCGCGGTTTGACTCGCAAACCGTGTTGCACAACGAGAGAGAAATGTTCACTCCAGCAGCAGTTGCTGAATGGATAAAGCGTAGCGATGTGCTGATGGGGGGGGAGCTGACGGGTTGGCCAAGACTTCTGAACGGCGATGCAGAGATGATGACCAATTTGTTTGCTGCCAAGGCTGCGGGTAAAAAGATTGAAGGGCATTTTCCAGGTGCCTCTGAACGAACGTTGGCTAGAATGAAGCTAATTGGCGCAGATGGGGATCATGAAGCGATGACTGTGGAAGAAGTGGAATCACGCTTACTTCATGGCTATGCAGTGACGCTTCGCCATTCTTCCATTCGTCCTGATTTACCGCATTTGTTAAGAGGTATTGTGGACAAAGAATTACATGTTTTTGATCATTTAATGATGACGACGGATGGATCTACACCTTCATTCCACACGGATGGTGTCATGGATAAATGTATCCAAGTTGCATTGGATGCCGGTGTTAAACCAATTGATGCCTATGCAATGGCCTCCTATAACATAGCAAGATATTACGGAATGGATGATTTGCATGGACTCATTGCAACGGGTCGATATGCTACGCTGAACTTCCTTGACGACGAATGGCATCCGGTACCTACAGATGTCTTATCAAAAGGAAAATGGCTAAAGAGGGACAATGAATCCACTGGAACTTTCCAGCACGTGGATTGGTCCATCATTCCGGATTGTACACTCGATTTTGATTTGAGTGAACAAGATTTTGACTTTACACATCCTGTCGGCATTGGAATGGTCAATGATGTCATTACGAAACCGTATGAAGTAACGATCGATTTATCAGTGGACAAGTTAGCGGAAGAACATGATGAAAGTTTTCTTCTACTTGTCGATCGACATGGGAAGTGGCGTGTGAACACAGTCATAAAAGGCTTTGCCAATCAAGTTCAAGGATTGGCCTCGTCGTATTCAAATACAGGTGATCTCATTTTGATTGGCAAAGATAAGGGTGCGATGAAGCAAGCATTTGATGAGATGAAACGGATGAACGGTGGAATGGTGCTTGTCGAAGATGGCGAAGTTGTTGCTTCCATCGCTCTACCGATTGGTGGGGGATTATCTGCTTCCTCTGTAGAGCGTTTAATTGAAGAGGAAGTGGCGTTAAAAGAAGCTTTAGCGACTCGGGGTTACCAACATGGAGATGCGGTCTACACCTTTTTGTTTTTACAATCGACGCATTTGCCTTATGTTCGAGCTACGCAGCTAGGACTTTATCATGTAATGAAAAATGAAGTGATCATTCCGTCAGTGGAAAGATAGGGGGAAAAGATGGAAGGGAAAAACAGGGGATGGCTAGTCGGACTGGCGATCGTGTTGTTGCTGTTGTCGGCGTGTTCAAAAAATGAGAAAGCGGGTGCGGAAGAAGTTGACCACACACAAGAAAAACCCGAAATCATTGAAGTTGAGGATGAGCAGGAGGGAATGGATGACGAGCGAGCACTGTTTCCAACATTGTTTACAGGTGTAAAAGGTGAAACTGAAGTGGGCGATCGTGCAGTCCTTGCTACGATTAATAATCATCCTCAAGCTAGACCACAATCAGGTCTAAGTGCAGCGGATATCGTGTATGAGTTTGTGGCGGAAGGCAATGTCACTCGGTTTTTGGCACTCTTTCAAAGTGAGCTGCCAGAATCGATTGGACCCGTTCGAAGTGCCAGGGATTATTTTATAGAACTTGCTAAGGGGATGGATGCTTTTTATGTTGCGCATGGGTATAGCCCGGATGCGAAGGCATTATTAGACAAACGGTATGTCGATCATGTGAATGGCATGCAGTATGATGGCATTCTATTTAAAAGGTCGGTTGAGCGTAAAGCGCCACATAATTCCTATATTAGTAATGAAAATGTTCGTAAAGCGATTGAAATGACAAAATCGCAGGCTGTTGTCACAAAGATTCCTCCGTTTACGTTCCATGAATCGCTTGAGGATGCTAAAATAGAAGATATCGCCTCAATGCTTGTTGTCCGTTTCAGTAACAACAAAGAATTCATCAGTACGTTTGCTTACAACCCAGATAACGGGACTTACCAGCGTATGGTAAATGACGTCTTGACAGTCGATAAAGAAAACAATTTACCGGTTGAAGTGGCAAATGTTGTTGTCATAGAGACTGCCCACCGGACAATTGACAACGAGGGTAGACAAGCGGTAGATATTGAAAGTGGCGGCAAGGCAATGCTTTTTCAAGCGGGTGCTGTAAAAGAAATTGAGTGGAAGAACATTGAAGGATTTATCGTCCCGGTGGAAGACGGCGTACCTGTAAAATTGGTACCAGGGAAGACGTGGTTCCATGTCATCCCAACGTCACTTGGTTTGGCGAAATCCGTTTCCTATACTCCTTGACACGAATAGAAAGAGGGGGAACATATATGCAAATTGATAAAATTCGTAGTGAGCAAACGGACCAACTATTTAAAGCGATTTTGGAACTGAAGAATATTGAGGAATGCTATTCGTTCTTCGATGATCTGGCAACAATGAGTGAGCTGCAATCGATGACCCAGCGTCTAGAAGTTGCACATGCATTGAGACAAAAGAAGACGTATGACCGGATTCAAAATGAAACCGGTGCAAGTACAGCGACTATTTCTCGGGTAAGACGATGTGTCGATTACGGATCTGGCGGTTACAATATGGTACTCAACCGTTTGTATCCTGAACTAGAAGAGAATACGGAAAAGAAGTAAATCGGGCGGAGAATCTTTCCGCTCGTTTTTTTGGTATACTGTTGGATAGAGTTTACCTCAACATGTAGACGTAAAATGATAACTTTACAAAATAGGTGGTCATACAATGGATATAAAAAATTGGCGTCACGCCTTTAAAGTGGACCCTGCAAAAAACATTACAGACAATGCGTTGGAACGGCTTGCTGAATCAGGGACAGACGGCTTGATCATAGGGGGGTCAGACGGCGTGACATTGGAGAACGTACTCGATCTTCTGGCACGAATCCGTCGCTATTCGGTTCCGGTCGCTCTTGAAGTATCGACTGTCGATTCGGTGACACCTGGATTTGACTTTTATTTCATTCCAACTGTGTTGAATGCGTCCAAGACAGAGTGGATCAACGGAATCCATCATGCTGCGTTAAAAGAATACGGTCATATGATGAATTGGGAAGAAGTCATTGCTGAAGGGTATTGTATCGTAAATATAGATTGTAAAGCTGCAAAATTGACAGGTGTCGATAAAGTACCTGATGAAGAGGATGTCATCGCGTATGCGCGCATGGCGGAGCATTTGTTCAAGTTACCTGTCTTTTACTTAGAATACAGTGGGATGTTTGGGGATCCAGCGATTGTCAAAGCGGCTGCGCGCGTGCTTGAGAACACGAAACTGTTCTATGGTGGCGGCATTCGGAATGCTGAGGACGCAAGGGAAATGGCACGCCTAGCCGATACGGTAATAGTAGGTAATGTCATCTATGAAGATTTTGAAGCGGCGTTAACGACCGTACAAGCTGTGAAAACGATGTCCCATTGATGAGGAATATCATGTATAATAAAGAACAAACGTTCTAAGAAAGGCGGAATTCCTTATGAATGAACTAAGCGAAAACCTACTTGCCGGCATGAATCCGGAACAAGCGAAAGCAGTTAAAAAAACGGAAGGTCCATTGCTTATCATGGCAGGAGCAGGATCTGGGAAGACCAGAGTGTTGACACATAGAATTGCATATTTAATTGTTGAAAAAAACGTGTATCCTTCTAATGTTCTGGCAATCACCTTTACAAATAAAGCAGCACGTGAAATGCGGGAACGGATTGACGGCCTGTTAGGACCAGGTACGGGTGAGCGCATGTGGGTGTCAACGTTCCACTCGATGTGTGTCCGGATTTTACGAAGAAATATTGATCGGATTGGTATGTCAAAGAACTTCACAATCTTAGACTCATCAGATCAATTGACAGCAATTAAAAATGTTTTAAAAGAACGTAACATCGATTCGAAACAATACGATCCACGTACGATGCTAGGAACGATTAGTTCTGCGAAAAACGAATGTATCGATGCGGAGAAATTCAAAGCACAAATCAATATGCAAAACCCTTATGAAAAAACGGTTGCAACTGTCTATGAAGGGTACACAAAGAAATTACGTCAAAACCAATCCCTCGACTTTGACGACCTCATCATGATGACACTCACATTGTTCGAACGGGTCCCTGATGTCCTCGACTATTATCAGAACAAATTCCAATACATTCACGTTGATGAGTACCAAGACAGTGCGACACGTTGCTAACTGAAAAGGTTAGCCACTAGAGGGATCTAGGAGAACTAAGAATCTGATGAGTCGAATGATGGGGTAACGCCCTGAAAGGCTCACCTAATCCTCCGAATAGCGTTCAATGGTGCAAAACATTGAAGGTTATAAGCTCGGTGAAGTCGGCTGAAGGTCATCCTAACGTGGAGTCGAGGAAAGCTCTCTGGAGGCAGAGGGTATGACTGATAGGTCGGGGTTCTACAAAATACCTATGATGAGAAATTAGATGAAACAACCATCTATAGACGAAATTCCGAATGTACGGCTCTAGAGGTATAACTATTCGAAATGGATAGTCCTTCTTTGTAAGGGTTAGTGAGGTAGAGTAAAACTTGTCTTTATGAAATACCTTATGGTGTTACAGGCACCATTCAGCTAACAGGGCTAGAGGAATCATCTAAGGGTATATGTATAGATAGGATTCTTGGAACGTGGTAAGCCGATAACGTGGAGAGTTTGCACTCTATGAAGCGGTGGTAAGGAAAGCATTTTTAATTCATAACTTACCTTAGTATCGGTGAAGGTGGTGGCATAGTACCTGCGAAGCTGTGATAACAAGCAGTGAAGGGATAGCCACTAGTCAACTGATGGAAGACGACATTATTACACACAGAAATCGGGTTCGAGTATGACTAAGAGAAGTGAAAGCTGAAACTTACAAATCGTCTAGGTTTGTAAATGAGGTGAGTAATTGACTGATTCCGAAACGCAATCGAAGAAGTTAAAACGGCAAAAGCTGAGAAATAACGAATATTACAACACGCAAAACATGTTTGATACACTTTACAAGTTAAGTTCTGATGGGGAAACTTTTACGAATCTGTACGAACTGGTAGTACATCCAGCCAACGTTAAACTGGCTTTTCGAAACATCAAGAAAAATCGAGGTAGTAAAACGGCAGGAGTAAACAACAATACCATATTCGAAATAGGTCTTAGAAGCCCTGACAAACTTGTCGCTTACGTAAAGAACAGACTCGAGGATTATAAACCTCATAAAGTAAAACGTAAGGAAATCCCAAAACCAAACGGTGGAATTAGACCATTGGGCATACCGACAATCGAAGATAGGCTTGTGCAGCAATGCTTGAAGCAGGTATTAGAACCGATATGTGAAGCAAAGTTTCATCACCATAGTTACGGATTCCGTCCAAACCGTGGAACGCTTCACGCATATTCAAGAGCTGTCACATTAGCCAATCGAAATAATCTGCATTATGTAGTAGACGTCGATATAAAAGGATTCTTCGATAACGTAGACCATGGAAAACTCCTAAAACAACTTTGGACGTTAGGAATTAGGGATAAACGAATACTCTCGATAATTAGTAAACTGCTCAAAGCCGAAATTAAAGGAATTGGAATACCGACAAAAGGCACTCCGCAAGGTGGAATCATTTCACCGCTACTTTCAAATGTTGTATTGAATGAATTCGATTGGTGGATAAGTAACCAGTGGGAGACATTTGAAACACATCGGGATTACACTCGGTACCGTGTAATTGGTAGTAAAATGCGAAAAGACCAATCATTGAAGTACAGAGAGCTTAAACGTACCTCGAAGTTGAAGGAAATGTTTATAGTTCGATATGCAGATGACTTCAAAATATTTTGTCGTGACCATCAAACTGCTTTTACTGTATTCGAAGCAGTAAAAAAATGGTTAAAAGAAAGACTTGGCTTAGAGATTAGTCACGAAAAATCGAAAGTGGTAAACTTACGGAAAAACTATTCTGAGTTCCTTGGATTTAATTTCAAGGTGATTCCAAAAGGTAAAAAGCGTGTTGTAAAATCAAAAATATCGGATAAAGCTAAACGACAAATAGTTGAGAAGGTTAAAATGAAAGCGGAATATATTCGTAGACATCAAAAGAAAGCGGAAGTGGCAAAGTACAATTCAACCATTCTCGGTTTTCACAACTACTATCGGCAAGCTACCGACGTCACAAAAGATTTCAGCGAAATTGCTTACTCAGTCAAAAGAATCCTGTACAACAAATTAAAGAAGGTCAGGAGTACGAATGGGGTAATCACCAAATACCACCAGACTGCTTATAAAGATTATCTCGGTAAAAAGAAAATCTTTGCTTGTGGATTAGCACTATTTCCTATAGATGGCGTGAAACACAAGAATCCAGTGAACTTCACTCAAGAAAAGAACAGTTATACTGCGGAAGGACGAGCCTTGATTCATAGTAGTCAAGAAGCGGTGCCAGCCTTTATGGTTCATTATCTGATGGAAAACCCTATAAAGTCTGAGAGCATGGAGTACAACGATAATCGATTATCCAAGTATATCTCTCAAAAAGGGCAATGCGCTATTTCAGGTTATGAGTTGGAAATAGGTAATATGGAGCTTCATCATAAGAAACCTAAATCAAAAGGCGGTACAGATTCCTATCAAAATTTAGTGTTCATCGCAAAAGATGTTCATAAATTGATTCACGCAGTCAATAACCAAACCATTAAGAAATATTTATCGATAGTGAGTCTTGATGGGAAACAACTGAGTAAAGTTAACGACCTTCGAAAACGTGTTGGCAACTGTGTAATTGATAATGTAACGAGCTATTAGTTGATGGGGCGCCGTATGAGGTGAAAGTCTCACGTACGGTGCTAAGCGGGGGAAAAGACGGAGATAACTTCAAACTCTTACCTATCGCAACCGAACAACGCTCAATACCGACTTGTTAAAATGTTAGCGGCGAAGTTCCGTAATATTTGTGTTGTCGGGGATTCAGATCAGTCCATTTATAGATGGCGTGGTGCTGATATCGGTAATATCCTTTCGTTTGAAAAAGATTATACGGATGCGACAGTTATCATGCTGGAACAAAACTATCGTTCAACAAAGACGATTTTACAAGCGGCGAATGACGTCATCCAAAACAACGAAAGTCGATACGATAAAAAACTGCGTACCGAAAACGAAGACGGGAATGCCATCACTGTTTATAAAGCAGCCGACGAGAAAGATGAGTCACAATACATTGTGCAAAAGATTATTGAGCTGAAAGAGGAAGAGAATTTGTCGCTCGATCAGTTTGCTGTCCTTTATCGCACGAACGCTCAATCCCGGATGATTGAGGAATATTTAGTGAAGTCCAATTTGGATTACACGATCGTCGGGGGTACAAAGTTCTACGATCGTAAAGAAATTAAAGACTTACTCGCATACTTGCGGTTAATTGCCAATCCTGACGATGATTTAGCACTGGCACGTATTATTAATGAACCAAAACGTAGCATTGGCGCGACGTCATTTGAGCGGATGGCAATGTTTGCACTTGAAAACGATCGCTCCATTTTCGACGCACTACAGGAAGTCCACTTCATGGGGCTTACTGCAAAAGCGGCCAATGAAGCGGTCAAGTTCAGAGACATGATCGAAGGCTTTGCTAAAATGCAGGAATATTTACCGGTTACGGAATTGGTTGAACAAGTACTCGAAAAAACGGGTTATCGTGCGATGTTAGAACGCGAAAAGTCGATTGAAGCGGAAAGTCGTCTTGAAAATATTGATGAGTTCTTATCCGTAACGGAAGCATTTGAGAAGCGTGCAGAAGAGGATGATAGTGACCGTTCACTCGTTGCCTTCTTAACAGACTTGGTGCTTATTGCGGATATTGACTCGTTGGATAAAGAGACGAACCAATCGACGGAGAAAATCGTCCTTATGACCATGCACGCTGCAAAGGGATTGGAGTTCCCGGTCGTCTTTGTCATTGGTATGGAAGAGAATATTTTTCCGCATTCCCGTTCAATTGGTGACAGTGCAGAAATGGAAGAGGAACGTCGACTTGCATACGTGGCGATCACGCGCGCAGAAAAAAGATTGTTTTTAACTTGTGCTGCCTATCGAACGATTTTTGGTCGTACTAGTTACAATAACCCGTCTCGTTTCTTGCATGAAATCTCTGAAGACATTTTGGAAGTGGCGTCTACGAATTCATATGGATTCTCTTCGGGCGGTTTTGGTCGCTCATCTGCACCAGTACGTCCAGCGGTCAAAAAACCTGTTTACAAAACGAGTGGCGGAGAGAAGCTAGGATGGAAAGCTGGCGATAAAGCGGTTCACAAAACATGGGGGACCGGTATGGTCGTCAGCGTGAAAGGGAAAGAGGACGATGTCGAACTGGATATCGCTTTTCCGAATCCAATCGGCGTGAAGCGGCTACTCGCCAAATTCGCTCCAATAGAAAAAGCATAGGGAGAGGAACAAATGGAACGAAAAGAAGCTGAAAAGCGCGTGCAAGAACTAAACGATTTGCTGAAAAAGTATGGACATGCCTATTACGTAATGGACGAGCCACTTGTCTCGGATTCCGTTTATGATGCCCATTTGCAGGAGCTAATTGCCATTGAAGCACAGTTCCCAGAGTTGATACATCCCAATTCCCCTACGCAAAGAGTCGGCGGTGACGTTTTAGCTGGATTTAGTAAAGTCGTCCATGCGTACCCGATGTTAAGTCTCTCTAATGTGTTTAACGAAGAGGATATCCGTGACTTCGATCGACGTGTACAAGCGGGCACGGGGCAACCGCTCAGTTATATTTGTGAATTAAAAATAGACGGCTTAGCCGTTTCATTAAGATATGAAAATGGAGAATTTGTACAAGGCTCCACACGTGGGGATGGAACGATTGGTGAGGACATTACAGCCAATCTAAAGACCATTCATGCCATTCCGTTAGAACTTGCTGAACCGGTAACCATTGAGGTTCGTGGTGAAGCATACATGCCGAAAAAATCATTTATGCGGTTGAATGAACGACGGGATGAAAACGGCGAAGAACCTTTTGCGAATCCGCGAAATGCAGCTGCCGGTTCACTCCGTCAATTGGATCCTAAAATTGCGGCAAGCCGGAACCTGTCTGTATTTATATATGGAATCGGCGGCGATGGCGGTGCTTACGGTCAAGATACGCATGCAGATTCACTGGACTATTTAGCTTCTCTCGGTTTTCAGACGAATCCGTTCAGTAAACGATGCAAAACGATTGAAGACGTGCTCGCTTTCATTGAATCATGGCAAAATCGTAGACAGGATTTGGACTATGAAATCGATGGAATCGTCATTAAAGTCGATAGCTACGAAGAGCAGGAGCAATTGGGATTTACAGCAAAAAGTCCACGTTGGGCAACTGCTTATAAATTCCCGGCAGAGGAAGTCCTTACGAAACTACGCGATATTGAGTTAAGCGTCGGCCGTACAGGAGTTGTCACACCCACTGCACTACTAGACCCGGTAAAAGTTGCCGGTACGACTGTTTCTAGAGCTTCATTGCACAATGAAGACCTCATCCGAGAAAAGGATATCCGCATCGGCGATACAGTCATCATCCGTAAGGCAGGCGATATCATTCCTGAAGTTGTAAGTGTCGTGATGGACCAGCGTAATGGAGATGAAGTGCCCTATCATATGCCCGAAAACTGTCCTGTATGTGATTCTGATCTGGTCAGAATTGAAGGAGAAGTCGCTTTACGTTGTGTGAATCCACAATGCCCAGCTCAAATGAAAGAAGCACTTATCCATTTTGTCTCTCGAAATGCGATGAACATTGAAGGTGTTGGGGAACGTGTTGTGGACCAACTTTATACGACAGGTCTTGTGAAAGATGTAGCCGATTTGTACGCGCTTACGAAAGAGCAACTGCTGTCGTTAGAAAGAATGGGTGAAAAATCTGCGACCAATCTCGTAAATGCAATTGCCGCTTCGAAAGAGAATTCTATGGAAAAGCTCCTGTTTGGCCTTGGAATCCGACATGTCGGCGCAAGAGCAGCTACTTTGTTGTCTGAAGAATTCGGTACGATAGATGCCTTAGCTGTGGCTGACGTAGAACGACTCATTGCAATTCATGAAGTTGGTGAGAAGGTTGCTGACTCCGTCGTTACATTTTTCGCAAATGAAGATGTCCAGGAAGTCCTTGACAAACTAAAGACTTTTGGTGTGAATATGACTTATAAAGGTCGTACCCGCCAGGAAGTACCGACTGAAGGTCCTTTTGCAGGAAAAACAATCGTCCTGACAGGAAAATTATCCATTTTAACGCGTAATGAAGCAAAAGAGCAAATTGAAGCGTTAGGTGGCAAAACCAGTGGGAGCGTAAGCAAAAAGACGGATCTCGTCATCGCAGGAGAAGACGCGGGTTCAAAACTGGCCAAAGCTGAAGAACTTGGTATTCCTGTATGGAACGAAACCGAGCTTGTCAATGCACTCGGTGAAAAGGAGTAATTCGTAATGAAAAGGTTATTACTAATACCGGTTGCGGCGACTGCTATTTTCTTAAGTGGTTGTTTACCATCAATCGGTCCTAAAAAAGAGGAAGTCATACAAGAAAACGATGAAAAAGTGGAAGAGACCGTCATTATTCCAGAAGCACAATTAAAAGATGACTATTATCCAACGCTACTCCCTTTTAAGAAAAGTGCCAGTCGTGGACTTGTCGTAAATAATATTTACACAAAATACGATATTGAGGAAGCTGAACAAGGCCTTTTGCGGTTATCCACACAGCATTTTGATACAAAAAAATACTATTTTCAAGAAGGGCAATATATTGATACTGATACTACAAGAGCTTGGTTATCTAGAAGCTCAACAAACGCTGAAGGACTGAACCCACCAGCAGCACAAGGGGAATCGGAGGAAGAGCAGCCGATATTTTTAGCCCATATTATTGAACAGAACTATTTGACGTTAACCGATGATAAAAAATTACGGTTATCAGGCATTTCAATCGGACTCGCGTTAAACTCCGTTTATTATGGCAAAAATGGTAAAGAAACGACGATTCCGGACAAAGAACTTGAACAGCAAGGCATGAAAGCTGCAGAAGAAATTGTTAAAAGAATGCGGGCAAAAGAAGGGTTTCAAGATATTCCAATTGTCGTAGGCTTATTTAAACAACAAAAACGGAATGCGATCGTGCCTGGTTCTTACTTTGCAACAACTCTTTTTGATAAAGGGAAAACGACTCCAAATGGATGGAAAGAAGTGAACGAACAGTACGTTTTGCTTCCAGCATCGTCTTCAATTGAAAATTACCGGGATATTAACACGACGTACAATAATTTCAAACAGGACATCGATAAGTACTTTCCAAGTTTTGTGAACGTCGTTGCAACAGGGCATTTCATAGACAATCGGATGCAGTCGCTAACAATTACTATTCCAATCCAGTTTTTCGGTAAAAGCGAAACGATTGGTTTTACGCAATTTGTGACATCAAAAGTGAAAGATTATTATAAGGATATTGATGTGGAAGTGAGCATTACATCTGTGAATGGTCCTGAAGCGGTTATTATCAAAAAGGCAGCGGACGAGGAGCCATTTGTTCATATTTATGGCTACTGACTATAAATGGTAAGAAGTATAATGGGTTTGTTAAGAATAAATACGATGTAAACTACTGAAATACATTCGAGTTAAATCTTAACAATCCCTCTTATTGATAGCGGTTTGTTCCTGGAACAGTTACTTTTCAACATACCTGTTAGGTGGTATGATTAGTCGTACAATTGCAATAGGGAGGAACGAAAATGACGAAGTTTACACAAGATGATGTGCGGTACTATGCAAATTTTGCTAGAATTGCTGTCTCGGATCAAGACACAGAGCTCTATTCAACAATCATTTCCGAGTTAGTTGAATTTGCAGAAGAACTGCAAGAAGTCGACACAACTGACATAGAACCGATGACACATCCATTGCAACTATTCAATGTTCTCCGTGAAGATCATCCGGAAGATATTCTGGACCGCGATGACATGTTGAAAAGTGTAAAAGAGCATGAAAACGGAATGATAAAAGTTCCGAATATCCTGTAAGAAGGAACTTTAGGAGGATGTAAGATGACGTTAATGAAAAAGACGGCAACAGAACTTCAAGCACTATTACATAACCGAGAAGTTTCTGTCAAAGAAGTAACCGAAGATGCATTCAAACAAATCGCTCATTTGGATGACAAAGTACAAGCCTTCCTTACAGTGACAGAAGATGAGGCACTTACAAGAGCAGAAAAACTGGATAACGAACCAATGGAGAACCGTGGGACACTATTCGGTTTACCGATCGGCATTAAAGATAACATCATTACAAAAGGGACAGTTACGACTTGTGCGAGCAAAATGCTCGAAAACTTTGTACCTGTCTATGACGCAACTGTAATGGAGAAAATTAACCAAGCTGGTATGATCAGTGTCGGTAAATTGAACATGGATGAATTTGCGATGGGTTCTACGACTGAACGGTCTGCATTCAAGGTCACAAGGAATCCTTGGAACTTGGACTGTGTACCTGGTGGTTCGTCGGGTGGATCAGCAGCTGCTGTAGCAGCAGGCGAAGTATTATTCTCTCTAGGGACGGATACAGGTGGATCGGTTCGTCAACCGGCCGCTTTTTGCGGGATTGTTGGGATGAAACCGACATACGGTCGAATTTCCCGTAACGGTCTTGTTGCATTTGCTTCTTCTTTAGATCAAATCGGACCGCTTACGCGTACGGTAGAAGACAATGCCTTATTGCTGAGTGCAATTGCAGGACTCGATCACCGTGATTCGTCTTCGTCGTCTAAAGAAGTACCTGACTTTAGAGCTGGTTTAACGGGCGATATTAAAGGGTTGCGGATTGCTGTTCCGAAAGAATACATGGGCGAAGGGGTTGCGGAAGACGTAAAAGCATCCGTTAGACAAGCCCTTGACGTCCTTGAATCCATGGGTGCAACATGGGAAGAAGTATCACTTCCACATGCTCGTTATGCATCACCGACTTACTATGCAATTGCAACTGCTGAAGCTTCATCAAACCTTGCACGATTTGATGGTATTCGCTATGGCTACCGTCCTGATGATGCAAAGAACTTGGAAGAGATCTATTTGCGTTCACGTGCTGAAGGTTTCGGCACTGAAGTGAAAAAACGTATTCTCTACGGTACATACGCGTTAAGCGATGGGCACCATGATGAATTATACGTAAAAGCACAAAAAGTACGTACACTGATTGCGCAAGATTTTGCGAACCTCTATGAGAACTACGATATTGTCGTTGGCCCAACGAGCGCTACAACCGCTTATGAGATCGGTGGTATCGTCAGAGATCAGCTGACACTTTATACGAACGATATTTTAACAGTTTCAGTCAACTTAGCTGGCCTACCTGCCATCTCCGTTCCATGCGGTTTCTCTGATGGCTTACCGATCGGATTGCAAATGATCGGTAAACATTTTGACGAAGCGACTCTATATAGAGTGGCACACGCATTCGAACAAGCGACTGAATTTCATAAACGTACTCCATCTATTGGGGAGGGACATGAATAATGAACTTTGAAACAATTGTCGGACTTGAAGTCCACGTCGAGTTAAAGACGGATACGAAAATCTTTTCACCAGCTCCAGCGCATTTCGGTGCAGCACCAAACATGAACATTCACGTGACAGACTTAGCTTACCCAGGTACATTGCCTACATTGAACAGAAGAGCTGTTGAATTCGGCATGAAAGCCTCTATGGCATTGAACTGTGAAGTTGCACGTGTCATGAACTTTGACCGTAAACACTATTTCTACCCAGATAACCCGAAAGCGTATCAAATCTCACAAGACGACCGTCCAGTAGGCTCAAACGGTTGGATTGAAATTGAGGTGAATGGCAAAAAGAAAAAAATCCGCATTGAACGCGTCCATCTTGAAGAAGATGCAGGGAAATTGACACACTCTGATAACGGCTATTCACTTGTCGATTTGAACCGACAAGGTACACCACTCATTGAAATCGTTACAGAAGCAGATATTCGTTCACCTGAAGAAGCGTATGCTTTCCTGGAGAAACTGAAAGCAATTATTCAATATACAGGCGTTTCTGACGTACGAATGGAAGAAGGATCTCTCCGTTGTGATGCGAACATATCGTTACGACCAATCGGTGAAGAGAAATTTGGCACGAAGACCGAATTAAAGAACTTGAACTCTTTCAACTTTGTACGCAGAGGGATTGCGAATGAAGTGGAGCGCCAAGAGAAAATCCTCTTAGCTGGCGGTAAAATTGTGCAAGAAACACGCCGTTATGACGAAGCGACAGGGCAAACTGTTCTTATGCGGGTTAAAGGAAGCGCGAATGACTATCGTTTCATCAACGATCCGGATCTTTCCGAAATCCATATTGACCAAGAGTGGATGGATCGTGTCCGTGCAGAAATTCCTGAGTTACCAGACGCACGAAAAGCACGATATGTACAAGAACTGGACTTGCCGGAATACGACGCACACGTCCTAACATTGACGAAAGAGATGTCGGATTTCTTCGATGCGACCGTTGCTGCAGGCGCGGATGCAAAACTAGCCTCCAACTGGTTGATGGGCGAAGTGTCTGCTTATTTGAACGCAGAACAAAAAGAATTGCATGATACTGCTTTGACACCAGAAGGACTGGCAAGCATGATTAAATTGATTGCAGACGGAACAATATCTTCTAAAATCGCTAAAAGAGTCTTTAAAGAACTCATTGACAACGGCGGCAATGCAGCTGACATCGTCAAAGCGAAAGGTCTTGTTCAAATATCCGATGAAGGCACACTTCGTACAATTGTAACGGAAATATTGGATGCCAACGAACAATCGATCGAAGACTATAAAAACGGTAAGGACCGCGCTGTCGGTTTCCTCGTCGGACAAGTGATGAAAGCAACAAAAGGGCAAGCAAACCCACCACTTGTCAATAAAATACTTCTCGAAGAAATTAATAAGCGATAACGTATTTCTGAATAATCCTATACGAGTCTTTCATAAGTCTCTGTATAGGATTGTTTTTTGTGTTTCTTTAGTGGCATCCTATTTGATTCGCATTACGAATAGCTATACACTAAAGAAAAGGGAGTGTGAGAGGGATTGAAAAGCGAGCAGCAATATTTTGAAGAAGCCATTACACTTACAGCATACATGGATCAAATGGAAAAGCATAAAGAGAATAGTTTCGGTGTGTACGAAAAATTTGATGTACCGAAAGACGATGAGTTCATCGGTTTATTAAAAGAAAAAAGTCCAAGAATTCTTGTCATCACCGAAGATTGGTGTGGCGATGCAATGATGAACAATGCGATACTCCGTAAGATTGCAGAGGCTGCTTTATTGGACGTACGCGTCGTCTACCGTGATGCAGATACAGATTTGATAGACCGGTATTTGACGAACGGTGGCCGTTCCATTCCGATCTACTTGTTATTGGACGATGAAGGCAATGTATTAGCGAAATGGGGCCCACGTGCGGCTTCTATTCAAGAAGACGTCTTGGCACGTAAAAGCCAGTTGCCAGACAAGGATGCTCCAGAGTTTGAAGAACAACAACAAGCCTTTATTGAACAACTAATGAAAGAATATACGACGCAACATGAATTATGGTTGACTGTCTATGAAGACATTCGCAAAACGTTCATGCCGGTGTTACAACAATCAAAATGAGAAATCGGTTGCAAATTCAACTGGATTTTTTGGGCACACGTTTGTGCTTAGCGTGTTAGAATTTGTATGAATTGAGAGGGAATTAGGATGAAGCGTGCACGTATCATTTATAATCCGACAGCAGGTCGTGAAATTTTTCGGAAGCATCTTGCAGAGGTGCTAGAAAAGATGGAGAAGGCGGGTTATGAAACATCCGTTCATGCAACGACAGGAGAAGGCGATGCGACGGAAGCAGCGAGATTGGCGGTTGAACGGAACTTCGACTTGATCGTCGCTTCAGGTGGTGACGGTACTTTAAACGAAGTGGTGGCGGGGGTTTCACCGTTTGAGAAGAAACCTAAAATCGGGCTCATTCCTACGGGGACGACGAACGATTTTGCCCGTGCTTTGCGCATACCGAGAGATATTGACGATGCCCTTGAAATTATATTAAAAGGGGATACGATTCCAGTCGATGTCGGATTGATGAATAATCGTTATTTCATCAACATCGCAGGTGGCGGAAGAATGACGGAGTTGACGTATGAAGTACCGAGTCGATTGAAAACCGTCCTTGGTCAATTAGCATACTACTTAAAAGGAATTGAGATGCTCCCTTCCATCCATTCATCAAACGTTCGTATCGAATACGATGATAACGTCTTTGAAGGAGAGGTTATGTTATTTCTCGTTGGGCTTACGAACTCAGTCGGTGGATTAGAAAAATTAGCACCCAACTCGAGTATTAACGACGGGAAATTTACATTGCTTGTTCTGAAAAAGTGTAATATAGCAGAATTTATTAGAGTCGTCAGTTTAGCCTTACGTGGAGAACATTTGGATGATCCTTTAGTGATCTCCTCGCAAGCAGAGAAAGTAACAATCACTTCTTCTGAGGAAGTGTTGTTAAATTTGGATGGAGAATATGGAGGTACATTACCTGCCACTTTCCAAAACTTGTATCGTCACATTGAGATGTTTGTTCCGTTAGATGCGATTCGCGATCAAGACCGTATTGCACATGAAGATAAAAAAACTGCATTGGATTGAACAATCCAATGCAGTTTTTGCAATTTCACATAATAAACTCGATTTCGTCCCCTTGACCAGCTGCAAGTGCTGGTAATTCGTGAACAGGGATCCATTTACAATGAAATACCATTCCGTTATCTTTGCCCGTGCTGTTTACACAATTATCCCACTCTACATCACAATCCCCAATATACGTCAGATGAAAGATATTGCGTTCATGGACAGTATCTTGCTGGTGCGTTGGAAAGTAATTGCGCTTATTCACTTTTCCTTTTAGTTCCAGTTGATCGCGTCGAATACCTGTTTCTTCTTCGATTTCACGATACAGTGCATCGATCAGCAACTCGTTATCTTCAATCGTTCCGCCAGGTACTTGAATGCCTGCGTCAGGATTGTCTTTTTGCTCAAACACAAGGATTTTACGCTCTGTGTTTTCTCCCTTTGTAATGTACGCTAACACTTTTCTCTTCACTTTCATTTTGTTCACCCCATTATGATTTCTTTAGTATACGAAAGATTCTAATTATTGTCAAGCTGATTTGCTTGTCGAAAACTCTTCACAAAAATACCGCCCTATACAGTTTTTTAGGCGTAAAATAGGGAATGAATAGGTAGATAGCTGTTTTATAATGTGGAGGGATTCCTCGTGTATAAAAAACATGAAAAAAGATTGATGTGGTTGGCATTTATTGTAGCAGGCATCATGCTAGTTTCGATTCTTGGAAGAATTTTTGGAAGCTGAGGAGGGGACGAGATGGGGAACGAAGAAGCTGTATTTTATTCGCGTGTATTAACGGAGTTGACGCTTTCCTTCCACATTCTCTATGCAACCATCGGGGTGGGTGTACCGCTCATGATTATGATTGCACAGTGGGTCGGGATTCGAAAAAACGACGAGCACTATATTCTACTTGCACGTAGATGGGCACGCGGTTTTGTCATTACTGTAGCAGTCGGTGTTGTAACCGGTACTGCAATCGGTTTGCAGTTGTCATTGCTCTGGCCGAACTTTATGGAGCTTGCAGGGAATGTCATCGCACTTCCGTTGTTCATGGAAACGTTCGCATTCTTTTTTGAAGCGATATTCTTAGGAATTTACTTATATACGTGGGACCGTTTTGAAAACCAGAAGAAGCATTTACTGTTGCTAGTCCCTGTTGCGATTGGCGCTTCTTTCTCTGCTGTATTCATTACAATGGTGAATGCATTTATGAATGCTCCACAAGGGTTTGATATTGTAGATGGGGAACTTGTGAATATTAACCCAATCATCGCGATGTTCAACCCTGCAATGCCAACGAAAGTTGCGCATGTCGTCATTACAGCTTACATGACGGCAGCTTTCGTACTTGCCGCCATTGCAGCGTTCCGTCTATTAAAAGGCTCAGATCATATTTATCATAAAAAAGCACTATTTCTTACGATGAAAGTCGGTCTCATTTTTGCAATTGGAACGGCTATGATCGGAGATTTCTCGGGAAAATACTTGGCGGAATACCAACCAGAGAAACTTGCAGCTGCCGAATGGCATTTTGAAACACAAGAAAATGCACCACTCCTATTATTAGGCATCATGGATGATGGAGAAGTAAAGTACGCCATTAAAGTCCCATTTGGATTGTCTTTACTCGCACATAACAATCCAACAGCAGAAGTGATCGGGTTGGACCAATTCCCAGAAGATGAAGTCCCGCCGTTATATATCCACTACTTATTTAACATCATGGTATTAATCGGCATGTGGATGGTCTTCTTGGCAGCTTGGTTCTGGATCGGCATTAAACGCGGTTGGAAGAGTGTTACAACGCGGTGGTTCCGTTGGTTGATCGTTTTAGGCGGTCCGTTGTCATTCATTGCCATTGAATCAGGATGGTGGCTAGCAGAAGTTGGTCGCCAGCCGTGGATATTACGCCACATCATGCGGGTTGAAGATGCCGCAACGACAAGTGGGCATGTGGATCTCATGCTCATCCTGTTCGCTTTATTGTATTTAGTTCTTGGTATCGGAAGTATCGTTGTGTTAAGAAGGATGTTCCGTAATAATCCAGTAGAACGTGAGCTGGAAGATCGCCATACCGAAAAAGGCGGTGACGTACATTGAACTTAGAAATCTTAGGAATCTCTGTTTTATGGACGTTTTTATTCGGCTATATTGTCGTCGGTGCCATCGACTTTGGGGCAGGTTTTTTTAACGCCTACAGTTTGATGACTGGAAAGCAACGGATTTTGACGAAAGTTATCCAACGTTATTTATCACCTGTGTGGGAAGTGACAAATGTATTTCTCGTGTTCTTCTTCGTAGGCATTATCGGGTTTTTCCCGAAAACGGCTTTCTATTATGGAACGACACTTTTAGTACCAGTCAGTTTCGGGGTTATCTTACTCGCCATTCGTGGCTCGTATTATGCGTTTGAAACGTATGGTGCAAGAGGACATAAAGGTTACTCATTCATGTATGGGCTTGCGGGATTACTCATTCCCGCATCCCTCTCCATTGTCTTAACGATTTCAGAAGGCGGCTTCATCGAAATGGTCAACGGCAATCCTGTGCTTGACTACTGGGAGCTGTTCACGAGTCCTTTGACGTGGTCGATTGTCGTACTAAGTATTGCAGCAACACTCTATATATCCGCGGTCTTTTTGACATGGTATGCAAACAAAGCAGGCGACAGGGAAGCGACGAAACTGCTTCGGAAATATGCATTGATATGGTCGTTGCCAACAATCGTTACAGCGGGCGGAATTATTTTTGAACTTCGAAAACATAATCCCGACCACTATGCAAATATCCAGACATTCTGGCCAATGTTCCTCATATCGTTCATCCTGTTTGTTGGAACGGTATACCTGCTATTGAAGAAACAGCAATACGGATGGGCGTTTGCATTGTTAGTAGGTCAATTCGCATTTGCCTTTTTCGGATACGGGGCATCGCATTATCCATACTTGCTCTATCCGTATTTGACGATTTACGATAGTTTCACGAATCCGGCAATGGCAATCTCACTCGTAGTAGCGTTTATTCTAGGGCTTTGTTTGTTAATCCCATCACTCTTCCTGCTATTACGCCTGTTCTTGTTCAATAAAGACTATGTGCGTGGAAAAGAAGATCACCACGCGTAAGGAGGAAACAACATGGCAGAATTCTTATCCGAGTTTATCATTTTCTACGCGCCATTCGTCGTTCTCATTCTTGCAATTATCGTTGCATTTCTCGTTGCCCCGCTTGATAGTGCGGTGACGAAGAGTCGAACGAAAAAGTGAAGAATGCAAAACTGATAATCGTACAAAAAGTAGCGGGGGACGCATGAAGTTCCTCCGCTCTTTTTCATTAGAAAGATGTACATTTTCCGTTAAGATTACGCGAAACATGCTAAACTGGGTACATACGAAATTTGGAGGAAGTAAACATGTCTTTTATTGTAAATCAAAATGATCGTCTGACCGTATATGTGGAGGATTTGACGCATGACGGATCAGGCGTTGCGAAAGTGGAAGGCTATCCACTTTTTATACATGGTGCGTTGCCTGGCGAGGAAGTAGAAGTACAAGTGGGCAAAACGTTGAAGAATTATGGATTTGCACGCCTGTTGAACGTGGTGACTTCTTCTCCTGAGCGAGTAGATGCCCCGTGTCACGTGTTTGAACAATGTGGCGGCTGCCAACTGCAACACTTGTCATACGAAGGCCAATTGCTTCAAAAACAAAAACAAGTCCGAGATGTGATGGACCGCATCGCAAAACTGCCTGACGTACCTGTACATCCTGTAAAAGGTATGCAAGACCCTTGGCGCTATCGCAATAAATCTCAAATCCCTTTCAGCGAACGAAACGGAGAAGTGGTTGCCGGTTTCTACCGATCGCGCTCCCATCATATTGTCGATACGGACGTCTGTATCATCCAAAGTGAAGAAGCAGACGAATTAATGGCTACGTTGAAACGGGAAATGCTCATCCATGGCGTAGACGCATACAATGAGCGCACACATCGGGGAATGTTGCGCCACCTAGTCGTACGAAAAGGACAAGCGACCGGAGAAATCATGGTTGTCCTCGTAACAAGCAAAAAGAAATTACCGCAACGTGATGCAATTGTGGCCGTCATTAAACGCGTACTTCCGGAAGTAACGTCCATCATGCAAAATGTGAACGGTGAAAAGACAAACGTCATCTTTGGCAATGAAACAATTTGCTTGTATGGCAAATCGGTTATTATCGATACAATCGGGGACATCCAATTTGAAATTTCTGCCCGTTCCTTCTACCAAGTGAACCCTGCGCAAACGGAAGTGCTCTATCGTCAAGCACTCGAATATGCAGAGCTATCGGGTAATGAAACCGTCATTGACGCATACTGTGGAATCGGAACGATCTCACTCTTCCTCGCTCAACAAGCAAAAGAAGTATACGGCGTCGAAATCGTCCCTCAAGCAATCGAGGATGCGAAACGAAATGCTGAACTAAACGGTATTACAAATGCATACTTCGAAGCAGGCGCATCGGAAGACGTCATTCCGAAATGGTACGAGCAAGGCAAACGATTCGATGTATTAGTCGTCGATCCGCCACGCAAAGGCTGCGACGAGAAGCTGTTGCAAACAATCTTAAAGTACAAGCCGAAACGTGTTGTGTATGTATCGTGTAATCCTGGAACCTTGGCACGTGACTTACGCATATTGGAGGATGGGGGCTACCGGACGAAAGAAGTGCAGCCGGTGGATATGTTCCCGCAATCGAGTCATGTCGAGTGCGTGGCGTTGATAGAGTTGAGATAGCTTGGTGGTAATAGGTTCAGCGATTTTCAGTTGAATATGAAGTGTGTTTTATGTTCCCTCGGACGAATGGTTCGGGGGATTTTTTGACCAAAAGACTTTATAGGTTTTGTTCACTTTCGGACTCCATGATCTTATTCTGAAGATACTTTAGTCCCTGTTTTTGATCAAAAATCCGTCCATTTAATCGATCGTTCTGGCTGTTTTGAACTTGACGGATAAGTTCTTTATCCTCGGAAAAGAGAGACAAATCAATTTGTTTAATGGTTTCCCACTCTCGTTTCATGTTTAGATAACCAATAAAATCATTATACCTCAGCTGCATCTTCTTCGTGAATATAGTCAACCAGTCGTTTCAGCTCTTCACGGTTAACACTCATTTGAAACACCGCCTTGTTAATCATTTACATTATTATATCATTGAATGCTTTATATCTATAACATATCCTATGTCTCAAACGAAAACTGTTTGAGTATTTTTTATGAGTGAGCATACGTAGAGTAAGTACCAAAATCTGATGCGTATATGGGCTTAGCTGTAACTTCAATTGACAGAAATTTATGGTGATATAAAATGAAGCAAAAGATGAAGGAGGGATAATACTATTCATCTCGAGACAAGATTTATATGAAAAGCTATGGACTATTGGTACCACAAAAACGGCTAAAGAGTTAAATGTATCTTATAATAAATAGAATATCGGATGTACCGGTAATGACATTCCATTGCCTAACGTATCTTATTTGCGTAACATGGCTAGCTTCATTGTCTTGACCACTATACAATAAAGCTACATCAAAGTTGGTAACTTCTTTATACAAGTAGATGAAACTTCACCCTTCTTCAGAGGAAGTTAAATCACTTACAGGAACAGAAAAAATCTTCATTTCAACAGATGTTTATTTATTGGGAGGATTAAGTTATGACTTTAGAAAACAAATTAGGGATTACTGATTCCTCAGAGCTTGCACGTGTTGAAGAAAAAATAAGCAAGAAAAAAGCCCTTGAAATGTTTGAATCGGGTTTGTTAGACGAATTTGAGACCGGAACATTTAATACTTTATCGGAAATTCACAAATGCCTATTTGGAGATATTTATGACTTCGCTGGAAAAATACGTGATGTAAATATTGCAAAGGGTAGTTTCCGTTTCGCACCTGTTATGTACCTTAAGGTTGCCCTTGAAAATATCGAAAAAATGCCGCAATCAACTTTTGATGAGATTATAGAAAAATATGTTGAGATGAATGTGGCGCATCCTTTTAGAGAAGGCAATGGAAGAAGCGCAAGAATATGGCTTGATAACATACTGAAAAGGGAAATAAGGCAGGTTGTCGCGTGGAGTCAAGTCGATAAGGAAGATTACCTTCTTGCAATGGAAAGAAGTCCTATTAAAGATGTTGAAATCAAGGCTCTCCTTAAAGCAGCCCTAACGGATAAGATCAATGACCGTGAAGTTTATATGAAAGGTATCGATGCAAGTTATCATTATGAGGGGTATTACGTTTATAAGACGAAAAATCTCTTATATGAGTAAAAGGTGTTTGTATAAAGTAATTTGAATCATGAAAAGATATGAGAAGAATGAGTAATAATCTTCAAACAGTGACTAGTGAACTTTGGGCGATGGCAAATGAATTGCGCGCACAATGGATGCTGTGGAATACAAAAATTATATGTTGGATTTATGTTTTACGGGTACTTGTCAGAAAACCTTGAACAATATTTAATTGAAAATAATGTACTTGATGTAGCAAGTAATCCGAATTGACTAGTCTAGCGGTCGCGTGGTTGAAGGTAATCTGCTGGAATGAAAAAAGCTGTGATGAAAATCCGTTCGTCTTTAGGATTTTCATCACAGCTTTTCATATTGTAATTAATCATACTACAAATAGCGCGTTTACGATTTTATAGTTTTATTTTTCATTCTAGGATAACCGATTAGGATTGCGATGACTCCGCATACGCCGACTAAAAGCGAGTAGTAGGAGTATTGCATGATTAATATCGGAGAAATGCCAGCGATACTAGCAGCGGCTAGAAATTGTGCGCCGTACGGAATGATTCCTTGAACCACACATGAGAAAATGTCGATAAGGCTTGCTGATTTACGTGGCTCAATCGCGTATTGGTCGGCAATGTTTTTGGCTAGTGGTCCAACAATCATAATGGCTATCGTATTATTGGCGGTTGAAAGGTCGGTTAAACCAACTAAACCTGCTATTGCAAATTGGGCATCCTTTTGTGACTTAATTTTACGCGTGACAATATGTACGATAAAATCAATACCGCCATTATGCTTAATGACCTCAACCATACCGGCAATTAACATTGCTAAAAAGGCCATCTCAAACATATTGCTCATGCCGTCACCGATTGCACCGATAAATGTCATCACTTCATAACTGCCATCTAGTAAGCCGATCGTTCCAGCGAGGATGATTCCGCTTGCTAATACGGTAAAGACATTGACGCCGATTAAAGCAAAAACAATAACGAATACATAAGGAATTAACTTGTACCATTCAAAACTCGCATGTGTCACGTTGGCTGAGGAATTCAGCGTCAAAAAGGCTAACAGAACACAAGTGACAATTGCTGCAGGCATAACGATAAGAAAGTTTACTTTAAATTTGTCTTTCATTTCGGCGCCTTGTGAGCGCACCGATGCAATCGTTGTATCCGAAATGAATGATAAGTTATCACCAAACATCGCCCCACCAATAACAGTTGCCATTAATAGGGGTATTGAAAGTCCTGTTTGCTCCCCAATCGCTAAACCAATTGGAGCGAGGGCAACGATCGTTCCAACTGAAGTGCCCATTGCTAAAGAGATAAAACAAGCAATGATAAACAGGCCAACAACTAATAAGTTTTGTGGCAAGATAGATAGTGCAAAGTTGACCGTTGCTTCAATCGCGCCCATTCCTTTGGCGGATTCCGAGAATGCCCCGGCTAGTAAGAAAATGATGACCATTAACATGACACTCGAATTCCCAGCGCCAGTCGTAAAGGCTTCAATTTTTTTGGTCATCGTTTCTTTATGGTTCATGAAGAGGGCAACAGCACTAGCAATTGAAATGGCAACCGTTACAGGAAATGCATAAAAGTCATTTAATACAATTCCCGAGCCGATAAATAATAATAGAAAAACAACAAATGGAATCAATGCCCACGGATTTCCTTTTTGCATTTCTTCCTCCTTTCCTCAGCTAACTTACAAATAAAGGCCTCTTCTACAATGAACAAGAAGAGGCACCACATATACTAGCGTGCATAATAATTATCTGGATTATTTGTGGGTCAGAGCATGATACGTATCACTTCATTGTAAAGTGTTCATTTTGCCCAACCCTCAGTAATATTTTATGAAATAAATTTTAGGATATATGAAAAATCATGTTGAGTCAATTTGATTGTTAATTCAGGATGATATAAAAATAATGTATTTTGGAAGTCTCACATGAATGTATATGTATTGTGTAGGTGTAAGATTTTCCTACTCTACTTAAGTATGTGAGCATGAATGAAAAAGTATTGGGAATGTGTCCGTTTTTGAATGCAATCTGGAACCTTTTTGTGTTTTTTTCAACTGTGAACGGTGAATTAGTAATAGTAATTTGCGCCTAAACTATTTTTTTAAAAAATCCAATCTTAGTCAGTTGTATTGGAAGGCTATGTTAATAATTAATAGTAGAGATTTAAAATTAGAGTAAAAACTTGTCGAACGAAGACCAATATCTGAAATTCTTTTGGAAAAATTCGCTAGGTATAAAGATTGGTAGATTGGAAATGTTATAATTTCGTAATGGATTTAATGCTTTTTACCTAATGAAAATAGTGTTGACATCGTAAATACCTTGTATCTATAATTGTGTTATAAATAATCAGAATTTAAGTTATTTTCGTTTATATTAACTTCTCTTGAGAGTTCTTCATGTATGATTCGTCAAAGTAATAAGAAAAGAGGTTTTACGAATGCCACTAATCGAATTACAACAAATATCTGTGGTGAAAAAAGACAGAACCATTTTGGATTTAAAAAACGTTGATATCTCGATTGAAAAAGGAGATAAAATCGGCATTATTGGAAGCAACGGATCAGGGAAGACGACAATGATTCGAGTAATTCTGAACTTAATTCATTACAATGGCAACGTGCATCGGCATATTCAAACGAAAGACGTCGGTATACAAATGCAACACAATCAGTTCTCCGATTTAATGAAAGTTAAAGAGATCATTTCGCTCGTGTGTAATTGTTCTTTAGCAGATTCACGCATTCAAGAAGGGTTACAGCGATTTAATCTACAGAAGCTTGTAGATAAAAGACTCTCTTATTTGTCTGGAGGGGAAAAACAGAGACTGACGATTTTTCTAGTAATTTTCCACAATCCCGCTCTATTAATATTCGATGAAATCACATCTGGCTTAGACTTCGATAGTCGAAATTCAATTATTAAGCTCATCCAATCACTCACCTCTGAGAAAACACTCCTAATTGTATCCCATTACTTTGAAGAAATCGAAAAATTGGCAGATAAGCTATTGATCTTAGATGATGGTAAATTGCTAGCCTTCGATACAATCGAGAATTTATGTGCGACCCATCAATTTTTCTCAGCAATCAGCATTGATCGTGATGTGTCATTTGAGAATTTGTCACTCCGTTTTGTACAAACAGATACCCAGAAGATCTTTATGACAAAAAATCAGGAGGAAGAAGAAAAAGTCATGGAGAAGTTGCGACATGACAATATTCCTTTCACGTATAAACCGAAAGATATTAAGACGCTTTATACGTATATACGACAACAGACGGAGAGAGAGATCGTATGAGGTATTTACGCTATATAGGGATTGAGTTGAAGGTCATTTTGCTGCGAATCCCGATCGTATTATTTTTTAGTATACTATTTCCCCTTATGATGATGGTTATCGTAGTAGGAAGTGTTGGAAACATTGAAATCGGAGACGGTTATCATCTTTCTGATAAATACATCATGATCGCTTCAGGTATTGGGTTAATTCCTTTATGTTTGGTTTCACTTCCTGTCTCAATTACAGCTGAAAGAGAGTCAGGCGTGATGGAAAGGTACCTTCTTTTTGGCATCAATCCATTTGCAATCCTTGGTTCAAAAGTTGTCGTACACATGATGATCGCGATCATCCAGTTTGTACTCGTCTGTTTGTTTGCAAAAATTGTTTTCTCGCTCAACATACCAGGGGGCTTGGCCATCATCAGTTTCATCTCACACTATTTGCTTGCAGCCATATTTACTTTGTCGTTAGGCGTGATGTTGGGACTCCTGACCGAAAGAGTACAAATCGTACAAGTTGCTGGGTTAGCGCTTATGTTTTCCATACTTGCTCTATCAGGCGGATTCAATGAATTTAACACGTTACCGGAAGGTGTCCAAAATGCGATGAACTATTTTCCGGTGAAATATTTGATGAATGATTTTATCAATATCTGGTTTACTACTGACCTTTTTTTAGGAGAGTTTGTTCGATTGACGCTGATCTATTTAGTTGTTATAGGGATAGTGATTTATATGCTTATCCGAAAAACGTTTAAATTCCATTATAGTTTTCAATCATTAGGAAAATAGATAAGTACAAGGTTGAGAGTGAATTTAAAGGAGGTGAGGTAAGTGGATGTGAAAGTTAGCACGATTCAGTCGCATAGTTTTCTAAGCACCGAAGAACAGACGCAAGCATTGAACTATGCTGCAGGATCTTGTAGTTGTAGCTGTTCATGCTCTTGTTGCTGTAGCTCATCGTCTTAATTCTTCATCATGAGTAATTTTTGTCAGAGGGGTATCAGGGCCCTTGACCCTCTTTCTATAGAAAAGGGTCAAGGGAATTATTACATTGAAAAAAGAGGTGCAACCTATGAATATGAAACGCATTTCAATTTCTTTTGTGTTGGCCATTATTATTACGATGGTTGGATTTTACTTTCTCATTACGTATGGCTATCAACAGGTCGATATCCAGAAACTTGAAACCGATAAATCGTTAACAATCCTTGGTTTGGAATATTTCAGATTTGAACCAGTTGAAGGTGCAGCGGCACGTGGTGTTCCGAATAACTTTAATATGGCGCTCGTCGGAATGGGAATGGGAATTCTTCTGTTTTTCTTCTTGGAAATTTTGAGTAATCGGCGAAGTAAGGGAGGTGCCAATCGATGAACAAAGGATTGATGAATCTTCACAGTCTTGTTTATGAGGATAGGAATAACATTGCCAACCTATCCAATACGAAGTTATTTGCCAATATCGTAAAAGGCTATGCAGATTCGAATGCTTTTAATTACTTACTTGGCATGACCAATATAGGAATCAGTGATATCCGTTCTTTGAACTTTTATAATGAAACAGGATTAGCAGATACGATTAATGCCCATAGAAGTATGGAAGAAGTTGAAGACGATTCATCCATGATTGCATTGCCTAAGCCGAAAAACGTAAGGGGATCGCTCAGCCAGGCTTTAAAATCACGCCAAAGTACGAGAGCGTTCAGCAATTACAGAATGAATTTGGATGAATTATCTACACTGCTCACCTATTCAGTTGGGATTAGTAATCGATATTCAAAAGATGCGGAGGGGAATCGTTCCTACCGTCGTTACCATGGGTCTGGAGGAGGGATCTATCCAATCTCAGTCTATTGTGTTGTGAATGCAATTGAAGGCTTACGGAATGGTATCTATTTATATCGTCCTTATACCCATGCGCTAAAAAAGATCACCTATACGGGTAATCTTGAGGAACTGTATCAAAATGCCCCAATAGATACTCAGAATGCCAATATGAGTTTGCTATTTTCGTACGAGCTTAACAGGAATTATTTAAAGTATGGAGAACTTGGGATGTTGTTGGCTTTTGTGGAAACAGGCATGATAGCGCAAAATATTCATCTTGTTGCAAATAGTGTAGGATATAGCTCTTGCGATGTAGCAGGATTTGATAAGAAATACGCTGAAAAAACAATCGGTCTAGATGGTGTGAACTCACATATCATCTATTCCATTATGGTTGGAAAGGAGCAATAAACATGACAAGCATCCCAATTGAAGTACGGACAGGAATTACGTATAAGAAAACGAAAGGCGTCCAACTAACGAAAAATGGTACGGAAATTATATTGAGAAAAGGTGCTCTCCATCAGACAGAGTTGGTCATCGATAAAGAGAGCAGTTCTCCAACGTTCATCAAACTTCTTGAAGCGATATTGGATGGTGAGGAAGTAACGA
Organism: Sporosarcina sp. OR05; assembly: GCF_041414805.1. NCBI lineage: Bacteria > Bacillati > Bacillota > Bacilli > Caryophanales > Caryophanaceae > Sporosarcina > Sporosarcina sp. OR05. Next base: position 60,629 of record NZ_JANKJL010000013.1, on the reverse strand, counting down.
TTGAATCCAATCATATCCATCAAAATGATTTCAAAACGTTATACAATTATGGAATCATCCGTAACAAGATTCAATCAGGCGAAACACTTGTGATGGTTGAAGACCAACAGGTGTTTGATATGGTCAAAAATAGCGTACCGGGCAGTAACGTTTTTAAAAGGTCGGAAATCATCTCAGATGCTGATATGGATTTGCTTAGCGCTGATACAAATTTTTTAAAGGTAGATGCTTCTATCGAAAATGCACGAGAAGTCTTTTCGTCGTATTCCTCGGTGTATTATATAGCTACTCTAAATGAACGACGTAATGTGCAAACAGTCAATAAACTAATGGTTGCTTTAGATCAGAGCTTTTTTATGGCACTATTTGATAATGAAAATTTTTTGTTGTTTGGCGTAGAACCCAAATTGACGGGCTGTTATGAATGCCTAGAAAAGAAAATTCTGTCTCGCCTTCACTATCAAGCAGAAACCCAATTTGTCTATGATGATTTTGAAGTGACCAGTGCAGAATTGCTAGTTGGTTTAGGGTTGATTATGAAAAATATCGAGCAAACAGAAGTAAATGGCATGTCTATGCTCACGGGAGCTGTCCTCTATTATTATTTCCCTAACTTTGAGTATTCCTTTGATTTTAATCGAAGAACAATCCTATGTAATACGTGCGCTGGTATTCATCAAGTCGATTTTGATGAACAGAATGTAGCTTCAGTCAATATTACGAAGGAATTACTTGCAAATGAAAATTAAATTGACTGATCAACATATTGATGATCGTATGCGCCATTTCGACGGGAAAATTACCGGACTGTGGAAATCTCCAGATAAGTTTTATCGACTCCGTTCATTTCCATTGCCGGATTTTCATTTTATCACTTCTAATTATCCAAGCTTCGAAAAATTTGTCTACGACCAAGATATCCATTTTACCTACCACTTGAGCGGTTATGGCAAGTTATATAATGAAACAAGAATGTCGTTTTTAGGGGAATCAGCCGAAAGGTTTGCTTATGCATCCCAATTCAGAGGGCTTCAGCATTTAGTTGTAAAGAGAGATTATAAAACGCTTCAAAAAGAAGTGGATACTGGAGATCTCATATGTCCACTTGAATATGTGAACTTGCTCTATGACGATCAAGATTGTCGTTATATACAGCTTACAGATGAGCTATCATGGGTAAAAATGAATTCTTTGAATGAACCAGGAACGTTTGTTTATATTCCAATGCAATTAATGGTATCAGGGACTCATTTTTTAAAGAAAGATGAAAAGATTGCAGCTCCGAATGCAGTCTCGACAGGAACTGCCTCTCATGAGACATTTGAACAAAGCCTTGAAGCTGCAATTATTGAAATTTATCAATTGGACTCATACAATTTGTATTGGTTTGGGGGATTGCGGTGTGAAGATATTACAGATGATTGGAGAGAGTTAATCGATAAGATACTTGGCGATTCACCTTTTTATGATTATTTTGATGTCTCGATCATTGATATAACGCTGGACAAACCTATTCCGATTGTCATGTGTGAAATAACCTCGAATCAACCTTATATGCCTCGATATACAGTTGGGATCCAAGGGTCCTATTCGTTAGAACGAGCAGTATATCGATCATTGATGGAGACGCTTGCCATCGTTGAATATAATATGAATGCGAGTTGGACGCATGCAGAGACATTCCACTCGGTTTTGAATCAAACAGTTTTTGATAACCTTGATGACAATGTTCTTTTTTATGCTCGAAAGGGAAAGCCGGAAAATCTAGCCTTCCGAGAAAGTACATTACCAGCAAGCCAAAGGAGCGAAAATCTTAAAGACTTAGTAAAGAGCGTTCCATCCTTCAGTCAATATGCAGCATTTTTAAACATTACACCTTCTGACTTCTTAGGGTCTCAACAAGTAATTACCCGAGTTGTTATACCAGAATTACTTCCTTTGTGTACACCGAGTTTTCCACAAAAATATCATCCAAGATACAATGGCATCGGAGGCATTTTAAATGATCTGGTCCATCCTCTTCCATAGAATTGTTACCATTCTCATCTTTTTTCCAGGGATTTTTTATTTACTCTTTGATAAAACAATAATTGTACAGAAAGGAACAACCGATAAATTTGTATATGCGCTACTAAGTTCGATCTTTCTTAGTTTTTTATTTGTCCGGGATATGCGTATTCTATTACTAATATGTTTGTGTATCGCCATTCCATCAATGCAAGTAATTCTCGAACTGAAAAGCGTGAAGTATTTCTTTAAAGCCTGTAAAGAGAAGAAATTTCTTTTACAAACGCTTATCCTTATCCCGATATTAGAAGAATATATTTTTCGTTTTGTGATGTATGAGTTGCTTACAGCTCACGAAATTCCGCCATTATTTTATATAACTTTTTCGTCTTTGACATTCACATTTATTCACTACTTTCAGCTCAAAGCAAAAAGCTATTACAAATTAATAGTAGGGATTATGTTGGCAACCGTCTATGTATACACGACTAATCTATTTGTAGTCATTCTAATGCATGTTCTATTTAATGTGCTTGTGTATTTGTTTAAATACACCCACCATTACAAAGGCTTTCAGACATAGTATTAGATGTCAATGCATGCATGTCATGTACTAGCATTATTCTCTGGCATTGTTAGCCATACCCTTCAACCTCTCCTACACATGGATGATACGGCATTAGAACAGTAGAGGAGATACAGGATGAGAACAGTTCGAAGGTAAACTAAGCATAAACTCAATTAGAAGGGGTACATCAACACCTAGACCATGTAGCTGAACTCCGCATGAAGTGCGTTGGCTAATTGGAAGCCGGTGAAAAGTAACCACCTCAACTACTTTGGTAGTTGAAGGATGGTTACTCTTTTTTATTGAAAACAATACGTAGCTTTAAAATCTTTTATCATAACATCCCCAGTACTGTATAAAAAATGTCGACAACTTAAAAATAAGGTTTCTTTCATGATGGCAAGATTAAAAAGATGTAAGCTCCCACCATATCATTACAGTAACAGGTACATAATCAGTTTAGTGGCGTAGTATAACTATATTTATTGAGAATAAAGAAGAAAATTTACTGTGAAAAAAGAACATGAAAAGTATGAGGAGGTATATATATAGTGTAAGATATTTTTGCGATTGGGGAGAAGTGGAATGCTGTATTCAGCTAACAATTGGGAGGAAGGGTGATTATATTAAGAGGAATAGAACGATATTGATTACATGGGCTTTTGTTATTTTGTTTTTCTTAGCAGCTTGCAATAGTGAGAAAATTGAGAGCAGAATAGAAAATACCAATGAAGATGTCATTGAACAGAGTCTAGGAGAAAGTGAACAGGCTAATGTTCAGGATAGTACTCAGTCTGATGAACAGCTAGATGAGGAGAGCGAAGAAGAGGCGATTGTAGATGAAAGCAAGACGTCTATAAACGAGTTAGAAGAACAACTAAAAGCTGAAATAGAAGAGCTGAAAAAAGAGAATAGCACTTTACATGACAAGATAAAAAGTATGAATTCTACAGCTCAGCAACAAAACATCCTTAGTAAATCTTTTGAGGTGCTTCAACTTATTAAGGACAAAGATTTTAATGAGTTATCTAACCACATTCATCCTAGTAAAGGAGTTCGATTTACTCCATATTTCTTTGTAGACATTCCAAATAACCAAGTATTCACACCACAACAAGTAGCCAATCTAACTCAAGACAATACCGTGTATCAATGGGGGACATTTGACGGAACAGGTGATACGATTAATTTTGTCTTTAACGATTACTATAATCGATTTATTTATGATGAGGATTATTTAAATGCACATATAATCGGTGTTAATACACCAATCGGAAAGAGTAACATGATGGATAATGTAGCTATAGAATATCCCGATGGGGCGTATATTGAATTTCATTTTACAGGATTCGACCCACAGCATGATGGCGTGGATTGGAGAAGTTTGCGGTTGGTTTTTCAAGAAAGCAATGGTGTATTATATTTGGTATCGATTGTTCATGGAGAATGGACGTCGTAGAAAATAAGTATAGTTATAGTTCACGACGCGCGTGAGATTGATAGAGTTGAAATAGCTTGTAATCCAATACTTTTTTAACACAATTACACCCATCAGGCATATGTTAAGTGAGACTAACCTTGACAAGGAAGTGATCTGTATGTCTGTGCGACCACTAGCGTTGCATAGTTTACACTAAATACATTAAAATCTATATTTTTACATTATGGTACTCCGGTAAAATTTAAAAAAGGGAACAGGGGTCTACAGTTAAATCAGTTCCCTTTTTTTGTAATTTAATTTATTTAGCTTTGTTTTTCTTTGTTGCTTTTAACTTCTTCTCTTTTTTGATGAAATGTTCTTTATTTATCGGGTCGACAATGGCAGAGTCTTCACCATAATTTATTGGTTTCTCTTCTTCCTTGGACACTTTTTGCCTTCCTTTACTCTTTCTGAGCTTTCGGTTGACGTAGTTTAACAGTTTTCTAATCGTTTTAAACACATACAACCTGACGTTTCTAAAGAGTGTCCAAAGTGTTCGATTAGGCATATGAATGAGTCGCAGGATTTCTGCCAATGCCACTGTTATGAGCGCAATGTACATCTGGTTCCATATGCCAACTGGAGAAGTGCTAAACAAATGATCAATCTTGACATGCTGCTTTAACCACTTAAAGAAAAGCTCAATATACCAACGGTTTTTATACGTTTCCATGATCTCTTCTTCAGTCAGATCCAATCGATTGGTTACTAGATGAAAGTGAGTTCCTTTGTCATCTACAAACTCAATATAGCGCAGTGGTTCTTCGCGCGTGAGTATCGAAACCAACTCATTGCGAAGGACCTTATCATGCGTTGGCGTTTCTGATTTTAGCGTTTCCATTCGGAAATTCTTGCGCGTACGCACGAGAAATTGAACGCCTCTTTCCATCCAGCCGCCCATCTTTGTCTTGTGGGCGTAGCCACGATCCATGACATATAATGCGCCATCAGCATCAATAATATGATTGACAGCGTCGGAGTCCGCTATATTCCCAGTAGAAGGAATCATTTTCTCTGGATAGACGCTATTTGCAGAGGCTAAAGCGACCCGTATATGCAATTTAATGCCGCAAGAGTCCTTAGAAACTGCAGTCCAGTTTAACGCATTTTTTGGTAATTTCCCATACGTTGCATCTATGATTTTTAGTACTCCAACATTAGAATTTATTCCTTTAGCTACTCCTTTTACTTGCCAATACCTTCGTGCAATACGGTTAAAGAGATCAACTAAGTGTTCAGTATCTAATCCATTCAGACGACGGCTAATTGTAGAATAGCTGATAAAATCAATTCCAAGCTCTTTCTTAAATGCCTCGTCTGACTGGATTCCTGCTTCAATGTCCCGATGACTATGCCATTGTGCAACATTCGCCATAATAAAGAGTTTTACGATTGAGAAGTCAGTAATTTTATTCGTACCATTCATTAAAGGACAAGCTAAAATACTATCTGGTAAATTGGATAAGAGTTGACGAAAGACTAAATTAGGGTTTACACTTTTCATGGCTTACTCCTTTTTGTAGTGTAAGGGAACTGATTTAGTCGTCGCTTCCTTACCTACATTAGGAGTTTTTTTGTCGTTCTTCAAGTCTTTTATTGTAGCTTTTATATAAATCATCTATTTTTTTACTGTGGTGCAACGCTAGTGGTTTATGGCATAGGCACCGACAAAATTATTTTAAATGAAAGTAATGTGCATATGCACGAATTCTTCACACAGGAATACAGTTCTTTTGATTCTTTTGTAATCTAGTACAAGTCCCCCACTAGACGCTCTATCCATCTCCCCCAATTCTTTTTTTAGTTTGAATAAAATGTTATACATTCCCCCTCTACAGGGGCTAGCAAAATAATGCTATGATAGGAACAATATCTTTTTAAGTAACGATGGAGAGGTGGGGGAGACGTGGATGTTAGAGAAGCCATAAAGATTGGTGAATTGGCGAATAGTACGATTGTAGCCGGGCATGGAGGGGTAGGTCGTCAAATCACTTCTATTGAAGTGATGGAGGTTCCCGAAGTGATAAGTTGGGTGACGCCAGGCATCCTCGTAATGACTGCGTTTTATTCCATTCGGCATGATGAACGGAAGCAAGTGGAGATTGTGCAGACGTTAATTGATAAGGAAGCTGCCGGGATTGTGATCAAGCTGGGCCGTTTTGTCGATTCGATACCGGTTGATATGATAGCGATTGCGAATGAGAAGGATTTTCCGATTATCGTTATTCCGAAGAGCGTTTCGTATATCAATGTGCTTACCCCGTTATATGAGAAGCTCTATGAAGAAAAACAATTAGTGGATAGCGTGAACAATCCTTTTGCTGAATTTGAGTCAAAGAGCCACGCATCCCTTTCGGAAGCATTGGATGAAATAAATGATATCGTTGGCAGTCCTGTTTATATAGAGGATATGGAAGGGGCGCTTATGTATTCTTCAAAAGACTTTCTTCCGAACGGCTGGAGAAAGTCCGATGCACTCTTCTCAAAGCCGGAATATCCTTCTTACTCTGAAGTGCTGGATGATTGGAAGATAAGTTTAGCGACCCGGGACCGGACAATTCTTAAAATAGAAGGCTTCCGTGATTGTCTCATTTTGCCGCTCGTATCCAATCAGCAAGTTTTTGCTACGATTCACATTTCATATGTTGAAAGACTTCATTCGATTCACATGTCGTCCAGTCAATTGAAGACGTTGGTTGCGAAGCTGAATGAACTGTTCATGAATGAGCAGTTGTATTTGCAGAAAAAGCGGATCGAGCATTTGGAGCAATTGGAAGAGTTTTCGTCTCGCGGGCAGGATGAAGAAGAATACTTTGTCATACGTTTTCAAGCAAATTGGACAGAAAAACTTATATCTTCATCTCCCTATTTACTCGATCCTTCTTGCCTCGTCTTAAAAGAGTTGCATGCCTTGCTTACTGGTCTATTAGTGGATCGTTCAGTCATTATCTTTGAAAAGTATTATCACTTCTATGCAGTTGTCAAGTGTAATTCAGACGAGTATTCAATGATAATAGGACAGTTAAGTAAACGAGTGAACGAAGTATACGATGACCTATTTGTTGCGGCGGGACCGCTATTAGGACATAGCCGGCTGTTGGACGATGCTATCCGCTTAGTTGATAAAACGATGGAGATCGGCCGTAAATTACAGCAGGACGAGACGTTTTATACGTACGATAAATTAGGAATCTATGAAATCCTAATTGGGTTGACGGCTGATGAGCATGTACAAAACTATGCGAATACATTGTTAAGCCCTCTATTGCAAGGCTCGAATAAAGAACTCTTGGATACATTACAAATGTATTTGAATGAGAATGGAAATGCGACCAAGACTTCTGAAAAACTGTTCATACATCGGCGGACGCTTACGTATCGATTGCAGAAGATAGAGGAATTGCTGAATGTGAATATGGATGATGCAGAGAGCAGATTTATCCTTCAATTTTGTTTGAAAATCAAGCAATTATCAGGATGAATGCTTGTACAAGTCAATAAATGATATTTTTAAAAGGGCGATGAGAAGACTATCTTCTCATCGACTTTTTTATATGGATTTGGCAATCACGATTTACATAAGTCTAGTGACTCTCTCCAAGTGTAGTCATCTGATGATAGAAAAGATGGGCAAAAGTTTGAACTTATTATTTCACACTTCTTGCATTACAAAGAATAATTTAAATATTTATAATCAGTTAAAAGGAGTGATTGGAATGTTAGGAATAATTAGAGTGCTCACGACGGATGACGATAACGTGTTGCTCGAACATGGAAAACGAATGTGGGAAACCCATCAAGTAAAGACAATTACAAAATGTATCAAAGACCAACCAAACGGTATTTATGATGATGAGTCGGAAACGATTGCCATTCCTAAAATCATCGCTCTTGCCGATGAGTTCATGCAACGGGGGGATATTGATGCCATCACAATTAGTTGCGCTGCCGACCCCGGACTTGACGAATTAAGGGCTTTGACTGATTTTCCGATATTGGGTGCAGGTGCCTGTGGTGTCATGGCGGCTTGTCTGATTGGTCAACGCGTTGCTGTCATTGGGATTACGGACCAAGTTCTACTAACGATTGAAAAGGGATTAGAAGATCGATTCCATTCGTATCGGTTTGATCCGACGTTACGAAAAACAACGGATTTAGTGTCGCCGGATGCGAAAGAGAAGTTGCTTGCCGTAGCTCGGGACGCTATCGCTGACGGGGCTGATGTTATTTTATTCGCTTGTACAGGCTTTTCCACAATCAGGTTGAAAGATTACTTGGTTACACATATCGATATTCCAGTAATTGACTTAGTGGAGGCACAAGCTAAAGTATACGAACTCATGAAAAGAGGTGAGGAGATAGGATGAACACTAAGACATTTGATTTTCCATTCATCGTATTTTCAATCATCATTTCCGTTTTTGGCGCAATAATCGGTATGCAACTGATTACATCATTGGGGATCACGCCCAACACTTCCATTGTCGGGGCATTGATTGCAATGTTGATCGCTCGGATTCCGATGAAGATGTTTTACAAATACCGTTCGATCGAAAACCAGAACTTAATCCAAACATCAATCTCAGCTGCAACGTTTGGGGCTGCGAACAGTTTGTTGATTCCCATCGGAATTCCTTTTGTTATGGGAATGCCGGAACTAATTATTCCGATGTTGATCGGTTCGGGACTTGCCCTATTAGTTGATGTTTTCATCTTGTATAAGGTATTTGATTCTAAGTTGTTTTCATCAGATGAAACATGGCCGCCTGGCGTTGCCACCGCTGAGGCATTGAAGGCTGGGGATGAAGGTGGATCCAAAGCTAAATTCTTAGGGATTGGGATTGTAGGCGGGATTGTCGGTTCACATTTTGGCGTTGCCATGTCGGCATTCGGAGTTGCCTTTATCGGAAACATATGGGCTTTGCTCATGTTCGGGATCGGTTTGTTGCTTCGAGGCTACTCAGATTCATTGTTCGGTGTTGACTTGAATGCGTATTATATCCCCCACGGCATGATGATCGGGGCAGGAACCGTTGCCTTATTGCAATTCATTTTAGTGCTTGTTAAGTCAAGGAAAGAAAAGAACCCAGGCGACGTTCAAGAAGGGGAGCATATCAATTCACGTACTGACGCTGATATCAAGAAAGGGTTTGGAATTGGATTTGTTCTTTACTTGCTAGCGGCTGCCATTTTAGCTGTCATAAGCGGAATTATTGGCGACATGTCTGTGTTCCAGATTGTCATGTTTGTTGTTTTTGCTGCCTTTGCTGCACTTGCCAGTGAGATTATTGTCGGGATTGCTGCCATGCATTCCGGCTGGTTTCCAGCATTTGCTGTCACGCTCATTTCGCTGCTGCTCGGTATGCTGCTTGGCTTCCCGCCTGTTGCTCTAGCGTTATTAACAGGTTTTACAGCGGCAACAGGACCGGCGTTTGCAGATTTGGGGTATGACTTCAAATCCGGCGCTATTTTACGGAAAGACCAAAAGATGGCGATGGAACTATTTGGCCGAAGACAGCAATTGAAAAGTTCATTAATCGGTTTTGGAGTCGCTATTGCCATGGTTTCTTTGTTCCATAATTCCTTTTTCTCACAAAATCTCGTTCCTCCTGTCGATCATGTGTATGCTGCGACTATCGACAGTGGGTTGAGTGGAAACATTGGTATGCTCTTGCTGTTATGGGCCATTCCTGGAGCAATCATTCAGTTAATAGGTGGACCTAAGCGTCAGATGGGGATTTTGTTTGCGACGGGGCTATTAATTGTAAATCCGATTGCCGGATGGGCTGTTATTGCGGGGATAGTAATCCGTTTCATCGTTTTGAAAGTAAAAGGACAGGAAGCGGAAAATGCGATGTATACGATGGCCGCTGGGTTTATCGCAGGGGATGCAATTTATAGCTTCTTCACTTCTTTATGGAAAGCGAAATAATGGAGGTTTTAGTATGACAAGAAGAAAACTGACAAAAGTAGATGCAATGAAAGCCGTGTATGGAGGCTGTATTTTAGGTGGAGGAGGGGGTGGCTGGATTCATGATGGCCTTGCGAAGACCGAGCAGGCATTTGCAATCGGGGCACCTGAGCTCATCACAGTAGACGAATTGCAGGATACGGATTATGTGGCATGTGTCTCACTTGTCGGAGCCCCATCTGCAAAGGCGGCATATACAGACCGTCAACAACTCATTTCAACTGTAGAGCGGATGCAACAGGAATTTGATCGACCGATTCAAGCGTTGATGACAAATGAAAATGGAGCAGCAACGACAATTAATGGTTGGCTTCAAGCCGCTGCAACAGGACTTCCTTTCCTCGATGCACCGTGTAATGGAAGAGCGCATCCGACCGGTTCCATGGGCTCCTTGAATTTATCGGAAGTCGAAGGGTATCAATCGATTCAGGCTTTCGCTGGTGGAAAAGGGTCAATGGAAGTGGAAGGGGTAGTGACCAGTACGCTTGATATTTCCTCCAATATAGTTCGTTCCGTTTCCGTCGAGGCGGGTGGTATGGTTGCCGTTTGCCGGAATCCCGTGTCCGTAGAGTATGTAAAAGAGCATGCTGCTGTCGGAGGAATTACACAAGCAATTGAACTCGGAGACGTATTCTTCTCTGTACCCGAAGGACCGGAACGAATTGAAGCTGTTGCATCCCATTTGCATGGACGCGTCATTCATTCTGGCACCATCAGCAGCTTTGAATTAAAGGCTATCAAAGGGTTTGACGTAGGATTCGTTCAAGTAGACAGTTTGGAGCTGACATTTTGGAACGAATATATGACAGCGGAAATGAATGGAGAACGAAAAGGGACGTTTCCAGATCTCATCATGACTTTCGATGCGGAAACCGGAATGCCTTTAGTGAGTGCGGAGTTAAAAGAAGGTCTTGCAATCGCAGTCATCTCAGTTCCGAAAGAATACTTGAAGCTAAGTTCTACGATGTCCAATAAGAAACTACTGCAAGCAATTGAACCAATTGTGAATAAAAGTATTATTTGAAAAGGATGATGAACAAATGTCGTTAAAATATACAATGGAAGTTATTGAATTGCTAGATGACGTGAATGCAAACGGAGAATCGGTAGTGCGTCTATTTGATGGTTTTGAACATTGTACAGCAACATATGAAACGGTTGCGGGACAAGAGGGTTCTACCGACTTTGTAAAAGTTGTCATTAAAGGGACGGAAGGCAAGTCAAGCGGAGGAGACGCGCGCACATTAGGTATTGTCGGCCGGTTGGGTGGACTAGGAGCCCGCCCGCAGCGTATTGGCTTTGTGTCGGACGGTGACGGAGCTGCGGCAGCAGTAGCCATCGCTTTGAAACTTGCGAACATGTCTGTTAAAGGGGATCGGTTGCCTGGAGATGTGATCGTCACGACTCATATTTGTCCGACCGCTCCGACGCAGCCGCACGAGCCGGTCGACTTCATGGGATCGCCAGTTGATATTTTAACGATGAACCAATATGAAGTCGTTCCTGAAATGGATGCGGTCGTTTCGATTGATACAACGAAAGGGAATCGTGTATTTAATCATCGTGGAATTGCCCTTTCACCAACAGTGAAGTCAGGATATATTTTGAAATTTGCTGATGAATTACTGCGTATTATGGAGATGACAACGGGTGAACTTCCAGTGACATTTACGGTAACGACCCAAGACATTACACCGTATGGCAATGATGTTTATCATATTAATAGCATTCTTCAACCAGCAGTGGCGACAGATGCTCCTGTAGTCGGTGTGGCGATTACGGCACAAACAGCTGTGCCTGGCAGCGGGACTGGTGCAAGTCATGAAGTGGATATAGCCCAAGCTGTTCGATTTTCAATTGAAATTGCAAAAGAGTTTACAAGAGGTGAAATCGAATTCTATGACGTAGAGGAATTCGCCCTCTTGGAGAAACTTTATGGTTCCATGAAACATTTACAAACATTAGGAAGTGACAAGTAATGTCAGCTAAGAGCGTAGGCGTTTTGACAATTGGACAATCTCCGCGCACAGATGTAACACCTTCCATAGAATCGATTCTTGGGAAAAGGGTGTCGATTGTTGAGAGCGGTGGGTTGGACAGCCTAACCAATGAAACCGTACAGTCTGTTACACCAGATGAATCTGATACAACTTATATTTCAAGGATGCGTGACGGAAAATCCGTAAAAATAGGCAAGAGCAAATTGTTGCCTTTGTTACAAGCGGAGTTGAGTGCGCTTGAAGAGACAGTTGATATCGTGCTTATGCTCTGCACAGGAGACTTTCCGACTTTAAGAGCGAACAAACCGATTGTGTATCCCGATAAAGTGCTAAATCATACCGTCAGCGCACTTCTGCCTTCGGGGTCTCTTGGACTCATCATTCCACTTGAAGAGCAGCGTGAGACATTGATTTCGAAATGGCAACAGGAAGAGTTGAAGATATTTACCGAGGTTGCTTCGCCATATGAGGAAAGTGATATTGCTGGCGCAGCCCGTGCACTACAAAAGCAAGGTGCTGATCTAATTGTGTTGGATTGTATGGGATACAATGAACAACATAAATCGGAGGCTGTAAAAGGAAGCGGGCTGCCTGTCCTACTACCTCGTACACTCGTTTCAAGGGTCATTGCCGAGTATATCGCTGAATAAAACATACTATCAGAAGATAAATATCAGCAAAACAGCTGGGACGCCAATAGACGCGCAAATAGCGAGGAGTCCTGCTGTTTTGCTTGTTTTAGGATTCTATAGAATTTGAGAAAAATCCTATGGATGGGGGGAGTAGTTTGCCAACGATTGCATTACTCGTTCTTAGTTTGTTATGGGGATCTACGTTTTATTTCACAAAATTACTTTTGCCCGAATTCCATCCTATATCCATCGTCTTTTTTCGATGTCTTTTCGGAGCTATCCTGTTAATGCCGCTTTTAATTATCGGGAAAGGCTACAAGGAACTATCTTGGAAAAAGATCCACTTGTTAATGGGAATCTCTCTGCTAAGTGCGGGTGTACCTTGGATAATTATGAGCAGTAGTTTACGCCACTTGGATACGACGGTCAGCGCTGTTTTAAATGCGACTGGACCCATTTTTGGTGTGTTGCTTACGTTGTTTGTAATGAAAGGGCATGTAGAAAAGCAGGAGAAAGTAAGTGTAGCGGTTGGGTTCACTGGCATATTCATTGCATTCCTCTTTGGTTCTTCTTCTGTGGGAGACGTTCAATTCACCAGTGCGCTTATGTTGCTTTTGGCTGTTAGTTTATACGCACTGTCTGCGGTTTTAACAAATCGATTCCTACACGGCTATTCTGTCGTAACGCTCTCATTTGTTACGATGGTCATGGGGACATTATTTGCAGCCCCTCTTATGTTGTTCGTGGAACCCGCAAGCTATAGAGGATTAGGTGAATTTCGAAATATTTTCTTTTTCTTTATGTTAGGTGCAATCAATTCAGGTGTGGGTAATCTCCTCTATTATTATATTGTGAAATCAAGGGGCGCCATCTTTGCCCTGTCGATTACATATTTAATGCCGATAACGACGATTCTTTTAGGGTTCTTTCTATTGCATGAACCGGTTGGTATTGGAACCCTCATTGCGTTATTGTTAGTTTTATACAGTGTGTTTTTATCGAAACGAAAGGATGTTGAACAATGAATAACTTCCAACAAACAGTTGCTGCATTAATGGTGAACAACTTTTCACTGGAAAAGAATGTGCGTATTTTAGTGTTGATGGATAGAAGTACAGAAAAAGTAGGGAGGAAATTTGCAGAAGCGTTGAAGGATGACGGTTGGCAAGTCAGCAATCACTGCATGGAAGATCGTGAAAAATCGGGTGAAGAGCCTCCAGAAGAAACAGCTAATGAAATGCTGAATTATGAACTCGTCTTCTGTTTAACGAAGCACTCCTTAACACATACGGTGGCACGTAAAAATGCAAACGCTAAAGGAATAAGCGTGATCACAATGCCCGGTATTACCGAAGATATGTTTTTACATGGTGCGATGTCAGCAGATTACAGCAAAGTAGAAGCAGAAACGAATGAAATGACGCTAAAACTAACAGAGGCTAAAACGGTTACCATTCGTACTGGAGCGAATTATGAGCTCGTCATTCCTGTACAAGGTAGAAACGGTGTACCAAGCACAGGCGTGTTCAGGGAACCGGGTGCATCAGGAAATCTTCCATCAGGTGAAGCTTACATAGCTCCACCGGAAGGCGAAGCAGAAGGAACGATTGAAATCAACGGTTCGATTGCCGGTATAGGCTTACTTGAATATCCAGTTGTCTTGACGATCGAAAATGGCCGTCTCGTGAATGCGACGGGTACAGATGGAGAAACGTTGCTCACACTGTTAGGCGATGGAGATGGACGGTATCTTTGTGAACTCGGCATAGGGACAAACCATGCAGCCCGTTTAACTGGTAATATACTTGAAGATGAAAAAGCGTACAATACCATTCACATCGCATTCGGCTCCAATCACACATTTGGAGGTACCATTAAGACAAACGTGCACATTGATTGTGTTACTAAAAATCCAACCTTACTTTGGGAGTGACCTGGTCAATACATTAGCTGGTTGGCAATAAACCTGTTTACACACAAGACTATGAGTTTTTGGATAGTGATCAGAAATACATTGTAAAAAACGTACCTTGTAAAGTTTTTAATAATAACATTGAAGAGCCGGTTTTCAGTGCTAAAGTTTCCATGAAAGTAGCCACTCTAATTGACCTTATGAGATCTCATGAAATTGACGTAAATGAACTCGATTATCAAGACTTTGCACATATAGAAGTTTCTTTATAACAACTAAAAGAGTCCTCATTTGAGGGCTCTTTTTTTCATTAAAGGGAGGAAGACGCTGGGCACTGGGTGCCTGGTACTTTACCTACATACGGGGCTTGTGCGAAAAAAACTCAGTGCCCTTCCTTCTCCACAAGAATATCTTCATACACCGCAAACGGTTCTTCCGCTGCCAGCACTTGCTGGATTTCGTCCTGTGTGAATTTGTTTTTGAGTGCCCAGCCTATGATGCGCAACGTTTTATAGTCGATTGCCGGGTTGCAGTATTGCTTTAGCTGAATGGAATTGACCCCTTCTTGGAGGCTTACGCGGATTGCTTCCATTTGTTCGCCCGAATAGGCGGTTTCGCGATAAATGTCGAGCTGTGTTTCGGTTAATCCATTCTTCTTTCCCAAATCGATTTGTATCGATTGGGAGCTGTTGTACTTGGTTTCCACGAAATCTACTCTCCTTATCTGCTATTCAGAAGTGACCATATGACTCTGAAGACAATGAATAGCACTATTATACCGAGTATGATAATCATATTTAAATCCCCTTTGCTACGAAGTCTTCCCACTCTCGGTCAAAATCGATATCCATGTTGAATATGTCATTGATGTTATTGAGTTCGGTAAACAAATCGTCTTTGTATACATCCTTGGTCGACAACGTTTTCTGGATTTCTGTTATGTCGTTTTTGAGTGCAGAGAGGATGACTTCCGATTTATTGTTTGCTGCTTCAATGAGTTCATCCGCATGCATCGTGTAGCTGATGTGATGCTCATCGATGAGCCGCTTCAAGTTTTCTGTTTTTAATCCGTATTGCACATCGAATAAATCCGCTTTATGCAATAGGAGTGTGACTAGATTCGACACTAGGATGACCGCTAGCAACTCGATTCCTTCCATGGCAAATGAGGGGAGTCCAAGGCTTTTCTCCAACAACTCCAATCCAATGATGACGACTGTATTGGAAATCGTCAGCACGAGAAGCTTAACGATGCTATCTGCTTTCTCCGCCTTTGTAGCCTCTTTGCTGAAGAGGATTCGAATGCTATCGATGACCGCGAGCGCCAGATCTTTGACGATCATGAGCAGTCTGCGGACGGTATGCTTCACCAAACTTAATAAAATATCGAAAAAGGTTTTTACGAATTTCTTGATAGCGCTGTTGGAAATATTTTTGAACATGTTCTTCATGTTTGCAGCCACATAATTAATCGTTCGTTTGATGGCAAGCTCAAAGCTTTCCAAGAATTGATCAAGCGTATTTACACCCGCCTTGATGATCCGCCGTGTTTCATAGACGATAGGGGGGAGTGCGTAGTAGATCAGTTGTCCGACCACCATCTTCGATAAAGCACCAGCCACCTGTTTTGCGGAGTCTTGGCCCACTTGCTTGTAATCCACATGCTTTAATTTGAATTGGCTCTCTTTATTCTCAGCGGCAGTTATTGTCTTCTCCAATTGTTTCTTCACATCTTTGTTGACGGTTCCGTCTTTGTTCAGATAGCCGGTTTCCTCCAAAATCTGTCGGCTTTCAGCGGTTTTCGTCTCTTCCCACTTTTTCACGACGGCCGCTACATCGACTTCATTCGACTTCACATTGTTGGCACGTTCGTTTATATATTGGATATTGGAACGAGAATCATAGAACTTCTCTTTATTCTCATTGAAGGAGTCTTTCATATACCGTTCGTTCGCGGTTGCGCCTTTTCGGGGAATGATATGATCGCCCTGCAGTGAGTCCTTACGCACGGTAGCGCCAGTCAGTTCGTCTTCCATGAAATCAGAATCAGGATTAATCTGCGTCCGTTTATATTCTGTACGGTCATAATATTTTTTTCCGTCCTCACCATACATCGGTTCGTTGCCGGATCGTTTTTCATCGTAAACGAGTTTTGTATGTTTTTCATTTATTTCATCAATCCATTTAGTCGTCGTCGATTTCCACTGTTTGTTTCTGGAAGGATCATTATAGTTCATGACTGATTTTTTGTAGCCTTCATCTGTCAATAAAGGATTGTAATCATCTTCATATGAAAACGTCGAAATTCGTTGCCAAAGCTGATCGACTGTCAAATAGTAGTCACTCGTATTGAAGAAGCGTCTTACGAATTGGCCAAGCAGATCGTCCTTGCATGCAACAAAGAAGTTATAGCCAAGATCGTTGTTCAATTCATCTTTATACGTTTCATTGAGGTTATTGATCGTCTTCAAGTAGAAATTTCGGTGTTCAACGGCGAGCACGTTCCGCACTTCCAGCAACTCTGCTACATTCATAAGTTGCTCCCCCTATTGTCATTTTCTTCGATATTTGTCAGCTTGTCCCCTTGAATGGCCAACTCTTGCGCTTGACCTTTCAACAAAAAGTAATCTTCTTTTGTAGCCGATTGATTCATAAGATTGGTCAAAATTGGTGTGCTGTACACTTTTTCGGATAGTACGTAAAATAGGAAAGTGTTTTTCACGAATTGATAATGATGATGATATCGTGTATTTTGCAGCAGGCTTACATCCGTTTTTTCAAGAACTTGTGGGATGTTCCGATTCGAAATGAGGTGGTTCTTGACTTCTTCCGCTTCGAGAAAAGCATGGGCAAGTTCCAGTTCAGGCATGATTTTTGCTTCGATGACACCGTCAATGCCAGTAATCGTAGATACGTATATGTTGGCTACCTCTTCTTGAAGTTGGACTGTTTCATTTTCAATCCTTAAGTAATCCAACTGGGCATCCGCAGTGATTTTGTATTCGCCAATTTTTCCGATGATTGTTAGATTGGATTTGCGATTCTCTTTTTTCGTTCCGAAGAACCCTTTCTTAAATGATTGCTTGAATACGAAATCCTTGGACCAGTCTATATCACCGATGTATTGCTCTGCTTCCACGAATGCTTGTTGCGGAAGGTGAAATGATTGTTTTTCATGTTCCGCCTGATAGGTTTCACGCGGTTTTAATTGGCCGAACTGATTCAGGAATTGATGGAGTGAAGAAAGTCTTTTGGAGATTTTTCTATTCCTCACGTCATTTATGTTATGTATGACCCGATTGTATAGCGCAATGCTTTTGTTGAGTAGTTCAACTTTCGATTGGATATTTCGAACGTGCCTATCGTGCGTGTCCTTCATTTCCTCTACTAGTTCTCGGCGCTCCGTTTCCCCGGAGCTGTCCTGTACTTTTTTCGCAAGTTTATCGATTATGCTCATTGACTGTTCACTTCCTCGTAATAAATGAATACCTCATGCCTATTTAAATCCTTGCAAGCGACAATCAATCCATTTTCGACTAGAAATTCGAACCGATCATCTTTAGTAATAATGAAACGGTTTTCCTTCCCTTCTATTGTAAAAATGCTGTCATTCACTGACAGCTTCCGCGATATATCCTGAGCTGATGGCATTTCGTATGTTGGAAGTTCAATTTCTTTACTGAAATCGAATCCATTTGTACGTCTGATTTTCATATATAGAACAATTCCTATTACGAAGAGGATTGCTAAAGTGATTGCTATCCACATGATTTTCACCGCCTTTAGTACATATTACTATTCTACTAGTTATGAAGGGCCAGGACTACATTAAAATATTTCATCTTGCTGAACTTTGGCACATTTTCTGTATTATTGTGGTTGAAACCAATTTTCGTTCTGATCAGTGTTGGAAACTAGGCAGCAATACAATTCAGAGTACTTCAAAGTCGAATCGGTAGAGTATTTATTAATTGGATAAAGGATGAGGTGGTAAGAGCTAGCTGCATACGGCCTTGAAGAATTGGTGCCTGGCACTGCGTTCCTTAGCGTATTGTTTTAGGTAGTGTGTCATTTTATTTCCCCCTTTATCCTCTATATAAATGGGAGGGGTCAGAAAGGATACTGCGTGAAAAAATAACTTTGCGAAAACAATGAACAACCACCCATCCCACGAATCAGTCGTGAGAATGGATGGTTGTGTAGTTTTGTCTTTTATTCAGAAACAAAAATAAGGCGCACTTGTTGGAATATCTACGGGTTGCATGACTTCAATACCGTCTCCGAAAACCGTGACTCTGTTCGGTGTGGTTCGATATTCCACGGCACTTTACGATCTCTTGCAAAATATGCATGGCATTCATATTGCACCTTCATTGAATCGGTGTTGTTCCACTTTTCATCTACTCCGTATTCGCTTTCAATTAACTCGAAGGAATGCTGAATACGCTGTTCATCCAATTTACCATCCTCTTTTATAAAGGAGGGGAATTTCGGATAGATACTCAACGAGAGTACACCATTTCGTTCAATCCACTCGATCTTTTCAAAGTAATCGTCTTTACCAAACGTTGAATCATCACTTTCGAACCGTTTGTCTTCTGTCATTTTTTGTTTCACGCCTGCTGCATAACCAGTGCCCGTGGGATGTTGATTTATACTTTGGAAATGCTTTTCAATCCGTGCACCGTAATGGAATTTATTCTTTTCAAACTTTCCATTGACGACATTGAAAAATGCAGGTTGGAACATCATATCTACACTATAGAGAAGATGCATATCTCCAGTCTTCAAGTTCACACTTTCTTCGGCTGACACATTCCCTACATGCCCCGTAAACCCAGTGGACAGTACTAGCCCCGCTGATAGTACGCCTATGCACGCAATTCTTTTTATTTGCTTAATTCCTTTCATTCATCCATCCTTTACTATTTTCACTTGATAGTTGAAAGGCAAATTGAAACATGACGATCATATGCATATGAATGGAGCAGCCATTGGGCATTTGACACTGTGGTGAACTATTAACTATATATTACTATTGATATAATCGGGCTATGACAAGAGGGTGTGGTGATTACCATAATTCTTTATTAGAAGTCGTCACCGCGTAAGCGGAAGCATTGATAGCGTTGTCCACGTCTATCTGGGTGCGGATTAAGCCGCCGGCAATGATGGGGATCCCTGTTTCGTCATAGATTTCTTGAATGATTTCAGGAATTACACCAGGCAGGATTTCGATGTAGTCGGGTTTGATCTTTTGGCAAATCTTCAAGTTGTGGTTGAGGGCATGGCTATCTAATGCGAACAGGCGCTGTATTCCGATAATATTATGCTTTTTTGCATAGGCGATCACTTTGGATTTCGTTGAAATGATGCCGTCGACTTTGACGTTATGAATCAGGTATTCAAGCCCATATTCATCCACTTTCAATCCTTGAACAAGGTCTGCGTGGATCAGCACTTTCTTCTTATGTTGTTTGGCGTATTTGACAGTGCTTTCCAACTGAGAGAGGCGGGTCTCTAAAAAGATGATGAGTTCATGATCGGTCTTGAGCACGTCATCAAAATCTTTCATGTTGCGTACCGCGGGTATGATCCTTTTGCCCATATTATCACTCCTGGATAATTTTATATATGGTAGCTTTTAATTTATAAATACTACCTGCCTCTATCCTACCATATGGGGCTTGTCGACATGCCACTAGGAAGAAGGGTCTGGGATATTGTGCAGGAGTTTATGCATAAAGTGAATTGACAACGCTTTCAAAGAATTGTATACTGTCAATAAGTTAATAGCTAGTGATGAGATGATGAGACACATTGCTTTCCTCGGGGTTTTTACCGGGGAGGTTTAATGTGTCTTTTTTTCGTCCGCTATAACAATGTTCAATTGGGGGTGGCTTCATTATAAGGGCGATGGATCTACTAGTAGTTGACTATGTATTTGTCCATTGAAGCAGACGTATAGTTTAGAAGGAAGTCGAACGTTAAGCGGGAAAAACGAAAAAAGAGGGGGATATTATGAACAGATTCAAGAAACCGGTCGTATGGTTGGTCATATCGTTAGTATTGATTTTAATCGGAAGTGCGGCAGCCTCCCAGTTTAATAGTTCCGGGGGAGATGTCGATGTAAAACGCATTTATTTCGATACACCAAGAGGGGAGCTTTCCGGTCTATTATATAAACCTGAAGGAGCAGATCAGCAGCCGAGGCCGACCCTGATTGCGACACATGGGTACTTGAATTCGGGGGAAATGCAGGATGCGCAGGCAATCGAGATGTCCAAAAGAGGGTATGTTGTGTTGGCATTGGATCAGTATGATCATGGACACTCTACAGGAACGATGGAGAAACCAGTGCCGTTTTTCTCTTTCTGGCCTCATGCAATCTATGATGCCGTTCAGTATATGTATGATCAGGAGTATGTGCTGAAAGATGAAAGCGGAAATGGGCTAATTGCTGTTTCTGGCCATTCCATGGGCGGTTTTTCATCTACACACGCAGTCGTACTGGATGAAGCCGATTTCGCGGAATCCGGAGTGAGGAAAATCTTCACTTCCCTTACGATGGGTTCGGATTACCAATGGCTTAAAATGTTAGGGCTTAGTGAAGAGGATATTAACAAAGCCTATGGACCGAGGTTATCCGGTAAAGTTGCCGGACAATATGATGAATTCTTCTTTGATGCAGCCGCTGCGGGGGCTGGCAAACCAGTCGTGAAGAAGAACTATGTCGGAACGGAAGAAGGTCAAGGTTTCCTTGGCAATCCCGAGAATCCTGAAGCAGGAAAAGTATATGAAGTGGATGGCGGCAAAAGGGTGATTTATCAGCCGAATGAAACACATCCATGGAATCATTTTTCGAAGGAATCTACAGGGGATGCAATCGGATTTTATGATATGGCGTTTGCGGATTATAACGATCTTGTAAAAGTCGGCGAGACTGGTCAATCATGGATGTTTAAAGAGTACGCCTCCTTCATCGCGCTGATCGGATTCTTTATGCTTTTCATCCCAGTCATCCTACTGCTGGCTAAACTGCCTTTCTTCAAATCGATTTATACGACAAAAACAATTCCAATGAACGAACCGAAGACGGAAGCATCGAAGTTGATGAGATTTTTACTCATCGTCTTTGTCAGCCTATTCCCGGCGCTGTTCTTCTCGTCGCTCTATGGAGGAGACGTAACAGGCATGAGGTTGTTGCGACAAGTGAGCATGATCTTCATTGCCCTGTCAGCGATCGTCTATATTTATTCGTTGATGAAGAACAACAGCAAAAATACCAAAACAGGATCGCTTCTTGTGTTGGTGTTGAGCGTCGTTCAATATGTACTTTTGCGAAGTCAGGAAAAGTTCCTTGAAACAACGCCGTTTTTCGGAGCGCCTACGGTCAACCCGATTGTCTACTGGGCGCTGAATGTTGCGGTTGTCATGCTGATGGTGACAATTTGCTACCATTATGTTGCCAAGAAATCTGAAGGTGCTACAGTTGCGAATTATGGCGTGAAGGCGAACGTTAAAACGATTGCCGCTTCGCTTGCGGCAGCCATCCTGGCAGCTGCCATCGGTTTTGGCATTTTGTTTGCGGTAGACGCATTGTTCAAAGTGGATTTCAGACTATGGACAGTCGCAGTGAAGACGTTCGAAGTGCACCATTTCATCGCACTTCTGAAATACGCACCGCTATTCTTTGTTTATTATTTCATCGTAGGCATGTCGGTCAACGTGAACACAGCGGGGGAAAAATACGATGGTATAAAAGGCTATGCCATTTCAATCCTTCACTTCGTTGGCGGTTTGGCACTTTATCTCATCTATCAGTATGGATTGTTGTTCATAACGGGTACAGCAGGTTATCCGGGAGAATCCCTGTCTTCCATTATCGTAATCGGCCTTGTACCGATTTTGATGATTGCTGCCATCTTCAACCGGTATCTGTTCAAGGTTACGGGCAACGTCTATGTAGGCGCTTTTATCAACACGTTGGTAATGACGATGGTGACAATAGCTAATACAACGCTTTACACGATATTCTAAACCCTTTCGGAAGGAGCGAGGGACGTGGGGTCCCGAGCTCCTTTTATAGGCGTTACTTTTGCAACGGGCGGAGGTAAGTAGATTGGAACAATACATACTGTCCCTGGATCAGGGGACAACAAGTTCACGTGCGATCCTGTTTGATAAAAAAGGCAGGGTCGTTGAAACAGCACAGCAGGAGTTTGAACAATTCTTTACACAACCGGGATGGGTCGAACAAGATGCAAATGAAATATGGAATTCGATGCTCTCCTGTATAGCAGAAGTGCTGCGCAAGGCAGATGTGCTCCCTGGACAGATAGCAGGAATCGGCATTACGAACCAACGGGAAACGACAGTGGTCTGGGATAAGAATAGTGGCAATCCCGTCCATAAGGCAATTGTCTGGCAATCCAGACAGACTGAAGAAATTTGCGAGCAATTGCGAAGTGATGGATACAGTGAGCTGTTTACTGAAAAAACGGGACTGCTGATCGACCCTTACTTCTCAGGTACGAAAGTGAAGTGGATATTAGATCACGTCGAAGGGGCAAGGGAAAAAGCTGTTGCAGGTGATTTGCTATTCGGGACGATCGATACATGGTTAGTTTATAAATTGACGTGTGGCAGCACCCACGTCACGGATTATTCCAATGCTTCCCGCACGCTCATGTTTAATATTAAGGAATTAAAATGGGATGAAGAACTGTTGGATATATTGTCCGTCCCTGCAAGCATGCTGCCGGAAGTGAAATCTTCATCGGAAATCTACGGTTATGCGGAAGATTATCCATTTTCGGGTCATCGGATCCCGATTGCGGGTGTGATAGGCGATCAGCAAGCGGCATTATTCGGGCAAGCATGCTTTGAAAAAGGGATGGCTAAAACAACTTATGGCACAGGAAGTTTCATGTTGATGAACACAGGAGAAGATTGCGTCCGGTCCAAGCATGGTTTATTGACAACGATTGCATGGTCTGTTGATGGAAAAGTGACCTATGCACTTGAAGGCAGTAATTTTGTTGCCGGGTCTGCCGTCCAATGGCTCCGTGACGGATTACGCATGTTCAACCACGCCGCGGATAGTGAGTCGTATGCGTTAAACGTCAGTTCGTCCGAAGGTGTGTATGTTGTCCCCGCTTTTGTCGGCCTCGGAACGCCTTATTGGGACAGTGATGCCCGCGGTGCCGTATTCGGAGTGACACGGGGGACGAAAAAAGAACATTTCATCCGGGCGACGCTTGAATCATTGGCCTACCAGACGAGGGATGTGCTTGAAGTGATGGTTGCCGACTCGGGTATTGAACTGGGGTCGATCCGTGTTGACGGCGGGGCGGTTTCAAATAATTTCCTGATGCAATTTCAAAGCGATATTTTAAACGTACCTGTCGATCGCCCGATTGTTAAAGAAATCACTGCGCTTGGCGCTGCATTTTTAGCGGGTTTGGCTGTCGGATATTGGGCAGACCAACAGGAGATTTTGCAAAAATGGGAAGGAGAAACGACCTTTACAACTACGATTTCTGAAGAAGAACGGGAAGAGTTGTATGCAGGGTGGAAAAAAGCGGTTGCTGCTGCGAGGGCCTTTAAGTGAAGCGGTAATGCTTTGAAAATAGAGCGCTTCATGATATTCTATAGACAAGTTAATAAATTTGGTAGAGAACTCGAGAGACCACTTCACTCCATATTCCGTTCAGGAAATGGAGATGATTCGTGGTCTCTTTTTTTATTCACAAAATACGTACAGGAGTGGATGATCATGCGATTTTCAAATGCAAACAGGGCTGGATTAAAGAACGAACTGGAGGAACAGACATACGATGTACTCGTCATTGGGGGAGGCATTACAGGGGCGGGTATCGCATTGGACGCTGCAACGAGGGGCTTGAAAGTAGCTGTACTGGAGATGCAGGACTTTGCGGCAGGAACTTCGAGCAGGTCGACGAAACTTGTCCATGGAGGGTTGCGCTATTTGAAGCAGCTTGAAGTGAAAATGGTAGCCGAAGTCGGAAGAGAACGGGAAATCGTCTATCAAAACGGGCCCCATATCACAACGCCCGAATGGATGCTGCTGCCTTTTTACAAAGGAGGGACGTTTGGTCCATTCACAACAAATCTTGCGCTGCGGGTCTATGATTATCTGGCAGGTGTCAAAAAGAGTGAACGGAGAAAGATGTTGAAGCCGGATGCTGCTGCAGCTCATGAGCCTTTATTGAAAAAAGAAGGATTGAAAGGCGCTGGCTACTATGTTGAATACAAAACGGATGATGCGCGCTTAACGTTCGAAGTTATGAAGAAAGCCGTAGAGGAAGGCGCGGTTGCATTGAATTATATGAAGGTGGTGGATTTCATCTATGAAAATAAACAGGCAGTCGGTGTCAAAGTCGAAGATAGGATTGACGGTAAAGTGGTGGAAGTAAAGGCATCGACTATCGTCAATGCTGCCGGCCCGTGGGTAGATACGTTACGGGAGGTGGATCATTCAAAGAAAGGGAAATCACTTCAATTGACGAAGGGGATCCATCTTGTTTTCGATGGAAAAAAGTTCCCGTTGCAGCAGGCGATCTATTTTGACGGTCAGGATGGCCGGATGATTTTTGCGATTCCGAGAGAGGGGAAAACCTATGTCGGTACGACCGATACCGTCTACACAGGCGACATCGCCCATCCGGAAGTGACTGTGCAAGATAGCGACTATATATTACGGGCAATTGAATACATGTTCCCTTCTGTGAATATCGGACCGGAAGACGTAGAATCCAGTTGGGCGGGATTGCGGCCGTTAATCCACGAGGATGGAAAATCCCCGACTGAAATTTCAAGGAAAGATGAAATATTCGTCTCCGAGTCAGGCCTCATTTCGATCGCCGGCGGTAAATTGACCGGATACCGCAAAATGGCTGAACACGTAATGGATGTCGTTGTCAAACAATTGAATGAAACGCAAGGAAAGGATTACCCCGGCTCCCGGACGAAACATCTGCCGATTTCAGGGGGAGATGTCGGCGGTGCAAAAGGGTTCCATACATTCATCACCGAAAAAGTGGAGAAAGGAATGAAGCTCGGGTTGCCAAAAGAAATGGCTGAAAAACTGATCCATCGATACGGATCTAATGTCGATGCAGTTTTCTCCCATTACGAAAACGGGAAAAGTGCAGCAAAAGCAGAAAACATGGATCCCCTTGTCTACGCGCAACTGCGCTATTCGATTGACCACGAACTGATCTATAAACCATCTGACTTCTTCATCAGGCGGACAGGGGCTTTGTTCTTTGATATCCAATGGGTGCAAGCCCATAAAGAAGCCGTTTGCCAATTCCTGAAACGAGAGTTCAACTGGACAGAAGAGCAGGCAGGTCGGTATAGGGTGGAACTGGAGGATGCGGTTAGGGAGGCGGCTTTAGTTGGATGACTGATGTGTTTTATGGGTGCGGGTTTTTAGCTTTTGAATTTTGAACAAAATTGTCAAATATTAGACTTGAGTTATGGGCGGGTGGCTCTCTCGCAGACATAGCAGAAGTTTGACATTGAGAAAGGAAAGCGTGGGCAACGCTAGGAATGTAGGTCATTACGAATAGAAGTGAGTCCGCAACACAAAGATCGCGCGTGATTAAGAGAAGCAGACCGCCATGGAAGTGGGATATCCTTGACGGTCTGCTATTTCTATTTTCTCTGTTTTTCGCCCTAGGACGAAGCATTGATGATGATTAGTTTCGCCGAAATAGATGGTGGCAAACACCATGAAGATTGGTGACTGCACAGTCTTTTCTTTTAAGTCGCCGCTCTATATTTCAATCGTAAAGCTACGCCTATTCTGCTGCTCTCTTATATCTTTGTATATTGAATAAATAAGACGCTATAGAAAGTAGGAGTGCCGCCAAAAAGCTTGCCCAAATTGAAAAGAAGGAATGGAGTGAAAGCTGACTCATAATTCCTACGACAAAACCTATTGCAACGATTATAGCAGGGGCAGGTCCGGTGCGATGTTCCATAATCAATATGTACAGCACAGCTGGGATCAAAGCTGCGTACAGATTCCCGAAAAAGAAGAGCAAGGAAAGGGACATCGGTAAAGCAATCGAGACGATGACAAAAATGACAAGTGCCAGTATCCAAACAGAGAGGTGACGATAACCTGCTATTTTTTTATCTGTCATTGAATTTTCCAGCCATACGTTCTTGATTAATAGAGATGTCCAACCATGTAATTCACTGCTCGACGCTGTAAGCATTGCAATCAAGCAAAAGATCACAAAGATAATCATCAGGAAATAGGCATCCAGCGCTTGCAACATTGTTTGTATAAGCAGGTAGACAAAAGTGTCGGGTGCCTGTGCAAGGTTGAATTCAGTCAATTCACTACAATTGCATATATATAAATTCAGAGAGTTGTAGGCTTTGTATTTTATATTATTTCATGCATAACCATTCAAATTGGTTTAATTAACATGAATGTTTCTGGCACAGGCACCGACAAAATGATACATACGAGTGATAAAAAGAGGAACTGACACCTTCTCTGGCGAATTGATGTAAATGGGGAGGGGACAGAATGCATGATATAAAAAAACACTTGATTCGCTCGTTATTAATTTCTCAATCTATGATGGCGGAAGAAATTCCCGAAAAGGAAATTGGTTATTTTACTTACTTCACTAACTTTGGTGTAATTGTGGGCAAAAAGGTAGATGTGGAAAGCCTACCGTCTGAATCTAGTGAGATGCTTTATTCAGAACTTAAGCAAAGGAAGGAAAGAAAAGAAACTGTCAGTCTGTATCAAATTGCGGATGCGAATTTAGGGATTATGTTGAGAAATACAGAAGAAATTGCTTATAGTCCTGGAAATATGGATACTAAGGCAATCATACTTGAAGATGTTACTATTAAGTCGATAGATAACGAAGTATATAAAGTAACCACTTTTGTTTTATTCACCGATCAAGTAATAGGGTTAGTCCCTTGGAAATTAAATCAGAATTAAATGCTAATTAATGTATCAAATCGGGTGCCTGTGCAAGATTGAATTCATTCAAACACTGCAATTGCATACACATAACTTCAGAATGTTATAGGCGTTGTGTTTTATAGTATTTCATGCATAACCATTCAAATTGGTTGAATTAATGTGAATGTTTCTAGCACAGGCACCGTCACAAATACAGGTTCTTCTACACTACCAACTTTGTTAATTTTCGTTCCATGCTAATGATTTGTAAAAGGTTATCTTGTTCTTCACTAGTTAGATGCTCTTTTGCATTCATTTCATCGATATAGTTTTCGTATTCTTGAAGAAGTTGTTCATATTCTTGCTTTTGCCCTTCAAATATTTCCTTTTGGTTAAGAAAAGCATTTGCTTGAGCGAGCAACTTTTCCTCATATTCTCTAGAGGCTTTTTTATAACCATCTATCTTGCCTTCATGTTTGCCAGCATTATATATATGGCTAGTTACAGGGGTATCTTCTAAAAAGTCTTCACGTATTTTTTCTTTAATGCCATCAACCAAACCGTATGTCTGAACCTTATCTATCATGTCTCTTGTATTATAAAATGGAACAAAATTTTTCTTCATAAATCGTTTAAAACCCACAGTAGCTCACTCCTAAATGTTAGATTTTCCCTCGAATAAGTTCGTTGAAGCCGCCAAATACAAACTCATCTTTCACTTGTTGGATAAAGTCAATATCAGAGATCAATCGGTAAAATGTGACGGCAAGACCACCAAAATCTAGTTTTTTAACATCTCTACTTAGCCCTACATAGATGAGGTTGCTACTAGAAGCAATTAGATTCGAATAGCTTAGTATTTTCCTTGTTTTTACTTCGTATTGTGACCACGACGAATACTTGGTTGGGTCATAATACAAGCCATGTATAGTGGCAATCAAAGTGTTAATCAAAATCGACAGCGACGTTTGTTTACCTACTGTTGCGACGTTGCCCATATCTATCCCATATTCAGCTAGTTTTTGTGATAACTGAGGGGAAAAAGTACTAATAGCTGGTATCGGTAACCCTGCAGTCGAATACTGATCAGATTTTAAGTGGCTAGCATGTTTAAATAAAGCAATTTCTAAAGCTTTTTTTCCTTCTACCCCATCTTCAAGAAAGCGATCTTTGGTATAGGATAGGACTTTCAAGGTATCTGCTCTATTGCTAATTTTATCCCGTCGATGTGCATTAGCTGTTAGGCCAGTTTTAACATGAAACGATTGAAAATCCCATGTAGTAAGTGTGCTGGTTACAATATTGGAAAGACCAAAAATCCATCCAAGCAAAGGATCATGCCCAAGTGTTTTATGGCGATGGTTATGCCCGCTAAAGCCTAAATTAAAATCTTTTGAACCATAGATCGCATCATATGGGACAGGATTTGATTGGATTTCTTCAATAGTTGGCCAGTACCATTGATGCATCCGATTACTCGTTTCTTTCGGATGATTGCTCTTCACTTTTTTTGCTGCATCTTTGTCATTTAAACGTTCTTGAAATGGAGTCAACAAATATTGTCTAGCACATTGAAGGGCAGTAGCAAAGAATAAAAATTTCAAATCTACCCCATTTAGCCCAGTTTGGCTCTCAAATTCAAACGTTAATTCGCGCAAATATTTATCTGCTTGATTCGCCACACATGCCACTCGATTAGATTCTTCAGCAATTGTAGTGATGTTATTTAATGTGATGTCAGTATCCTTACTTAACGCCGTCCTCTTTTTTCTTAGTTCTTCTAAACTCACACTTCTTCCCCCCGGCCGTACTTCGTATTCAGTTCTATATTACCATGTTTCTTTCGACCTAGGGGATAGTAAATCGGGTGCCTGTGCAAGGTTGTATTCAGTCAATTCACTACAATTGCATATACATAAAACTGAGGTGTTGTAGTGGATGTGCTTGTATTTTTAAATTGCATATTCATACAAAATGGCTGAATGTACATGAATGTTTCTTGCACAGGCACCGACAAAATTATGACTCTCGAACTTAAAATGTCCATAATATTTGTTATTCATCATACACACTCCTCGTATTTTTATATTTCACCGTACTTGCAGAAGACCCATAAGCTTAGCGTTGTCTCCTCGATGCTTCCCCACCGTCAAACCGGTTCCACTCTAAAGCTGTAATGAGCAAGTCTTGTCCATGTATTTCATACTTCAAAACGTCTAAGCGAGCAAGTGTTTCTAAAGCAACCTTGACCTTCTCACTTGTCATTGAGTAGTGGACCTGTCTAGCAAATGCTCCTAAAGTTGTGAGCAACTGTCCCGGTTTAACGGTTATCGTTTCATTTTTCCAAACCCCTTCTTCTTCGCGATCATTCACACACACTAGCATCGTGATAAACGTCGATTTCTCTTCGTTTGTTGTCTCCCTCCACACCGGCTTGTCAATCAGTGATCCCTGCATGTTAATCCAACCTTGATTCATGTTCATCTTCCCCTTTCCATTGTGAACAGCCCTTTCAATCTTTATATAGATGGTGGTTAGCGAAAAGGATACATGGGAGCGAGAATATTTTTTATAATTTTTAAATCAGGGCCTGTGTACAGTGGAATTCAGTTGATTCACTCCAATTACATGTCCCTAAAACTTGTTTGTTGTAAACCGGAATCGTCAGGATTAGACTATAATTTTTATTTTATTCTAAAAAATTATACAATATAGTTCCGTTTTGCTTTAGTAGTGGTATAATGGGATGAGAAAGCAAATAAACATCAAAGGGGATATGGAAATGTACACGAATGCGATTATTTGGGGAGATTATCCGGAAACGGAAACGTTGATTGAAAATCTACGTGCACAAGCGACAGATCTAATTACGGTTGTAACAAATGAAAAGAGAACGCAGATGAATAAGTACGAAGGGGTTGTTTACATCACTTCCGATTTAGTTGCACATGGCCGTGACGAGAGCATTCAAGAAGTGCATTACAAATACGTACCACGACATGCTCGGGTTGATAACTTCGCATGGAAAATGATTCACACAAAACAATTCTCGCGTCAGTCGCTTACTTGAAATCGAGTGCCTCTGCATGGTTAAATTCAGTTAATTCCCTACAATAGCATATACATAAAACTGATTCGCTGTAGTTAGTGTGTTTGTTTTTATTGAGTGCATATTTATATGAATTGATAGGATTAACATGAATGTTTTTGACACATTACTCCCGCACCGCCGTGCAAGCCGTTTTTCATTTTATCGACTACTTGTTACAATTGTCAGAAGCCTATACGAAACAGCTATCAAACGAAATTCGGCCAATCATTCGAGAGGAGACGGAGCTAATGGAGCTATACAATAAGGAAAACGCTTCCCCGACAATTAAGAATGCCTTTGATCTGGAATGGGAAAAGGGTGTTCAGCAGGGCTTGGAGCAAGGCTTGGAACAAGGCGTGAAAAAAGTGGTCGTTGAAATGTTAAGAAAGAGAATGCCAACGGATTTAATAGCAGAAGTGACGCACTTGGAAAAAGAGGAAATTGAGAAAATGAGGGAAATGTTGCAGTGAAAGTTGTATCCTTGTGTAGTCTAGGAGAGCCAGGTTGTTTTAGAACTTGAATTTGTTCTAGAACCTGGCTTTTTTCATACGGCCGATCATTCGAGAGGAGACGGAGCTAATGGAGCACTACAATAAGGAAAACGCTTCCCTGACAATTAAAAATGCCTACATCTTTTTCACTCCGCTCAATTGGATAAGTTTGTTGTCATTTTAATTCGGGACTTTTTTGCGAACCTAAAGAATTATTTTTGGGGTACCAGTGTAAGGTTGAATTCAGTTAATCGGCTACAAACTAAAATTCATAATAATTGAATGTTGTAGTTGAGGTGTTTGTATATTTTGATTGCATATCCATACAAATTATCTTAATCGAATACCTGAGGACTTCATTCGTCCCACGCATCCGTTATATCCTTCATTTCAATCTTCACTTGAAAGCCTTCAAATGCCTGCAAAAGATGACCGACTTCAATCCATGTAAAGGGTTTGCCGTCAATGATAACGAGCGGTCCTTCGCTGTCGGTTTCATGATACGAAAGCACGCCTCTCAACTGATTGCCTTTGACAGAAGTGTATGGCATGCCGTTTGGAAACTGACCGGTTGCTACATAAGTCTCCGACAGACCTTGTTTGGTCTTTTCTTTGAGTCGGTCGAACAATGCATGTTGATCGGCCTGTAGCTCTCCATCCACTGCAAATTCATAGCCGTGCTCCCATCGTTCGCGAGCTGTTAAGACAATTGCGGTGCTCATGACTTGGCGTTCAACTTCGAAAATACGTTGAACCCCATTCACATCGTCCATCGAAAATATTTTAGGAAGGTTAGGGAGATCCACTTCGAATTCTTCCGCCATCATAGCATTATAGCAATCCATACAAAATGGCTGCCCATTAAACTGTACGCGCGACGGGCTGTTTCCACAAATTGTACATTTCATTCAAGTCACTCCGTTTTTTAGCTTCATTTTAGCACAAAGCGTTTGTTAAGAGACCGTCAAAAATCCTTCATCCCCGTACATTCATCGGCAAGTCATACACAATTGGTTTATCAAACAGCATAAACATCTCCTCAAAATACTTTTCCTCCACCAACTGATTCAGCACGCCTTTGAAATAGCCGGGCAAGTTGCGGATCGCTTTTTTCTTCGTGGCCATGACGGTGATCATGAGTGCACGGTAGGCCAATTCCTCGAAAATCTTGTGGTCATGCTGATAGATTTCAAATTTCAACATACGTGTGGATACGGATTTGTGGATGCCGAAAAATTCACGGGCTAGTTTCGTGTCTCCAATTGTGTTCGAAAGCAATTCTTTCATTCTACTGAACAGACTTGTGGATAACGTAGACGGTTCGAGCAGAGACGTGTTCTTAAGAACTTTATGGGTTAAAGAAGATTTAGGAAGAAGGGCTTCATCTGTCGAAAGTTCCTCGTTTTCCTTGCAGTCATGCGGTTTGTCCACTGTGTCCCGGTCGTTCATTCCCCCCTGGTCATCAAACGGCAAAATGATGTAAATATTTGCGCCAAGCCCGCTCATCACAGGGCGGATGAAGGGCACTTTTTCGATGATGCCGAGCGCTGTCAGTTTACGAATCGCCCGCCTAACCGTTGTGTTCGATTTGCCGATTGCGTCCTCGATCGTGCCGTGCTTTAAGTGTGCTGCGCCATATTTGACCGAATAACGACGGATGTTATCGAACACTTGCCGATCCGATTTCGTCAGCTCGTCCCAGTGGCGCTTCATATGCCGTTCAGCCGCCGCATCCATTTCTTCAATCGACTCGAATTTCGTGTATTGCGCTAAGTAGTGTGTCATGTGAATACCCCCTTTACCCTCTATATAGATGGGGGTGGTCGAAAGGGATACATGGTTGGGAGAATTTTAATGTTTCTTGCAAACGTATCGTCAAAATAATTAGATACTGAGTTTTTCCAATCTATCCTTTTTCTTGTCTATAATGTACTATTATAGTAGTACTAGAGAAAGCAGGAGATAAGACTTGAAGAAATTAATGATTGCGTTACTCGTAATGTTCTTGGTGTTTCCGATGTTCGGCAATAAACAAGCAGCGGCAAATGTCTTTAATGACGTTCCTGCAAATCACGTTTTTTCAAAAGAAATTAGTTTTTTATTGACTAAAGGCGTTATTTCCTCATCGGGACCCTTTGGTGTAAATGAACATGTTAACCGCGTAGAAGTAGCAGTAATGATTTCAAGAGCATTAGGATTGAACGGGGACAAGGTTACTACACCTTTTAAAGACGTCCCAAAAAGTTCCGAGTTCTCCGGGTATATCAATTCTGCTGTTCAGTCAGGAATCATTCAAGGGTATTCAGATGGAACATTTAGACCTAATGAAGCTGTAACGAGAGGGCAAATGGCTATTTTCATTGCAAGAGCATTCAAGCTAAGTGTAGAGTCACCTTTGGAATTTAAAGATGTTAACCCTAAGACCGCTTCTTACTCAGCGATTAAAAAAATTGTAAAGGCAAACATTACAACCGGTTATTCTGATAAGACTTTTCGTCCAAATGATCCATTAACAAGAGGTCAGATTTCGGCATTTATTGCAAGGGCCATGCAAAAATATCCCGACATTGGAATAGGCACCTATGTAATTCCCGGCATTAACTTTACGATGAGTCCAAGTCAGGTTGAAAAAGCTGAAACTGCAAAATTGCTTAACAAAGTGGTTGATGGAAACAAAACTTCACTGATTTATGAAGTAGAAAAATTTAAGTATAATGCCCACCTGACGTATTCCTTTATTGACGGGAAATTAACCTCGATCGTGTATGATCTCGATCCAGGAAAGAAATACAACCTGTCTTGGAATGAAATGATGTATTTACATGCAATTATTCATGGTAGGGCAGAAAAAGAATTAGGAACTCCAGATATCGTACAACCCATTAAAGAGACAAGTGTTGCTACATACTGGAATAAGGGGACATATTCGGTATTGCTCTCTCTCAAAAAAGATAAAACCCATACAGCTGTACAGCTAATTTACCGTGATATTGTTCCGTTCTAACGGAGAATAGGTGCCTGTGCCAGGTTGTTTTCATGCATATCCACTCGATTTTACTAAATTAACGTGAAAGTTTCTGGTGCAAGTACCGTCAAGAATTCAAGTATGATTGTGTATACCATTAAGTAGCTAGTTAAAGTTGTGTAAGGCCTTCTGCTTCTGCGGGAGGCCTTTTTATTGGTTTGTAAGCTCCTCACTTACTCGAAGAGAACTTTTGGGGCGAGGGTTGGTAAATATACCTGAAGTACCTTGTGAAATGACAGATTTTTGTAAACTTACTAGTATAGTACTTCCTCTATTAACAGTAAAGAACCAAGATCCAAAGGAGACAAGAGTTACAGGTAAACAGATAAAAGTTCGGAAAAAACTGAATTTAATAGACAAGCGTAGAATTAGTAGGTACAATATAGTCAGTTGGTAATAAAGGAGGTTGGAGGAAAATATGACTATAGCAGGAACTACTGTTAGATTCAAGGGAACCGTCTATAAACAGTTTGACAAAGAAATTCTGGTGACGCAACTGCGATTTGGGACTTTGCGTGCTTTCTTCCAAGTAGACCATGAAGTGCAACGGAAATTAGACCCTAGGCGTCGAGCTGAAATCCGTGATTTCATCCTCCGAAGTCTTGATACGAATGAATACTTCTACTTTTCACCGTTCATCTTCTCTGCAAGGGGGATGCTGCGAGAGGTAAATGGAGAATTTGAACTTGAGCCAGGGACGACTTTGTATATATCTGATGGACAGCACAGGTGTTCGGCTATGGCTGCTGCTGTGAATGTACTGGAGAATAGCAAGATCAAGCTGGAGGAAATGGGCAAGTACAAAGAGGCTGAAAGAATTGCAAGGCAGCTTAGTCAAATTGAAAACTATCCGGTCGCGCTTCAAATTTATTTGGATTTATCTCAAAAAGAGGAGAAGCAAATGTTCTCTGATTTGAATTCTGAGCGGAGGGAAATCCATCAGGGCATCGTCATGAAGTATGATCAGCGTGATGAATACATTGGTTTGACTCGGAATGTTGCGGACCAATTGCGGGATGTAATGGAAATTGAACTGGAACTATCCCGGCTCATGCTCGGAAATCCTGCACTCACTTCTTTGACGATTATGCGAAGATGCCTGGTCGCTCTCTTTGAAGGGAAGTTGACCATTATGTCAGGCGATTTAATCCTCCCGGAGAGCGAATTTGAAATGGAAGAGACAGCGATTCAGTTCTTTAAAAAGTTGCAACAGATTTTTCCGAAGCAAGCAGCTGATCGGAAGAAGTACGTCTCTGGGGTTAGTGGCATCCAAATCGCGCTTGCATTTACAGTCTTTCATTATGTGAGACAAGAGAAGAAGGGCTATACCGAAGCACTTCGGAAGCTTGATTGCTTGAAAAAGGTTTGTTCCTGGAAGCACGATGACCCGCTGTTTGCCCATATGTATGATGCGGAAGGAAAGCGGATAACGGGACATTCTAGCGGTACAGCCGTCAAAAGAACAGCTCTTCGCTTGATAGCGGCAATTGATAGAGAGGAGGCTAACTAAATGACAATCGAAAGCGTTTTCAATGCGAAACAAGCGCTGTTAACGTATTCAATCCCTGAGCTGATGGAGATGGAAACGGAGGGGCGGCTTGAAACGCGCACGACAAGGAAAGAAAATGTGCGGAAATTGCGTTCGTACATTACCGAGAATTATGCAACAGGGGATATTTACTTGCCTCCCTTGGTTGCGAGCTGTCAGGAAGGTGAGCTTGAAGGGAAACCGTCGCGACTTGTGGTAATTGACGGTAACCATCGACTGAAAGCGTTTTTACAGCTAGAGACATATATTTTGAAAGGGATGTCCAGTGTCAACGATGTGGAATATAGCGAGGCGATTAATCTGCAGCGCGTGCTCGATTCAATTGAAGTACCCTTTCAAATATTTGAAGGTTTGTCGACCGAAGAAGTGAATCAGCTGTACATCGATCACAACCGGAAGGGGAAGAAAGTTGGCTTGTCCAAACGAATTGCGTATGATTCCAGGGATCAGATTAACGTCGTTACAAACAGCTTGTTGAACGCGAATGAACAATTAAAAGAAGCAGGCGTGGAACAAGAAAAGAATGCAGTTATGCGTCCAGCAAACAAAAACCTGATGTCACTCGCTCAACTTCGGAGAATTGTTGAACTGTTCATAGCGGAAATTGAAACCGGACAAAAGACGAAAAGAGATGTTGATA
This sequence comes from Sporosarcina sp. OR05, assembly GCF_041414805.1. Lineage (NCBI taxonomy): Bacteria > Bacillati > Bacillota > Bacilli > Caryophanales > Caryophanaceae > Sporosarcina > Sporosarcina sp. OR05. Next base: position 24,299 of record NZ_JANKJL010000013.1, on the reverse strand, counting down.
GTATTAGTAAAGAGGAGAACTATATTGAACTTGTAAACAGTTGGTTTGAGGAATTGTTCATGCTGTATCCGGTAAAGGCGATTGGCAACTTCCATGAATCGATGCTTGCGAACTTTCCATTACTCTATGCAGTTGCAAGTTATGCAGTCGATTCCATTGGAGAGCTAGCATTCGAAGACCAAATAAAGACGGTGCAGCGTCGGATGCGGAATCTATCAACGATCAATTGGGAGAGGGACCAAGACGTTTGGACGCGTTTTGAGGGAGATGTAAAAGGCAGGGAGGCGTATTTTTACTTAGATCCTAGCAATAGCAATCGAAGGGCTTTAATTAATTGGCTGCAGCAAAAAGGGGGTGAGTGAGTTGGGGAATTTATAACGTAAGACATCCCAGGTGAGAGTTTGTCCGGCCAGACATGAAGATCTCACCTGAGAAGAGATTGGAGAAAACCAACCTATTGGTTAGTATACTCTTTTCACTTCAAAAAAGTAAGAAACAAAATTAGAAATTGGGGGATGAGACGTATATGAAGCTGAAGAAGTATCGATTAGATGAAGATGCGCTAGCATTAATACCGGAATTTAGGAACGGAAGACAGTTTACAAAAGTGCTCACCAGGAATGGTATGTTGTTGGTAGAGGAAAAGCAGGAAGAAATCTTGAACGCAACGCTACTATACTATGGCGCCAGCTTGCGTGGAGCAAGAGATGGTGCCCAATCGATACTTGGCAAAATTAAAAAAATGCCGATTATGGTGAATGAGACACTTGGACACTATTGGTTTCCGGTCATCTCTCCAGCAAAGCCCGTTTGTATATGGCTTGCCTTACACAACATACACAGCTACGAAGTAGTCGATAAAACGCATACAAAGGTATGGTTGATCGGGGGAAGTTTTATCATTGTACCAATTAGCAAGAAATCGCTTGAAGAGAAGATTCAACGTACATGCACACTTCGTTATGAGATTGAGACACGGACTGCTAGAGCAACGGAACAAATACGTGAACAACGTACAACATACGAAGTCAGTAAACATAGCGGACAGTTGAACTATACTTTCCAACAAGTAGAATCGGAGGAATACATGAATCGTTAAAGCCAAGCGGTTTGATAAAAATTTGAAGAACGAAGAGACGCCACGATGATTGATTACGTGGCGTCTCTTTTTTTGCTTTAGTTGGAGTGGGAATCTTGATGAACCTTGTTTTGGAGAATTTCTACGAACGAAACGAGTCGTAAAAAGTAAAGCTGCGTACAATGCTGTTCTATAGAAATGTGTATGTAAAGAGTGGGACGAATGAATAGGCCGCGACACAAAGAAAATACTTGGATTCAAGTTCTATTGTGCGACCAAACGTGTAGTATGCACGAGCCGTTCACCTATTCCTACTAGCGTAACTGCTCCAAACTGGAATTGGTTTTCCTTTCAAATGCACCTTATGATGAAGCCACCTAGGAATAGTTGAATCGTGCACGATTGGAAAGGTCAAGCAAGTGTTGAATTTTGAAGACGTGTTGGCACAATATGAGCCAATGATTACCGCGAATATCCGGCAATTGAACATTTATCGTGAACATGAACAGTACAGGCAAACAGGGAGGGTGGCACTGTGGCAGGCGTGGCGAAAGTTTGATAAGGAGAAAGGGAATTTCACACCTTATGCCTACCGGTCCATCCGTGGCGCAATGATGGATGAGATGATGAAGGAAAATCGATCGGAGGAGCGATTCATGCCGGCGGAAAATGAAAAGCTGACGTTATGGATTGAAGAGGGAGTATCCGAAGAAGAGGGGTGGGTTGATCGTCTAAGCCAGGCTGTTGAGCAGCTAGCCGAGGAAGAGAAGCAGTTGCTGAACTGGTTGTTTGTTGAGCGGGATACACAGGCGGATTGTGCCAAACGATTAGGCATTTCTGTAGCGGGTGTGAAGAAGAGGCGGCAACGGTTGTTGGAGAAATTGCGTGGGGTAATGGAGGGAGGGTCTGAATAAGGAACGAGGAGTATGAGAAAGGGGCAGAAACTTGGGAATGGTCCAGGGTTCTGCTTTTTTGGTGTAAGGTTGAAATCACAATTTACTACAATTGCATATAGATAAAATCAAAATGTAGCTTTACACCATTGGATTTTTATCTAAGAGCTGTTTCCTTGTAAGAGACTTACTTACTTAATTAAGTAGTTCGGTGTAAATTGAATTAGCGGTAATTATTGTAATAAAATATGTTATTCACTTAAACTAACGCAGCAGATTAGTTTAAGAAGTAGCTGAATTTTATAGCCGAATCTTGTTGTTTTTTAAGTGGTAATAAACGGTTATAATTGTTAAAAGGGGGAGTATTGATTTGGACAGATTAATTTACCTTGAATGGGTTTCGCCCTTTTTGAAGAAGGAGCTTTGAATTAATGTCAGAATATAATTTTGAGCCATTTTTAACTGAACTTAAAAAGTACTGCTATATGTTAGCGGGTACACCTTGGGATGGAGAAGACCTATTCCAGGATACTTTATTAAAACTATTGACTAATCACTCGAGTCTTTCTGTACATCCAAATCCTAAAGGATATATTTTTAAGACTGCAACGAATCAGTGGTACGACACAATTAGGAAAACAAAGCGTGAAATCATAGGAATTAACAACGAAGTTGAGTTGGGTACTGTTGATTATAGTCTGTTAGAATCCGTTGAAATTCTAATTTCTCTTTTACCGTTTAAACAAGCTACTACTCTATTGCTTAAAGAATATTTTGGATTTACTTCAAATGAGATTGCAAAGATGCTGGACATGACTCTAGGTGGAGTGAAAGCAGCGATTAGTAGAGGAAGAAATAATCTACAAAACTTAGAAGATTCGCAACGGACCAATGAAGAACCTTCTCTAAACCTTCTGAATCGAATGTTGAATGGTCTGAAACGAAATGATTTCAAATGTGTTGTATCTACATACCATCTTTTAGTTTCCAGAGGAATAAAGATCAATAAATCAGATGACCATTTTATATTTGAATTGTTAGACCCGGATAATAACCGTTTTTGGGTTAAAGAAAAAATCTAAAGAGTGGCCGTATCTTTTTTTGTTTTTCATCCGTTATTTAAGTAGGAGGTGATTTAATGAAATCTGTTAAGAGGATAGATGCTGTATTTGTTCCTGTTACCAATCTGGAAAGTTCGGAAAATTGGTATTTGAACACTTTCCCCTTTAAAGTGGTCTACCGAAGCAGCGATGGACAATATGTAGGTTTTCGTTTTAGCGATGACGGGGGGACTAAAACAGCTTTAACCCTTTATAAAGTTGGGAAAATGCCTGAACGGAATCACATTGCATTCAACTTTTATTGTGATGATGTTGACGGATACCATAATTATTTATCCAAACATAATTACAGAGTAAGCGAAATTCACGGAGGAGACGGTATGCGCTTTTTTGATCTGTACGATCCTGATGGAAATGGTTTGGGCATTGTAACTTTCTAAGAGGAATTTTAAAGAACTTAATCTAGGGGTGTATATAATGAGTACATTTATTCACAGAGTAGGGACTACATACTTACCTGTATCAGATCCTGAAAAGTCGTCAAAATGGTATCAAGAAAAACTTGGTGCAGTTGAAAATTTTCGAAATGAAGATAAGGCAATTTTAGATTTTGCAGATCAGAGCTTCTTCCTTGTAAGAGCTAGTTCAGGAGAGATTGCGAGATTTTCAGATGTCCACGGGAAGGAACATTTTACAATGACTTTCGAAGTGGATGGATTTAAACGTTTAATCGAATTCTATAATGCCCTTGAAGCACAGGGAGTCCGTGTCGGTGTAATTGAAGACCGTGGACATGCTGGGAACAATTTTGTTTTTTATGATTTAGATGGAAATTTGTTTGACGTATGGAGCGAACTAAGTCCATCCTTTAAGGAACTGCGTGGAATAAATCAATAAGAAAATTGGTGTTAGAGCGTTAATTCCTATCGAATTAACGCTCTTCTTGCTGAATTGTTTCACTATAGAGAAGGCAATTGAATGAATTGGGGACTCAATCAATAGTATTTACCTATTTTAAAAAACATGTGAAATTGTACTTGACCTTCGACTAACTCGAACCTTTAGAATGAATTTGGTAGAACATACCGAAACTATTAACAAAAAGGGGATGGAGCAGATGACTTTCCGTTGGGACGGCGGATTTATTATGGTATCTTGGGACAAATTTGAAGAGGGGATTGAATGGTATACCAAACATATGGGATGGACTTGTTTAGACAGTGTTGTTACACCTGTCGGAAAAAAGGCTTTCCTCAAAATGCCTAGATTAGGTGTGGTGACATTGAAGTCCTTTGAAGGGGAATTTGAACATTTAAAATCTGAAGGTGATTTTGAAGGACATACAAGAGTAGGATTTGAAGTGACGAATCTTGAGGATGCCCTTTCCTATTTTGAAAAGGAGGGAATCAAGATTTCAAATATGGTTACCTTACCTACTGGACAAGTTAGTTTTGATATCCATTCTTTTGATAACGCAAGGATTACAGCGGTACACAATAGATCTTTGGAAGGGCAATTCCCTGAAGCTAGAGTAACAGGTTTTGGCGATGTTAATGTAAGAATAGGTGTAAAAGATATCAATAAAGCTGTCGCTTGGTATCGTGAGAATCTTGGGGTTAAAGTAGTAGAACAAAATGACAATTATGCCCACTTACAAGTAGAGGATGCATATGATTGGATGCAGCTGTCTCAAGTGTTTTACGACAATATATGGTTGGAAAAGATTGAAGGTATAACTTTCGAAAAAGCAAACCCTTCTGTTCGGAATTACTTTGACGTCAGACCAGTGTTATTTCATGAAACCTACAATCAACTTAAGGATAATGGTTTGAATCCATCCGAAGTTGCTGGTAATCCCCATAATGGCTGGGCAGGTTTTCATTTCTTTGATTTAGATGGAAACCGCATAAATGTTTGGTCTTATCCTGCATAACAGCAAAAGGGAGTGGAGAGAAATGGGTATGAAAATCAATGAGTTTTCTGAGCGAACTGGCCTGCCACCAAGTACTCTTCGTTTCTATGATCAAAAAAAATTGTTAGAGCCCAAACAACGTTTAGAGAACGGCTACAGGATCTATACAAACGATCAAGTATCACACGCATTGATTATTCATTCACTTCGTTTGTCTGGAATTAGCATTGAAGACATTTATCAGTATATGTATTCAAGCGAGAAAGAGAAGGAACGATTAATTTCAAATTGGAACCATGAGGTAGATTCAAAGATATCTACTCTAAAAATCGCAAAACAATATTTAAGTGGTGTGACTGCTAAAGAGCAACATATTAATTTAGTTAAATGGGACGAACCCGTACTTTTCATATGGTTTAGACATGAAGTGCCAAGAGAAATAAACCCTTTTCAGTCTGTGATGACCTCAGAATTAGAGAAGGTTAAAAAATTGGGACTAGGAGTTAGACCAGGCATTTTCATAAGAACATTGGAATCTAAAGGGAATTCAATGGTTGGCGAGATTGGATTCATCCTGAATAAAGAGTATCCATCCAACTTGTGTGACAAGGCGGGTAATATGTATATAGAGCAACTAGAGCCAACGCTTTACGCTACAATGGAGTGTAATGTGTACGATCCCTTTATGTGTTTTAATTTTATGAGGCTAGTGCACCGATTTGGTTTTAGAACAAAAGGTGTAAAGTTAGAAAAGTTTGAGTCACCAGATGAAAGTACTTTTAGGTACATGATACCACTTTTAAATCCTTCTTGACTCTTCAAATAATGGAGTGTTGCTCTGAAAAGTTCAACACCCATTTTTTTATATTTTGAATAAAGGAGCAATATGATTAAAGTGGCAGGAATATTTATTTATTGAAATATGTAGTTAAGGTTTATGCGGCGTTTGCCGGGATAATGCGGCGATTTTCGAGGTTATGAGGCGTTTGAGCCGAATATGCCCCGTTTTCTGGATTTATGCCGCGTACTGCTTTTTTATGAGGAGTTCTTTTGGCGCGGGTGGATACTTGAGGGTGTATTTCCATTCGCGCTTAATGATTTTTACAAATTAAGGGTTTTATTTAGAGGGATATTGTCGTTAAGTGAGTATGCGGCGAACGCCTGGATTATGCGGTGTTTGAGGGGAATATGCGGCGATTTTAGAAGTTATGCGGTGTTTAGAGGTTGTTTGCCGTGTTAGAGAGAGTTATGCGTTGTACTGCCTTTTTATGAGGAGTTCTTTTTGTGCGGGTGGATATTTGAGGAGAGATTTCTATTCGCGCTTAATGCTTTTGACAAATTAAGGGTTTGTACAGAGGGGTATTGTCGTTGAGTGAGTATGCGGCGAACGCCTGGATTATGCTGCGTTTGCCGGGAATATGCGGCGATTGAGACAAGTATGCGGAGTTTGAGCTGAATATGCCCCGTTTTCTGGATTTATGCCGCGTAATGCTTTTTTATGAGGAGTTCTTTTGGCGCGGGTGGATATTTGAGGGAGTATTTCCATTCGCGCTTAATGCTTTGAACAAACTAAGGGTTTGTTTAGAAGGATATTGAAGTTGCGAGTTAATTTACGCGGGAGAACCTATAGATCATGCTGCATTGGTTTGAAAGAAGATGAGCTGATTTCATAAGGAATGCTGCGACGACCCACGTACTAATGGATGGAGAACAGTGCGTGGGTTCGCAGTATCGATGGGGTAAGTCTACCCGCATGGAGTATAACCGGTTTACGTTCTATAAAATGCTCCGTCTTTTTCTAATGTAGGAAGGGTGGAGCTTTTTATGATGATTAATGGAAACAAGATTTTTGGGTGTTCCCAATCACAGAAACACCTAATATGAACTGCAAAAGCTGCGTATTGTGCTAAAGGACATTTGCCGCTAGAAAACATTAAACTGGCAAAACGATTACAACGCCAAATGGGCTCTTAACTCATTTTGAATTGTTTCCAGCTCCTCTACGTCTGCAATATAGTACCAAATCCCATTCATTGTCTTACCCGTACCTTGTTCGAAAAACAGTTGATTAATCGTTCCGACAGCGCTCTTGTAATTCTTCTGCACATCCATTATTTCGTCAAAATCCATATTCGTTCGTACATTTTTGCCGACAGCGTTGAAGATCGACCGATAATTTAACAGACTGTTGAGGGATGCACCTTCTCGTAAAATCGCTTGGACGACGAGTTTTTGACGGTCTTGGCGTCCAAAATCTCCACGGGGGTCTTCATAGCGCATGCGAATATACGTCAATGCCTCTTCGCCACTCAATGAAATTTGCCCTTTCTTAAACGTTGAGCCGCTCGATTTAAATTCCAGCGGGTTTTCTATTGTAATTCCACCAACGGCATCCACAATCTCTTTGAAACTGTCCATATTAACTTGAACTGTGTAGTCAATAGGAATATCGAGTAGTTGTTCGACAGTACGTAAGGACATATCAATTCCGCCAAAAGCGTATGCGTGGTTAACTTTATCTGAAAAGCCTTTGCCGACAATTTCTGTATACGTATCACGGGGTATACTGAGCATCTTTGTAGATTGGGTCGTTGGATTCACCGTCAACACAATGATGGTATCTGAACGTCCTTTGTCCCCTTCGCGCTCATCGACTCCTAGCAGTAGAACGGAAAAAGGTTCTTGCTTTTGAATGGAAACCGGTTCGTCACGTTTTTCCGATACTGTTCGATCGAGTGGTTCATGTATTTCCTTTACTGTGTCAGCGAATTTCATATACACGGCTATCCCGAAAATAAGGATAAGGACAGCGAATAGCCCAAAAATCCCGGCGATCCATTGCCACTTTTTGAATTTGCGTTTATTCATAATCAAACCTCCATATATCCGAATGGCTCGAGAAGCAAATGTAGGTGAATCTGATGAAAAAGTGGCCGCGACCACACTACGGAAATTAATTCCAATACATATGAATAGTATATCGATAAGAATGATGATACGCAAAATTCTGGTATCTAGACGCTTAGTGATTAGCACTATATGAAGTTTTGTAGAATGTGGAAGAGTAATGGATTTTGAGTGGTTGTTGCGGATTTTCTAAATACTGAGTGAATAGTCAATCACCTTATGGTAGTCTAATAACTACCTAGAAGGGAGAATCTCGTATGTACAAATTATATTGCCGCAGTTTCCAGCAAGTGATGAAAGTATCGGCAGCTTTTTTGCCGTGGCGGGTTCCGGAGCTGATCACTGGGGAAAATAGTGTCGCACAGTTGCCGGGTTTGATTACAAAAAGAGGGGTTGCTTCGGTACTCATCATTACGGACAAGGGCATCGTGGCAGCTGGTCTCATCGATGGATTGCTTGAAGGATTGGACCGCGAAAAAGTGCGGTACATCGTATATGACAAGACGACGCCGAATCCGACAATCGACCAGATTGAGGAGGCGTTGCAGTTGTATCATGAGAAGGACTGTAGTGGTGTCATCGCGTTCGGCGGGGGCTCGCCGATGGATTGTGCGAAAGGGGTAGGTGCCCGCGTAGCCAGGCCGACGAAGTGCATTTCGGCAATGCGAGGCATTTTAAAAGTGCGAAATAACATACCGCCACTTTTTGCCGTCCCGACGACCGCGGGGACAGGTAGTGAAGCGACACTTGCATGCGTCGTTTCCAACCACCAAACGCATGAGAAATACGCACTGATGGATCCCGCACTCATCCCGCACGTGGCGGTGCTCGATCCGTTACTGACCGTCAATCTGCCTAACCATCTAACCGCAACGACAGGAATGGACGCACTCACCCACGCGGTTGAGGCATATATCGGCAAAAGTACGACGAAGCAGACGAGGCAGTGGAGCATTGAAGCGGTAAAACTCATTTTCGATAATTTGTACGAAGCTTATTCAAACGGTGGAAATGTGCGAGCGCGAGACGATATGCAAAAAGCCGCGTACTTGGCCGGCATGGCGTTCACCCGTGCATACGTCGGTAACGTACATGCAATCGCGCACACGCTTAGCGGATTTTACAATGTCCCGCACGGCCTTGCAAACGCGGTGATTTTACCGCATGTCCTCGAATATTACGGAGAAGCTGTCCACGAATCTTTGGCAACGCTAGCCGAAGCTGCCGGCGTTTCAAAAGTGTCGGACACAACCGAACAAAAAGCGCAGGCATTCATCCAAGCCATTAAGACGTTGAATGAAAAAATGGACACTCCGTCAACTGTCGGCTGCATCGTTGAGCGAGATATTCCTCTCATGGTTAAGCGAGCGCTCCAAGAAGCCAATCCACTCTATCCCGTTCCGAAGATTTTTGGAAAGAAGGAGATGGAGGCGATCATTCGGCGGATTGGTGGATAGGAGGCTCTTTACTTCGAGAGGTTATGCGGCGATTGCCGGGATTTTGCGGCGATTTTCGAAGTTATGCGGCGATTGAGACAAGTATGCGGCGTTAGAGCCGAATATGCCCCGTTTTCTGGATTTATGCCGCGTACTGCCTTTTTATGAGGAGTTCTTTTGGCGCGGGTGGATTTTTTAACGTGGATTTCCATTTGCGCTGAATGCTTTTTACAAATTAATGGGTTTGTTTAGAGGGGTATTGACATTGCGTGGTTATGCGGTGTTTGCCGGGATTATGCGGCGATTTTCGAGGTTATGCGGCGATTGAGACAAGTATGCGGCGTTTGAGCCGAATATGCCTCGTTTTCTGGATTTATGCCGCGTACTGCCTTTTTATGAGGAGTTCACTTGGCGCGGGTGGATTTTTAAACAGGGACTACCGTTCGCGCTTAATGCTTTTGACAAATTAAATGGTTTGTTTAGATAGGTATTGTCGTTGCATGGTTATGCGGTGTTTGCCGGAAATTTGCGGCGATTGAGACAGGTATGCTGCGTTTGAGCCGAATATGCCTCGTTTTCTGGATTTATGCCGCGTACTGCCTTTTTATGAGGAGTTCTTTTGGCGCGGGTGGATTATTAAACAGGAATTACCATTCGCGCTTAATGCTTTTGACAAATTAATGGGTTTGTTTAGAGGGGTATTAACATTGCGTAGTTATGCGGTGTTTGTGGCAAGTATGCGGCGAAACTTTGAATTATGCTTTGTTTTGAGAGGTTATGCCTTGTTTTCGGAGGAAATGCGGCGTTTGGAGGATGTTTGCCGCGATTGAGAAATATATGCGGCGAATTTCGGGGGATGCTGCGATTGTGGAGATGATGCATGGAAATTGGCTTATCGAAAATGCTGACCGTAATACTCATCTTGTAAAATACAAAATATTCATGTTAAAGTTAATGGCAAATAAGGGCAGAAGGGAGTTGTGCGTCGTATGGACTTTAACCGAATGGATGAACGCTTCTTGAGGTACTCCAGAATAAGTTTCACGGCACTTCTGTCAGTAATGATCGGGATTGTCTATTTGTCTCCTTCTGTCTATTCGAGTGACGCGCCGTCCAAAGATGCTTATTACGTGTCGGTCAATGGGAATGACGATAATCCGGGTACGTTCGAGGAGCCTTGGCGTACGATTCAGAAGGCGGCGGATACGCTCGTTGCGGGTGAGGCGGTATTCGTGCGGGGAGGCGTTTACGAAGAGTTCGTTCGGATTCATCGGTCGGGTTCTGCGAAGGACGGTTATATTACTTTTCAAGCGTATCCAGGAGAGCAGCCGATCCTTGAAGGGAAGAACTTGACACCGACAAGTCGCAACCAATCCCAATTTTTTATTCACAAAGCGAGTTATGTAGTAATTGAAGGGTTTGAAATACGCGGACTCACGTCGGACAGCCCACACGATTATTTGGCGGGTTTGAAGGTGAGTGGGGGCGGATCGCATATTGTTATTACGAATAATGATATCCATAGCATTTCGAACTTGGCGACGAAGGGAAATGCCCATGGCCTACTCGTCTACGGCGATTCATTGACACCGATTTCGTCTATTACGATAACTGGGAATGAGATTCATCATTTAACTTCCGGGTCGAGTGAATCCTTAACGCTTGACGGAAATGTGAAAGACTTTGTCATTTCCTTTAACCACGTACATCATAACAATAACATTGGCATTGATATTATCGGCCATTATGAAACGTGTTCAGCTCCTTGTGTGGACCAGGCACGAGACGGTATTGTTGCCCATAATCTCGTTCATCATATTGACACTTCACAGAATCCTGCCTATGGCAATACAGGCGTGCGTGCTGCTGCCGGTATTTACATCGATGGGGGAACAAATGTCATTGTCGAAAATAACGAAGTGTACAACAGTAATTTTGGCATCGAACTGGCGAGTGAAATTCCAGGGAAAGACACAAGTCATGTGACAGTGCGCAATAACTATTTGCACCATAACGATGGCGCAGGGGTGATTATGGGCGGATCAAGTTCCACGAATGGCGGGGCTCGTCAGAATCACGTCGTTAACAATACGCTCTATATGAACGATACGATGCAGCAAGGGTATGCAGAAATTACGTTGCAGAACTACAATGTGAACAATGCATTCTTGAACAACATCATTTATACGTTCCCAAACAAGCGCTTTATTAAAATGAGTGGAACGAATGGCAAAGGGAATTTGGTTGACTATAACGTTTATTATCGGTCTGATGGAGTGGACGGGAAAAGTTGGCGGTACAACGGGATTCGCTATCAAACATGGACTGCTTTTAAAAATGCGACTGGTTTTGATCAACATTCTCTTTTCGCAGATCCGCTGTTTATGGAAATAGACCGATATGGACCTTACTTGTCTGCTCAATCGCCTGCGATCAACCGTGGTTCGCTGGATGTGATCGGATCGATGCGAAATGATTTTTACAACAACCCACGCGTTGAGGGTGGGCGGATTGATGTTGGAGCCGCTGAATATCGTGATGGTGACATTCCGAACAAACCCGTATACGCCCCAAGCAATCCGCCGACTGGACAAGGGGAGCCGTGGCCGGATGAACTACAACCAGAACAAGGGACACCGTCAAAGGGTGAAATAGGAGCCAAGCTAGTGGACGTAACAATTGATGGAATCGGTAATGATTGGTCATCGTTCCCTGCTCTTCACACAAGTCAATCGAATGTAAGAAGTCTTAAAGCGTTTAGGACGTTGGATACGTTATATGTACTTGTGGAAGGTCATCGGCTGACGGAGAAAGGCCAGTTGTTCATCGATATTGGTAACGGAGTAAAAGCGTTCGAAGCGCCGTACTGGTCTTCCAATCAATCAAGTTTCCTAATCGAAAATGGAACGCTTTATCAATACAACGGCACGGGTGGTACGAACTGGAATTGGTCGAAAGTGACAACTTATCGGATGACGAACCGCTATGCCGTCAGTGCAACGGCAGTGGAATATGCGATCCCGCTAGCGGATTTAATCGGTGTCCACCAAACCGTTTCAATTGGTTATGTGTGGAACGATTCACCGAGCGCTAAACTACCGATGACAAGTAAGATGGTCACGATTGACGTGAACAAGACTACAACTGAATAAGGTAGGAAGACTAGGATAAAAAATGCAGAAGGCCAATTCGCCAACTGCATTTTTTTATTTTTATGAGTGGAGTGCAGAGGAACAGTCTATTTAGCAATTTGTCCTAGCGACTTTTATTTTGTCATCTAGCATATTTAACACGCGCCGAAAGTATGATAATAGATAGATAATATACTAATTGTATAGTGAAAATTCCAATGTAAGAGTTTTTTAAGAATCCATTAGTATAATGGTCTATACTACTTTTTACATTTACTGACTCTTTTAATTAAATGAAAGCTCTTTTATAGATGACTACTGTCTCAGCAGTTTGTGAGTTGAAAAGGAAGGTGAGATACAAGTGAAGGTTTTAATTACAGGTGGCTATGGCTTTATCGGCTCGCACGTGGCAGAACGTTTTCACCAAGAAGGCTATGACGTAATCATTATCGATAACTTGACGACGGGCAAGAAAGAGAACGTGACGATTAAGCACAAAAGTTATCAATTATCCATTGAAGATCCGAAATGTGTAGAAGTGTTCAAGTCGCACAAAATTGAAGTGGTTGTGCATTTGGCTGCACAAGTAAGTGTCGCCAATTCTGTTTCTAATCCAATCGCGGATGCTGGCTCTAATATCGTTGGACTTGTCAATATGTTGAATCTTGCTACTACATATGGTGTTAAGAAATTTATCTATGCGTCATCTGCGGCTGTGTACGGCATCCAAAAGGAACTTCCGATTACCGAAGAGATGGAATGTGCACCCATTTCACCATATGGAATGAGCAAACTGAGCGGTGAAATGTATTGTGAAAAATGGGAGCGATTATATGGTTTGCAAACGCTCGGTTTTCGTTTCTCAAATGTCTATGGACCACGTCAGGACGCGGTAGGGGAAGGTGGCGTCATTTCGATTTTCACAAATCGATTATTGACGGAGCAACCGCTTGTTGTCCATGGAGACGGGGAGCAGACCCGAGATTTCATCTATGTTGAAGATGTTGCTTTTGCAGTTTATCGGGGAGCGAATAGCCCGCAAACAGGCATTTATAACTTGTCGGTCAATGAACAAACGTCCGTCAATCGGATTATCGAAGTGCTCAATGAAATCCAGCCAGTTTCTGAAATCGTTCATAAGGAGAAAAGGGCTGGGGATATTGAGCATTCCGTGCTGGATAATCGAAAAGTAATGCGAGATTTAGATTGGTCGCCGTTATATACAATTGAGGAAGGTCTTGCGAAAACAGTAGCCCATTTTAAAAAAGAGTCTAAAAAACCGCTGAAAGCTGAAAAACGTTCGCCTTCACCAGCCCGCGTAAAGGCGAGGAAAATCCTTTCAAAAGCGATCCCTACATTGGAAACGCTCGTTGCTTTCGGTCTAATTACATGGCTGACGTTCATTTACCCCAGTAGTGGTAGTGGCGTGATCGATTTGAAATTGTTCTTTATTACCATCATCGGGATTATGCACGGTAGTCGTCAAGCAATGCTTGCTGTCGTCCTGTCAACGGCTTTGTTCACCTACCAGAAGCTTGAAGGTGGGCGTGATGTCATTTCACTGACGTATGACACGGACTTCTTCTTTCAGTTGGCGATTTATTTATTTGTCGGACTTGTCATCGGTTATACGATTGAGCGGAAAAAAACGATTATCAAACAGCAAGCGTACGAGTTGGATGAGATGAACAACCGCTATGTTTTTCTCGACCGTATTTATACGGATGTGCGGGACGTAAAAGATGAATTGCAGACGCGCATTTTAAATGCAGGGGATAGCTACGGGAAGATTTATGCCGCCACGAAAGAATTGGAAAGCTTAGAACCTGAACATGTCTTCAATTCTGCGGTTAGTGTCGTGAAATCAATTATGCATGTAAAAAAAGTAAAAATCTATGTCGTGAACAAACCGCAAACGTACTTGCGCCTAATGGCCAGTTCGGGTTATGACGCGAGTGGGTTAGCGAAATCGTTGAAGGTTGCTGAGCATGCCTATTTGAATGAAGTCATTAACACTGGAGCGATTTATCGGAATGAGCATTTGCGGGAGGATGTGCCGTTAATGGTGGCCCCGCTCTTCCATAACGAGAAAGTGACCGCAATCATCGCAATTGACGATTTGTCATTTGAAAGCTTTTCGATGTATCACCAAAACTTGTTTAAGATTACGACGGACTTGATCTCATCTGCGTTGAACAAAGCATTCACACATATTTCAGCGACCGAATCACAACGTTACTATGAGGATTCCATCATTTTAAAACCTGAAGTATTCAGCGATATCGTTACCTCTAAGAAAAAGATGTATGAAGACTATGGCGTACCTTATCTGTTATTGAATACTGAGTGCTTTGACCTTTCTACGAGTGCTACTGCCGAATACTTATCGACAAAGTTAAGAGAGACGGATTACCTTGGTATGGATTATGCAGGGAATTTGCTCATTCTCTTATCGAATACGAGTAAGGATGATGAAGAGATAATTGTCAACCGACTGGCACACGATTCCATTATTCTCACAGCAACAGAGGAGTGAACGAGATGTTTTGGTTAATCTATAGCATTTACGTACTACTATCTTTCTTGCTGATTGTTGTATTGTATCGGAAGTCTTGGCAAGACCGACTTCTAAAAGCGGTCAGTATTGCTGCCCTTCCTGGTATTGGATGGCTGTTGCCGATATTTTGGTCGAAACGATTGATCGGTGAGGGCAAGGAAGACTTTGAAGAATTCATTACACGACAAGCGGAAGAGCATCAAGTGAAGAGGATTGGCATTTATCAGCATATCGAGCGCCAACAAGAACTTGATGTCATTCCGATTGAAGATGCCCTTCTAGTCAGTGAGCACAAAACACGCAGACGCGTGCTCATTGATATGTTGAAACAAGATACTGTCAATTATTTGGAGATTTTACAGAGCGCAATTAGCAATGAAGACAAAGAGACTTCATACTACGCAGTGAGCGCAATTATGGAAGCAAAGAGGAAACTACAACTTGCTTTGCAAGATTTCTCGGTGAAATTTGAGAAGGATCCGACAGATTTGCTCGTCGTGAAAACGTACGCGGAAGTATTGCATGACTATATGAGGAGCGGGTTTTTAGACGAACGGACATTGCTGAAATATCGCTATATATATCGTGCGGTATTAAAACAGTGGCTGCTATTGGAACCGCTCCATGAATGGGCGTATCAAGAAAGTGTCGATCTCGAATTGGCACTTGGATCTTATGTAGACGCTGAACGGATCGCTCATGCTTATATGGAGGCGGTACCGGACAGTGAGAAAGCGTATGTAACGATGATGAAGGTCCATTATGAAACCCGTTCAATTCAACGGCTGCACGAAACGTTGGAAAGGTTGAAGAATTCACCCATTAAATTATCTAGCGAAGCGCTTACGATGGTGCGGTTTTGGTCAGAAGGAGCGTAACAATGAAGAGAGATGTGAAGTTACAAAAGAAAGTATACATCATACTACTGTTTGTTCTGCTGTTGGCAGGTGTGTCGCAATTAACCCGATCTAAACTCGTGTTGACTTCTACTGTAAATGAGCAGACACATGAACAATATCAAGCAATAAAAGAAGATTATTTGGCGATGAATTTGGAGCAATCTCTGCCGGCATCAACGCATCAGGATTATTGCTTGGCGTATGATAGCGAGGATGAATTGAGCGTTCGTATTAAAGACAATACCGAGCGTGTACTCGGTTATATGCAACAGCCTTATTCAACAATCGATTTGGATGCAACCAGTCTTCAAGTACAGAACTGTCAAGCCGTCTTGTTGACAGCTTCTGTTGATAGTGTGGAGTATGAAATTCCCGCCATTTTGGACTTCATCGAAAATGGGGGGTATCTGTTTTGGATGCGCTCCGATAATCCTTCTGATGCGTTTATTAACATCCATCGAAAATTAGGCATCGTAAATTTTGAATACTTACAAGGCAAGTATGGCATTACGCTTACTTCTAACGTTTTAATCAATCAAGCAGGCGCTCGCTACGAAGGGGACTTCATTTACAATGATGTGCTCCCTGTAGAGTTGGATGAAGAAGTGGAATTGTTGGCAACGACGGCCGATCAAAATCCGCTCATGTGGAGAAAACAATTTGGCGAAGGCGCTTTCATGGTGTTCAACGGGAGCAATCTTTCTGGCAAGGACGCAAGAGGACTTATCGCTGGCGGCATCAGCCTCCTTGCGCCCGATTACATCTATCCGATTTTTAATACGAAATTATTCTACATTGATGATTTTCCTGCACCCATTCCTCAAGGGATTGACGCCTTGATTTATCAAGAATATAAAATGGATATTCCGACTTTTTTCCATGATATATGGTGGCCGCAAATGCTTAAAGCGGCGAGCAACTTCAACGTGAAGTATACAGCAGTAGCGATTCAAACATATGGGGATCAAGTCAAACAGCCTTTTACGAGTTTAGGTGATGAGGAATTGCATAACGTAATCCGATATGGACGGGAAGTTCTTAAGAGCGGTGGTGAAATAGGGGTTCATGGGTACAATCATCAGTCGCTCCAGATGAATCAAGAAATAGCTGATTATTTTGGTTACAAGCGATGGGAAACGATTGAAGATATGGAAGTGTCCATTAAAACCATGTTGAATTATCTCGAGCAGGCATTTCCACGTTACAGCATGATGTCCTATGTTCCGCCTTCCAATGTGCTTGACAGTGAAGGAAGAAAAGCATTAGTCAATGCTTGGCCAAATCTTGCAGTCATCGCTTCTTTGTATATGCCTGACCAATTTAACCGCTCCTATGTACAAGAGTTTGAGATGGGGGAAGATGGCGTACTCGATATGCCGCGTACTACATCGGGGTATTTTGACACGGATTACAACAGATGGGTGGAAGCGAATGCGATTTCTTCAATCGGTGTGTTTTCCCACTTCATTCATCCGGATGATTTGTTGGATGAAGAACGAGGGCGCCGACAAACGTGGAAAAGTCTATATGAAGACTTTGAAGAGTTGTTAACGCGGTTGCATACGACCTACCCGTGGTTGCGCAGCCTTACGTCTTCAGAAGCGGCTATTCGTGTAGCTGATCAATTGCAAAGCGGGATGGTTGTTTCAAAAGAAGGAAACACGCTTCAGGTCACGACTGCGACAACTTTGGATGAACATTATTTCATCTTACGTACGGATAAAAAAATCGGGAACATGCAACATTGTACAATACAAAAAATCGATAAGGGCGTTTTTCTAGTAAAAGCAACAAGTAATGATTTTTCTATGGAACTGGGTAGGTGACAAAATGAGGATTTGTATCATTGCAGAAGGTTCTTATCCTTACGTAACAGGCGGTGTTTCAAGCTGGATTCAAAGTATGATAAAAGACATGCCTGAGCATGAATTTATCATTTATGCGATTTCGCCGGAGAAAAAGCAAAGAGGTCAGTTCAAGTATGAGTTGCCGAAGAACCTCATTGAAGTACGTGAGTCATTTCTTGATTCCTATTTGGAAGAGAAGGTCAGGTGGGGGCGTAAATTCAAGTTGACGGATGAGGAAAAACGCAATGTGAAGTCGTTGCTTGGAAGTGAAGGAGAGATGGACTGGTCAGCCTTTATACGAATGGTCCGTAGTGCACGTTTTAACAACGTATCCGATTTTCTAACAAGCCGGGACTTTTACGATATTCTGCGCGAGTTGTGTGAGGAGCACTATCCACTCGTGCCGTTCACTGAAATGTTTTGGACGGTTCGCTCAATGATTTTACCGTTGCTCATCATTATCCGGGAGGACCTACCTGAAGCGGATCTTTACCATAGTGTGTCTACCGGATATGCCGGCATTATCGGCGCTGTTGCGAAGGAAGTGTATGCGAAGCCATTTTTGTTGACGGAGCATGGCATCTATTCACGCGAGCGCGAGGAGGAAATCATCAAAGCGGAATGGGTGAAAGGATACTTCAAAGATTTGTGGATCCACTATTTTTATCGCCTCTCTTCAAGTGCCTACAACGGGGCAGATTGCGTGACGACACTCTTCAGCCGGAATAAGGAAATCGAAGTGGAATTGGGTTGCCGGGAAGACAAGATTAAGATTATTCCTAACGGCGTTTCAGTGACCGATTATGTAGAATTGCCGTCCACGAAACCGAACAACGAATTTTACATCGGGGCGATTGTCCGGATTGTGCCAATCAAAGATATAAAAACGATGTTACAAAGCTTTGCCATTATTAAGCAACAGTTGCCGAATGCCGTGTTCTACATTATGGGACCAACAGAAGAAAACGAGGCGTATTTCGAGGAGTGTGTACAACTCGTAAATGCTCTAGAACTTAAAGACGTCATCTTCACTGGACTCGTGCCGATTAAAGACTATATTGGCAAGATGGATGTGCTCATGCTAACGAGCATAAGCGAAGGGCAGCCACTTGCGATTTTAGAAGGAATGGCAGCTGGAAAACCATTCGTTGCAACAGATGTCGGTAGTTGCAGAGAGTTACTTGAAGGGTTGGATGATGGCATTGGACCTTCAGGGCTTGTTGTACCGGTTATGCATTATGAACAACTTGCAAATGCTGCGGTGAAATTATGTAAAGATGAAAAGTTGCGTCTTGAAATGGGGACAAATGCATTTCAGCGGGTAGAGCGATTTTATCAACATGAAGAGGTCATTCGAAATTACCGTAACGTATATGAAACGATAGGAGGTGGAAAAGATGGCGGGCATTGGCTTTGAGTTGAGAAAGATGTTTCGTGAGCAGGGCTTGGTAAATCAGTTGAAAGCTTATACCTATTCTTCATTGACAACGGTGGGACCGATGATTATGAGCATGGGGCTTATTGTCGCCTTGCAACGCATAACAGCGACGGAGCAGATGGAATATACGGACTGGGAATTGTATATTGCAACTGTTTCTTATTGCTTCATCTTTTCCATCGTTTTAACGAGCGGTATTTCGATGGTGCTCACACGCTATACGGCTGACATGCTTTACGAAAAGAAATATGGTCGATTGATGTCAGCCTATTACGGAGCACTCATTGTCATGCTGCCCATTGCGGCGATAATCGGGGCGCTGTTTTTAAGTGGTGTGACCGCTGGATGGTTGTATAAGCTATCCGCATACTTCTTCTTTTTGCTGCTTATTATTGTGTGGATTCAAGGCGTCTTTTTATCTGCATTAAAAGATTATGTCCGTATTGTAAAAGGGTTTGCCAGTGGTTCTGTTACCGCACTTGTGAGTGGTTGGCTGCTTTCGAGGTTAACGGAAATTGATTCGACGATTATACCGTTATTGAGCTTGGATATCGGTTTTTTGGTCATTGTCATCTTATCAAACTACCATTTTGAACAGCGCTTTCCACGTGCGGAGTACGGTTATTTCTTTGAATATCTTCGCTATTTCAAGAAGTATTCTTCGTTATTTTTTGCGGGGTGCTTTGTATACTCGGGCATTTACTTGCATAACTTCGTTTATTGGCTAAGCCCGAATGGGAGGGAAGTGGCCGATCAATTCCGCATTATGCCTTTTTATGATTTGCCGGTTTTCTATGCGTTCATAACCGTTTTACCGTCATTTGTCACTTTCGTCGTGGCTGTTGAGACGGCTTTTTATGAGAAGTTTAGGATTTATTATTTACAAATCATAAATGGTGGAACGATTCGGGATATCAAAGCGGCAAAGCAACAAATGCAGAAGACGTTAATCAAACAAGTTGGGTTTCTCGTAGAAGTTCAATTGTTATTCACCGTCTTATCCATTGCACTAGGGATCAAATTCTTGCCTAAAATCGGCTTTACAATGGCGCAACTGGATTTGTTCATCATTTTAGCGCTTGGTTACTATTTGTTCATCATCTTTTTCATGTTCACGCATATTTTAATGTATTTTGATGATCGTAAAGGGGTGCTCGGCATTAGTATGCTGTTTGCGCTATTGAATATTGGCTTCACTTACTGGATGATGCAAATCGAATTCGACGGGCTTGGGATGTTCATCGCTTCTGCTATTGTTGTCCTTCTCGTACTTGCAAGATTGTTGTACGTCCTCCGAAACCTCGACTACTATACATTTTGTGCGCAGCCGATTACTGTGGAGACCGCACGGAAAAAGCATAAACAATTTGGCAAAGCGACATCGACTGCGGCCTTATTGCTTGTTTCAACGATGTTTCTGGCCGGGTGTATGCCGGATCGTTTAGCGGATGATCACGAAGGAACGGACGAACAGACTGAAGCGAAAGCCAATCGTGCATCAATGCCGGACGAAATCGACACACGATTACTAGAAGATAAAAGGTTGTATGAGCGGGATGAAGATGAGTCGCTCAAGACACTGTATATTACAGTTCTTCCTGACAAGAAGCAAAAAGACGAACCACTTGATTGGTATGGACTAAACCGGAAGACGGAAAAAACGTACGGCGAAAAGTTACCGATCATTATGCAGGAAGGCTTTAGTGATGAAGGTGCGCCGCGTTCAGGGATGTTCGGTTATGGAACGACGATGGAAAACGCGACAATTCAACTGCGGGGACGTTCGGCATGGAACCAACCGCAAAAATCATTCCGCATTAAACTGAACGACGAAGCGGGCTTATTTATGGGGCAGCAAACGATCAACTTAAACAAGCACATTAGTGAATTTTCCCGTATGCGCAATAAGTTGAGTTTTGACTTAATGGAGACAATCCCGAATATGACGAGCTTGCGGACGCAGTTCATTCATTTGTATGTGAAGG
The DNA here is from genome assembly GCF_041414805.1 of Sporosarcina sp. OR05. Taxonomy (NCBI): domain Bacteria; kingdom Bacillati; phylum Bacillota; class Bacilli; order Caryophanales; family Caryophanaceae; genus Sporosarcina; species Sporosarcina sp. OR05. The sequence goes on along the minus strand of NZ_JANKJL010000013.1, from coordinate 3,155 downwards.
ATTTGTCGAGAGGTGAGGCGGATGCGGCTTACGAAGACTACGGTTTATTCACACATGTGGAGCAACCGAATAAGAAGTTTTTGAAGGCGCATATGCTCGATCCGAATGGCTATTTGTATAAAGTGCAGTTTTTTGAATTTGACCGATATGCAGAATTTATTAAAGAAGAAACAGATCCAGATTTTGACCTGGAGCAGTTCGAGACGATTTTAGAAGTGAAAGGCCGAAAAGAACATGGCAAGCTCATTAAGATGCTTGAGGATGTAAATAATTTAAGTATGCCGATTAATGACGTCATGGAACAGCATTTCGATGAGGAGAACTTTTTGACGTGGACGGCGATGAATATTCTGATGGACAATATGGATACAGAAGCGAATAACTTCTTCCTGTATTCACCCATCAACAATAATAAGTGGTACATCCTGCCGTGGGACTATGATGGCGGGTGGGAATTGCAAAGACAAGCTCAAACGATCCAAAGTTGGCAAAACGGGATTAGCAATTTCTGGGTGTCGAAGCTTGCAAACCGCTATTTCAGGCAACAGGAAAATGTGGATAAATTAACCGCGAAGATTGAACAATTGCATGCGGAATTTATCAATGAAAAACGTGTTGCCGAGCAGCTGGAACGCTACCGTCCAATTGTGGAGCCGTTTTTGTATCGCTATCCGGATACTCGGTTTTTGCCGAGTCATGCAGGCGATTATGAGGAAGAGTTACAAGTGCTCATGCAAACACCGGAAGCGAGTCTACAACGGTATTATGCCGATTTGGAACGCCCGAAACCTTATTATATGGGGGAAGTTGAAACGGTTGGCTCGAAGCTGAAGTTCACATGGGACTTGTCATTTGATCTGCAAGACGATGAACTGTTTTATGAAATTGTTGTTGCGAAAGATTTAGCATTTACTGAAGTGGTGTTTGAAAAGAACGATCTTCGGTTGAATACAGTTGAGATTGCTAAGTTGCCAACAGGAACCTATTATTGGAAGTCGAGTGTAAGAGATGAGCATGGAAATCGTCAAACTGCATTTGATTTGATTGTTGACGACGAAGAGGTCCTCCATGATGGCGTTAGAGAATTTGAGGTGGAGTGATTGTTAGGACGCGAAAGACGTAAATTACGGACGGAGCAAAAATACTATTTGCATATCCATGATTATTTATCGCTAAGGAATCGATTGTCCAGTGTAATGGATTTAGATAAACATTCCATCAATGAAGAAGGCTACAACATTCGTAGTCTCTATTTTGACGATCCGCACCGAACAGCGCTGACAACTAAAAATGACGGGATTTTCAATCGGGAGAAATACCGGATTCGGATGTATAACGATAGCAATGAGGTTATTAATGTAGAACGCAAGAGTAAGTTTGGAGAGTATGTCTGTAAGGAATCGGCTCCGTTGAGTTTAGAGGAATATACAGCCATTTTGGCGGGTGACTTTTCGTTTTTATTGCAACGGGAGGAACGTTTACTGCATGAATTTTACGCCGCCCTCACGACCCGCCATTATCGGCCGAGTGTGATAGTCGATTATTGGCGGGAGGCGTATGTATATACGTGGGGGAATGTGCGGATTACGTTTGATAAAAAGCTGTCTGCAGCGGTCAATACGTATGATGTGTTCGATCCGAATTTGACGTTGGAAGAAGTGTTACCGACAGAGTTGACAATTATGGAAGTGAAATTCGATTCGTTCTTACCAGAGCACATACGCATGCTAATTAGCCCGAAAAGTCATGTCCGGTCTTCGATTTCAAAGTATGTATTATGCAGGGAAAAAACATTGCAGCATTTTAAAGAATGATGTGTGAATGGAGCAGACAAGATGAGTTTTCAAGATTTTTTTAAAAATAGTGTATTAAAATTAGAGGCGTTTCGAACAGTTTCCTATTTTGATATGTTCTTTGGACTACTATTTGCATTCTTAATTGGAATGTTCATTTATTGGATCTACCGCAAGTCTTTCAGAGGTGTTGTCTATAGCTACAATTACAATATCTCGTTCGTGCTGCTGACGATGATTACCGCTTTAGTCATTATGACGATCAGTACAAATATTATCTTATCACTCGGGATGGTCGGCGCACTCAGTATCGTCCGGTTCCGAACTGCCGTGAAGGACCCACTCGATATTGTCTACATGTTTTGGTCTTTAGCTGCTGGCATCGCTTGCGGCGCAAGGATTTACCCGCTTGCCGTCGGCGGATCACTTGTCATCGGGCTTGTCGTCTTCTGGCTCTCCAAACACAAAATCCGTGAGCAATCGTTTTTACTCATTATCCGCCATACAGAAGAAGCCGAAGTGAAATTACGGACTGAGCTCATGAAATTAAAGACGAAATTGAAGTCAAAAACAGTCCGAAAAGGCTTCACGGAATTGACCGTTGAAATTCGGTTGAAGGATGACAATACAGCTTTTGTTCAAGCGATTGGTGACATTGAAGGCGTGAACGATGTGTCGCTTGTGCAGTATACGGGGGATTATGCGCAATAGGGGATTTTTGATGGGGCGCGGATATGCGGCGTTTTCTGGAGTTATGCGGTGTTTGAGCCGAATATGAGCCGTTTTCCGGAAATATGCTGTGTTTGTAAGAAATATGCCGCGATTTTAGGGAATATGCCGTGATTGTTATTGAGCCGATGTACGAGATCGCGGGAGTTTTATATCTCCTATGCTCCCAGCTCGCGCCTAATGGCTTTTTACAAATTAAGGGTTTGCTTAGAGGTGAACCGCGATTTTTTGGAATATGCTGTGTTTGTAGGCAGTATGCGGCGATTTCACGAGTTATGCGGTGTTTAGCAGAATATGAGCCGTTTTTCGGAATTATGCTGCGTTTGATTTTTCATTGCGACAAAATAAAGATTTATGCCATTTGTTTAGATGAGGAACGGTTTTCAAGTGTCTTGCATCGTTTAAATGGAATATATAATGGAAATTTTTAGGGGCTGACAAACTGTCCGAAGAGTAGCTGTCATGTACCTTGAAAAGTTGTATCTTGTTTAAAGATGTGAATACGAAAAATTGAACTTTGCAGTCAATTAATAGTCTTTCACTCATGACGATTTCATGTTAGTTCTTGATGTTTTGGATCTTTCTAAGAAATCGTCTTTTCTTGCGTTACTTTCAGCTTACTATTTTGTTCTT